>NZ_WLUL01000021.1:0-193405 GCF_009706585.1 Providencia sp. wls1916
GCAGAGAGTCGCACAGCCATGCGGTCATATTTTCGGTTGGTCTGAAACATAACGTATTGCTCTCAATAACAGACGTTAGGAAATTAAGAAGTGAGGGAGTTTAACTTAGGAGATTGACAGGTTATGTCTGTTGGGAAAAATTCTCATTCGGCTTTTTAGTGAAAAATCGCCATAATTAACTCATTGATAAATAACGTTATTCTGTTTATTTAAACGATAAGAATGTAAGGCGTAACGACACAACCTGTCAGGGCGGGAAAATTAGTTGGGTTGGCGAGGGGCGAGTTGGTTAAATAAGGTATCCGCCATCACCCAGAGGGCTTTATTGAGTTTGATATCGCCATCAATCCCATTCACCGAACGAGTACGAGCGCGTTTACCTTTTGCAGTTCTGCCTGATAATCCCCCTTTAATCAGGTTTTCTTGTAGACGTTGATACACCGTCCAGAGGTCTTCTTTTTTGTCTTCAAAGTGTCGAGGCTGTAGAACTTGCTCTCGAGTGACGGGCTGGAACTCTTCACCAAAGCGGTAGGTCAAAGCCGCTTCAGCAAAGGCTTGCTGGGCTGGTGGGGGTAACAATAACGACTGCATACTTTCGCGTTTTTCAGCCACTTGCTCAAACGTATCGAGTACCTCATACGCCCCCTCAATCACTTTCCCCACGACATCCCCTTTATGGGGTACTCGCACTTCCCCTAACACATCACCGCACACCAAACCGTTAGAACAGACGGCTCTAAAGAGTCCCGGTAACATCTGGTAGCTGCTTGAGCCATCATGGCTATTAAGTAAGATGATTTCAGGCACTTGTACGCCTGTAATTTGGTCATGACGACGCAGCCTCAACATATGCTTGGTGTGCTCTCGACGGCTGATATCACGCACCCGAGTCTGGCAAGCAAAGAACGGATAGAAGCCTTCTTTTTGCAGGCTATCTAACAAGATAATGGTTGGGATGTAGGTATAGCGTTCACTGCGGGAATCGTGCTTTTCTTCAGAAAACACACTCGGTACAGTACGGAATAACTCTTCGATGGTCAGTGGACGGTCACGGCGAATACTGTTAGCAGAACCAAAACGCGAAGCTAATAAACTCATGATAGACTCCTGATTAATCAATTAAATGGAAAATGGCAGCGGATTCGGGATGTTCTGCAGCGTAGTCGCGCAGCTGATAAAAGCGGTCGCACATGACTTCGCTTTCCGTTTGGAATGACCAGATGCTGTACAGGATCAGACACACCGCAATCCCTGCCGCTTTTTGACTCACGGTGGCTTCATTGCCGTTGTGCATATTGAATAGGGTTAAGGTGTCTGCGTTGATATCGGGGTAGATAAAGGCACCTCCATTACTGAGCACGCCGTACTCCCAGTAACCGCCATGATATTCGTCGCAGAATTGCCCCATCGTGGTGAAGATCACCACTTCAAAGGTGGCCCAACCTTTTACTGCACCAAAATGGTTGAACCAAAAATCAAGGCGTTGTTCATCAGGGACTAATTCCATTGTGATAGCGGATTCAGTTGAATGATTCATAAGTTGATACTCTAATAAAAAGAAATAAAAAAGCGCCAATCCCGTTAAGGACTGGCTCTGAGAGTGATAAATAATGAGTTAACGTAGGAGGTTAAAAGAATAGGCTCCACAGGGATTTAGCGACGGAAACGATGCTGTTTTTGACCGTACCAATCGTACTTTTTATCAGTGGTGGCAACGGAACGATGTCGATTAAAGTATCAACAATATCACTGATACATTGCCCAAAATCGTTACGTGCCGAAGTTTCTACAGATTGCGTCCGGTAAGTGTTGTTCAGTTGCCTAGCAACGCCGCTACTAGCCTCTGCTGGTAATACCTGTATTAATTGCTCTGCTAATTCAGTGAGTTGATAGTTTTCGATTGCAGATACAACCATTACAGGATGATGCGGTTTAAATGCTGTTATCACGGTTTGTTGCTTGGAGACTAAGTTAGCCGATTGCTCAGGGGATGGCTGGTGGCTCAGTTCATTCCACTGGCGACAGGGCTCTATTTTGTCGGCCTGATTCAATACAAACAGAAATCGTTCAGATTGGTAGCCAAATTGCTCAGTGAGAAAGCGATAACATTGTTCATCAGAAGACCATGCCCTATCATCGGCTTTGAGTACCCAGATGATTAAATTTAGTTCTGGCAATAAGTTACGATAGAGCTGGTGGTACTCTTTATCTCGCTCAAGGCTTTCACCTACGCCGGGTAAATCCACAAAGGTAAGCGTGTGATTGTTCATCGTCATACTGAAGCGTTGGGCGTGCCGTGTACAGCCGGATACATCACTCACAGGTGATAACTGGGATTGGAAGAGAGCATTGATTAAGCTGGATTTTCCAGCACCTGTTTTACCCATTAGGCCGATGGTTGGGGAATAGTTGATTAGGTGATTGAGTTGGTTGAAAAACAGATTTTTAAATGAAGCAGGAAAGGCAGAAATAACCTTTCCTAATTCAGGATGTTCGTTCATATTACTTCCTTGAAAGAATCATTGTTACTATTCAAGTTAATAATATATATCTGAAATTTTTTAAGCTTCCGTTTGATTATTGTTCAATAATAATTAAACGATAGTTTAACATACAGTTAAGCTTCAAAAATTTGCTTTTTAAATTCATTTAAAATTTTATGATTAATATAGGCTTTCATTACAGATATTGGTTCACAATAATGGCAATAAATAACAGGATATTCTAATTCAGCAATAAATAAATCAGTTCCCCCTTGTCCTCTTTTCCCAACATGAGCCGATATTAATTTTTGTTCTACTCCAGGAAATACAAAATGAGTTGTAACTTTCACATCATGATTTACTGTAGATTTGACAGCTTTCTCATAAAAAAATTGCTTAACTAAATCAGGCCAACCGGGGGCATCTTTTGGTGTCAAAGCGGTATAATATTTAGCATCGACGACGGCAACTCGTTGATTAGACTTGTCACTAATGACTATATCAGTTCTTTGCCCTTTTTCTGCAACCTCATGATATTTAGAGTTTTGTAGATAATAAGGAACAGGTAATTTTTGATTGTATGCTTTTTCTCCGAGTAGCACTTTATGTAGCATGCTCTCCCACACATTCTGAAAATGACGAGTACCTATTATCAATATGTTATTGTTCATACCATCTATGTTTTCAATATATCGTTTTAATAATCTGATTAAGTTAATATCTCGTTCAGAATAACTTAAAGAGAGTTCACGATTTAAATGAGCGAGTTGAGTTTCTTGGTCGCCGGAGGGGACAGGCATTTCCTCTAGATTTACATCAAAATGAATCTCTTCACCATTTATAAGCACACCAAATTTATTCTTAATGTCTCTAATGATTGCAGCATGGATCCTAGCGGTTTCACTATCTGATATATTCTTTATCTGAGATGATTCAAGCTCTAAATAAACAGGAGATGAGTTGGATATAAATGGCATATGTCGAGATACTGTACGGGACCAGTTTGTTTTGCCTTTATTAACCGACTGAATTTTATGCCTCCTGACATATAAACCATTTGTTATATAGTCTTCAAATATACTGATTGAAGTAAAAATTAAATTTCCCCCAATCAATGTATCACCATCAGTATCTTGTATACCTGTTAATTTGTCTGAATAGTAACGATTTAATGACTGGAACAAATAATGAGCGGCTAACTCTTTATTATCTGTTAATGCGCTGTTTACTGGCAAGAAAACTGCTGTAGTCCCAGACCAAGAAAAGAAACCACAAAAACGAACCTTATAATGATCTGGGGCTATTAACCCCATTTCACGCATCTTACAAGACAATTCATCAGGTAACTGACTGATGATAGAACGATCTCTGTAAAATTGAAGGTTACTCATCTCCTTCTGTAACCCCTGTAGTATCATCAGCCGTGTTGCCATTCGAGATAATTAGAGATTCAATTACTTCGCTGAAAACAGGTTTTTTACCCTCAATGAACTGTTCATGTAATTCACCAAATGTACCAATATTTTTATCAAAAATGATATTCCGTCCCTTATGACGTAATACATCATCCCAGAGATACACAAACAGTTTACCGCTGATTGCTTCATTAGATGTCTCACTATTTGATAATTCAGTACTATTGAGAAAAAATGGGCCGATTAAGCGATCTTCTGGAACTTTCATTTCTTTCAGTTGATGATTGACCACTTTATTAGCAAAATCTTTCCAAGTGATATAATAAACACCTTGAGTAGTCATAATTCGCAGGTTTTGTGAACTAACTGCAGGGTTCTCAAAATCTAGCTTCATATATCTAAATGACCAGCGTCTTTTAAATGCAGTATCCAAAGGCATAACTGCTTGGTCGCTACTATTCATAGTTGCAAGTAAAGACAAATTTGCAGGTATTGATAATTTGGAACGTTCATCTAGACCCACAGCTTTAAGTTCCTCATTAATGTAAGCCTGCATATCAGGATCAGTGAAATCAATTTCGTACTTGCTTGCCCCGTTTTCTCTATCTAAGAGTTGAAACAATTCACCAAATACCGCAGCAGCAGGTGCTCGATTAATTTCTTCAATAACTAGGTAAACATTTTGTTCTGGATTCTTTAGTGCTTCAAGTAATGCTGTGGTAAAAGGGCCGGGTCTGAAAGCATAAGTAACAGAACCACTTACATTTGTTGGCTTCAAAGAACCAATAAAATCTGAATTTTGTGTATCAGGATGGAAAACGGTAACAATTTTTCTATCACTTTCTGTTAGCTCATTAAGCTGGTGGCTTTTACCTGTACCAGGTGCGCCATAAAAAATAATATTATTGCTGGTGAATTTTCTAAAAATAGGGGAAGCATTTGTAATAAAATCACTTTTTACCTGAAGGGATGCAATATAGCTATCTTCATCAGCAATTTGTGAAGTTAAATAAGCTATAGCAACATTTAAATGCTCTTTACTTAATGGCATTTGCTTATCACTAAAATTTACATCCAACTTATTAGCTTTGTATATGATTTTATTAATTAAACTAAATAATGGAAGCGTTTGTACAGTTGATAACGCATTTACAATATCATCAGTAATATAATTGCTAAATAAATTTCTCCATCTAGTTTCCTCATAGGTATTATATGGTAAAAACTCAGGTAAAGAGTTGTTTATATCGATTAATACCGTAATCATTTGATTTAATGATACATAGAAAAATTTTACACCTTTTCTTCTTCCTGTATTAGAAAATTTAAATCCAGGAGATAGTGGTAGGTAAGATACGCTCATCTCGCTTTCAATCTGTTGGATATCATCAACAAATGAATTAATTGTTTGATTGTACATATGGGCCTATTGCATGTTTATTTATACAGTTGTAAAATCCGGGTCTAAAAGCGGATACATGGGCATGACTATAATGACAACTTTAATTGATTCAAAACCTGAATATATCAGAAAAATGAGAGAAAGCCTTGGATTAGGGTTAACTGAATTTGCAAATCTGTTAGGTATGTCATCTACAGGAGAGAGAA
Organism: Providencia sp. wls1916; assembly: GCF_009706585.1. Taxonomy (NCBI): domain Bacteria; kingdom Pseudomonadati; phylum Pseudomonadota; class Gammaproteobacteria; order Enterobacterales; family Morganellaceae; genus Providencia; species Providencia sp. wls1916. Next base: position 5,507 of record NZ_WLUL01000021.1, read on the forward strand.
CAATTAGGGGCTGGGAAAGTGGGGAACACAAACCAACACCAGCGAAATGGCAGAACATACTCGATTTAGAAACATCGTTAGCCGAACATTTTAAAAATGCTCCCTTCAAACAAAAACCTTTAGAAGAAGCTGATTTTACATTTATTGATTTATTTGCAGGGATCGGAGGGATACGTTTGCCATTCCAAAATCTTAATGGGCATTGTGTATTTTCATCCGAATGGGATAAATTTTCTCAAAGAACGTATTTAACGAATTATGGAGAAATGCCGAACGGAGATATCACTCAAATCTCAGCAAAAGATATTCCTGACCATGATATTTTATTAGGTGGCTTCCCTTGTCAAGCATTCTCACAAGCTGGATTAAAGCAAGGTTTTAACGATACTCGAGGAACAATGTTTTTTGAGATACAGCGGATACTTGCAGAAAAAAAACCGAAAGCATTCCTCTTAGAGAATGTAAAGCAACTTCAAAGCCACGATAAAGGCCGAACACTACAAACTATAATTAACATATTACAAGGGAAGCATAATCAGGCTATACCTGATGATGTTCCAATGAGTGAAGAAGCACGCCATGCACTCTCTGTAAAACTTAATTATTGGGTTGATTTTAAAATACTTCGCGCTGCAGATTTTGGCATCCCTCAAAATAGAGAACGAATTTTCATCGTAGGCTATGACAGGGATTATTTTAAAGATATAGACTTTGCTAGCCTATTTAAATGGCCTATTCCACCAAAATCTGACACTCGAGTTGGAGATATTCTTCAACCACAGGAAGAATTAGAAGCCGAGATCAAAAAAATAGGTAAAGACAAATATACTATTTCTGATCAACTATGGAATGGACATAAAAAAAGAAAAGAAGAGCACAAGATGAAAGGAAATGGTTTTGGGTATACATTATTTAATTCCGAAAGCGAATATACGAATACAATTAGTGCTCGCTATTATAAAGATGGTTCTGAGATATTAATTGACCAAAGTCATCTTGGTAAAAATCCAAGAAAACTAACGCCTAGAGAATGTGCAAATCTCCAAGGCTTTCCCAAAAACTATATTGTTGATGCTGTATCACAAGGCCAAATTTATAAACAATTTGGTAATTCCGTATGTGTTAAAGTGGTAGAGGCTGTTGCTAGAGAGTTGGTTAAAATACTTACTGTTTATAAACATAAAAATAATAAGGTTGTCTAGATTAATTATAATATAACAGTTAAAAATTAGTATTGCTAGCTTACATTAGGCTACTCCAAAATACTCAGTGATTTGATAAGTATAATTAATATATAAAGTGTGGTTGTGCAGGGGATTGAATATTTAGCTGGTTTTTTTAGTGGAAACAGAAGGAAAATAACTTATAACCTCAGCTACAATTGCTACATGTAGCAATTGTAGCTGAGATCTAAAAGATAAAATTTATATATTTTTACGTAATTCGTTTTCTACTATTACCAATGCATTGCATATTATAACTTTTCTTTGATAAATTTTTTCTGATATATCATCGGTATAAGGAAGTAAACTTCTTAAATTGTTACCTTCGCTATTGGCTCTTAATAAATCAAATAAAACTGACATACAATCAAGGCAATTATATAGATTGGAATGTTTAATGATATTAAAGTAATTTTTCGTAACCTCTTGTAATTTTAATGTTTTATTATGTAAAATGTACTTTGCGAGATTTTGGCTTGTAAGCGGTTCTTTTAGATTATTAATGGCATGGTTCAATTTAGTTGCAGTGATGCTAATTTTATTGAGAAAACCTGAAATCGCGTGAGGATAAAACTCATCAGGATTATCACCATCTAGGCTACTTATTTTATATATCATTACGTTATATAATTTAATTGAACGCATTATTATCATATTGTTAGAGTTTGAAATAATAGGGTTTTTTAGTTGTTCTGGCCTTAAGAATGCATAACTAAAATACGGACTTTGATTATTTAAAATAGGATTTATTAATGGTATTAATGAACCATTTTTTATTTTTTTTGGCTCTAGTTTTATTTTTAGTGCAAGCTTTATGATTGATATTGAAGATATTAATTTATTTGATTGGATTTCGCCTAAGTCCATTCCATTTATAAGTCTATAGGCTTCATTTAAATTTTGGTGCCTTAGTAAATATAAAATGTCTAAAAATTGTTCATACGTATGAAATATGGGGTATTGCTTACACTCACTTAGTTTTTTATAAATGTTAAGAAAATCATTTTCAGTATAATTCTTACGTAATATATATACATAAACTATTTCATTTATTTTTCGAATAACATATCTAGCATGTAGTGGTTCGTCTTTTATATTAGATAACTTTGCATAAGAAATAATTTCATCTGAACAGCGTTTAACGTTCCCTTCATTATATATATATTTATATATGTATACATATAAAGACTTTAATGGAGGACTTAAAGGGGTATTTTCATTTATTATTTTTTCATAATAATCTTTTACTAATTGTACTAAATATGTTTCATTTTGAAATGTCAGCATTGAATTTAAGGAAGTATATGCCATTTTTATTTTTTCAAACGCATCATCATAATTTAAATTTGCACGTTTTGCATTTAATTTGCAAATTTTTATTTTTTGGATGAACGTTTTTGTATTTTGATTTGCACTGGCTCTGATATTTCCAATTTGGATCTCAAGTAGCTTTGTATCTATAATTAATGGAAATTTCATGTTTTTGATAATTCTTTTAAGATACTTTCTAACTCCTTTTGGGAGTTCTTTAGGATCATGTAAATTGTGAGGATAACAGTCACTGAATAGAAAGGCCTCAATATAACTATAGAAATGAATGGGGTTATCTTTAGATGAAGTGTTGAGTGTTATATGCATATCTAGAGCAATAATTGCTGGAATAGTGATCTCAGTAAGTTTTTTTATTATTTCTTTTTTTGACAATTTAGATAAAATAAATTCGCTATTTAGTTGATTATATAGTTGTTCATATTTATAAAAATATTCCCTCCTTTTATCTTTATTTATCACTTTATTATGATCGATAATTTCGATTATCCCATTATAAGCATCATCTAAAAATTTTTGATGAGATATAAAATCTGTGTGGTTCCGCAATTCTTTCTTGTCAAGTTCTTTTGATAGTAACCCTAGAATTTTACAGACATCAATCATTATATTGGCAAACTTGTGTGTATACATTTTCTTCTCTATTGGTCTCGGGATTTTTACGAGTTATTTTCTCATAACTTATGGCAAAGTCGAAGCATGTAAACAAAGCTGATAAGAGAGAACGAAATGCTGAATCCAAAAGAAAATGTAAATCAATCAAACTTACCTATACGTATCCTGCGAATGACAGAGTTAACGGTAATGCTTGGTATATCCAGATCAAGTATTTATGAAAAGCTCAATCCTCGGTCGAAATACTACGACCAAGACTTCCCTAAGCCTATCAAGCTTGGTGCCGCATCGGTGGGATGGCAGTACGCATCTATTGAAAAATGGTTAGTTTCACGAATTGCTTAGTTGAATTAATAAAGGGGTATGAAATGTCTAAACAAAAAAAAGAACTGTGCTTCAAGCTAGATGTATTACCAAAATATTTTCAAGATTTGATTGTTGAGATCCACGCTAAAACAGGCGCAGCAGCTGAGGTTATTTTTCCTACAATGTTGGGCGTTATGGCTCAGTCCTGTCAGGACATGTTCGATGTCAAATATAAAGGTGGAATACAGCATCCAGTATCTATCTTTAGCATCGTACTTGCTAGGTCTGGAATGAGAAAAACAACAGTATATCGCTTGTTGACGGAAAAGTTAGGGCAAATAGATAAAAAATTAGAGGAAGAGTTTGATGCTGAAAAAGACACCTATGAACGTGGGAATATGATCTGGGAAAGTGCTTTTAGTGCATACAATAAAAAATACCAAGCAGCTTTGAAGTTAGGGGATGATGCTAATACGGCTGAAAATGAATTGAATGAACACATCTTAAAAAGACCAGTAAAACCTGTTAGAAAACGATTAATAATTAACGATACAACGAGTGAAGGGCTCGTAAAGGAATTAGGTTTGGGATATCCAGTAGTGATGCTTATGTCAGATGAGGCAGGGGAATTGTTTGATGGAAGTCTATTTCGAAAAACCCCCCTGTTAAATGCCCTTTGGTGTGGAGAGACAAAAACCGTCACTAGGGCATCTAGCGACGGTTTCACAATTAAAGATGCTCGCTTTGGAATAGTGCTATTGCTACAACCAATGTTATTTGACAAGTATTTAGATGCTAAAGGGCAAAAGACTCGGGCGTCAGGCTTTTTACCTCGCTGCTTAATAGTTGATTTAGATAACATTCCAGATTTAGCAGATATCAGTGTTCTAGCTCAGCCGGATGAATTAGTATTTAATAATTTCTCATCTATTCTAGCTAAACATTTAAAAGCAGGAATTGAACGTAGAGAACGAAATGAAGAGCGTACCTGTATTACTTTTGAACCAGAAGCTCAAAAAATATGGGATGAATATCAAAAAAATGTACGAGAAATGATGAAAATAGGAGGGGAATTATACTCATATGATGATTATGCCGCGCGGTTTATGGAGCATGCAGCAAGAATCGCCGCAGTGATGCAAATATTTATAACACCAAATTCAACAATAGTGACTAAGGAAGTATTAGTATCCGCTTTACATATTGCTGAATGGTATATTAATCACTTTATTGAAAAAGTAGATTATTTTAGGGAACTTAGCGACACAGAAAAATTGGTATTATGGCTAGAAGAACATTTAGTGAGCAATAAATCTTATGATTTTAGGCGAAATGATATTATTAAAAAAGGACCATTTTGTCTTAGACGTTCGGATCGTTTAATACCTGCTTTAAAAAAGCTCGAAGATAACGATATGATTCAACAATTTGAGCATGAAGGGAAAAGCTATATCAGATTTATAGGGGCAAAAATGGACGCAATGGAGCTTGCAAAAAGAATTAATTTACCTATAGACCAATATCCATGTTTTGGATTGAGTAAGTTAAAAAGATTGATATAACTTCAGAGTAATTTTAGATATTTTTATTTGGTAATATTTTATTAAAGCCTAGGCGTATAGCGCTTTTTAGCAATATTGCTATGTAAGTTTATTATTTATTCACGCTGGTATATGTAATATATATTACATATTTAAATTATAGCAAGACCAATTGATTATAACTCTTAATAGAGCTGTAAGTTATACGCATGGGTAATTTTTGAATTACCTATTATTGAGTTATATAAGATTGGTATTGGTGGAAATATTATGATGTCATTATATGAATTAACTAAAACTGAATTAAATAATCTGATTTTAGAAGCTAATAATAAATATGGCTCTGAGATTGATGGTGCTATCTTATGTAAATCGTTAGCAGTGATATATGACAGTTTAACAAAACATAACCGAATATTCGCTATTCGTACAGATCTAAGGTTCGCACAAGACCATGTTCAAGACGAGCCTGATTTACCTTTATGTTTCCAGCGAGTAGATGAAAAAGCGATTACTCGGTTTATAGAGTCATTGAAAAGTCAGCTTCGCGCAGACCATAAACGTTCAGGCAGAACTGGTGAGCCGACGCTACCAGCCTATATCTGGGCAAAGGAACGTAAGGAAAGTGAACATTATCACTATCACGTAGTTTTATTGTTCAATGGCGATGCTTATCGATACTTAGGTGATTATAGAAATAGTGATGCTAATAATATGGCTATAAGGATTCAGAAAGCATGGTGTAGTGCATTGGAGCTTGAGTTTCCTTACTATGCACCACTAGCTGAATTTCATGAAAACCATTCATTTAGATTTGATAGGCAGGATGCTCAGAATCGTAATTACAATTACCTTTATTTCTTATTACGAATAACCTATTTGGCTAAAGTGTATACAAAGGAATTGAATACTGGCTATCGAAACTTTGGAACAAGTCAAGTTTGATTGAGTGGTATTAGCTCAGACTTGAACTGACAGGCTTTGTTGGTAGAACATGACTAAGCCTGACAGTCTGATCTGAGCGAGGAGCTGACATGTAAAGAAAAAAGGGACATAATCTGCTGCAGCAGAGAGCGTCTTTAAAAAATGGGTCACGACATTTTCTGTAAGATTATTGTTGTTCATGAGTAATGAGAGCCAATCTGAGGCGATGCTCAATGAATCCCGTCTTAAAAGCACTATAACGACAGTTATCGTTTTCACTTGCTAATACCACTACACATTTAGTTTAAGAATACTGCTTTGCTATCTCTTTATTTTTAAGAAGATAATATCAAAATGTAAGAAGCTTTTTATGTGTTTATAGCCAACGATATGAACCTAGCGACTGTGTTGCTTTTTCAGTAACTGCCACATTGTCCAGCACTGATATTTCGCGTTATTGTCATAAAAAGCTTGCCATAGTTATTCTATATGACTAATCCACGGTGAATATGCAGGTTGGTAAATAGCCCTGAACTTCGGATTGACTTTTAACCAGCACACCGTTTTACGGTTCTTATGAATGATATAATTATCAACAACAAGTGCGATGGTTTTTGCTCTTCAGTAGGTGAATTTCAGATACTTCAATAGACTGATAAACAACACCGAACTTTTACTGTTACCACCGACATAACTGACTTACCAGTTTCTCTGTGTAACGCTCTTGCCTGATAATATTTTTCATTCTGTTCCGGAGTGACCCCACGTTTTTGCTGACTACGTAACTGTCAGTTCGAGCCGATTTTCGGGTTAAGATGAACGCCGACTTTGGCTTCGTTTTCATAAAAGACCGGAAGTACTGCACTGCATTTCCTGAGAGCCTAATTGATTGAAACGATTTTTTCCTCTTTATGTGGTTCACGGATACCCAGGGTTGGTGCTGTTCTGTGCCAGACTATTCCTGCAGGAAGATGCCTGAAGCGTAGTGTCCTAGTATGAATATGATATTGGTTAATTCATTAATTTTTATAGCCGGAGGCTCTGTGCGCCAGTGTGAATGCTGATAGCCGAGGTCTCCTGGTGCCAGTTTTATTAACTCCTGCAACAATGCACAGATGGTCTTAAACAGCCAGCGCTAGGAGCAGCCGGTAGATAACAAATTTACCCCTTCAATACCGTTCAATATGTAATAGCTTATCCCGCGACCGCCGGAAGAACGCGCACAACATAAAATCCAGGAACTTCAGTAACTGTTTATCCTCGGTTCAGTATCTCAGTATACCTGTGAGCCTTTTTGTGAGCTATTATCTGACGCAGCTATTTAGTCCCAAAATAACAACGCATCTATCTATAGCCTCCTTTAAAATTTATTAAATAATAATTCCTATTTTTAGATATAAATAATCTTACGGTTTTTTGAAATGAATAATTCATCAAAAACTTATCATATAATAAATGAGTTTATGGCACATCTATAATTTTTCGCATTTTTTCAGTTATACGCTGCCAGAAATCACCTGAATGGTATGCTGTGCATTGGAAAACTAAAGTATTTGTATTACAATTGTCTTTGTAATGATTAACAACCTGATTTTTTCTTTGTCTAATTGCCTCACCTCTATAATTTTGCTCTACCCAAGCTTTATCTTGTTTTTGACCTACCATGATAACCATTTTTAAAATTGGAAGTAATATTCCATCTAAGAGATAATGGCCATCTGTAAATAAATAAGCATTACTTTTATTTATTCCACGCAACATTAATTGCTCAAGATGTGAGCTATAACCCTGAGGGTCATTCACTTGGCTACTATATGTATAAATATATTCATCAACTCTTTGTTTAACTGCATTTATAGTATCATCATTTTCTGTAAGATCTTCATTGAGAAGTTTGGAACCTTCAGGCAAACGAATAGCCATATTAAATAAATTTTCCGGATGCAACTGCCATTCAATATTATGTAACCATGAAAAAAGACAAAGAGCAGGGTGAATAATTTCTGAATATTTCGCTAAAGAAGTTAATAATTGATTCTCTGGATATTTATGTAAGTGGAAGCACTCAAGGATATTACCAATGGCTTCCGGTGAGTTAATATAACTTTCACGAGAGTAATAAAATGTATGAAGTACGAATTGATTGGTGATTAATTGTTCTGCAAATTCATTTCTATTGCTGCATAAATAGTCATAGTCACTATCAACCCCAACGATAAAATCCTGATGAAGATTCATATACTCGCGTTCAAGGCTTCGTTTCGCTTCCGCCCCCCCCTGTGAATAGGGCATAACTCTATATCTTCCAGGGCAAACAGATTTAACAAGCCGTTCCCAAAACAAACGATCGGAGGCATCTTCAATATAAAGAAAGCCTGCTGGAACAGATGAGGTAAATAAATTATATGCATTTAGAAAATCACGATTTGATCTAATGGAATCAAAATCATTCATGATTATACCTCATGACAATATTTTTAATATCTACATAAGAGTCCATGTACCCATTCATGACAATTGCTGGACTATGTGTTACAATAATGATTTGCATGTTATTATTTATTTTACGCAGCACATCAAGAATTTTTTCTTGCCAACTTAAATGTAATGAAATCTCTGGCTCATCCATTAGAAAAATAGCTGGTGAGTTTCCAATATTTGCAGCAGTAGCTAATATGTAAATCAATTGTCGTTCTCCAGAAGACAACTGGCTTAATGTAAGTTTTTTATTTGTGTTCTTATCAAAAACCCAATACTCATTGTCTGAAGTAAAAAACTGCTTATTAGTATCACTCAACATTATATTAACTTGCTCTAAAAATGCATCTTTATATAATCGATTGTCATTTTTTAATAGCTCAATCATTTCTTTATTTGTAGCAAGGTCAAGTAAATTGGTTGAAATGCTATTGCCAACATCAACATTATTCTCAGCATTGAAAGATATATTTACTGTAGATATATATCTTATCTTTAGTTCATTTCTAATGTATTTTTCAGTTTTCTCTGTGTAAAAAATAGCATCCTTATGCATTTTTAATGTGTCACTTAATTTATTATTTATAAATAAATCATTGAAAACCATATCTGCTATTATTTTTTTGATGCTATTTGTTTTTTTTGATTTTAATTTTTTATTTTTTTGTATTTCATCAATTCTATCATCAACTGCTTTTTCAAGTAGTATTCTTTTGAACTCATCATTAAGACCACCGAAAGTTATCGATTCATCATCGGTGAAGGATAATTCTGCAAAATTACATATTGATACTAAATATTCATCACTTGTATTAATAAGTAATGAATGAATCAATTTCAGCAAAGTAGTCTTACCCATGCCATTTTTACCAACAATCACAGTTACATCTTTAAATTCCATAAAAATATCTTTGTAGCCATAAAACCCGTTAACTCTTAAATTTTTTATTTTGGGAAATTTTGGGTAAGTATCCATTTTTTTTCTCATCAGTTTTTATACTAGTGTAAGCGATTTTGCGGCTATGTGCACCTTAGTAATTGTTGCTACTTTCTACATTTAGGGAAGGCCTTCTAGTCTAAAGGGCTTTTTTCAAAGAACACATCAAACGAAGCAAAACACGACGCTAATTCCATTATTCAGGAAAAGTGTTTTTTGCGTTCTTGTAGTGATCTCTATGTCTGATTTATTGTTTCCCTTTTCTAGTATATATACAGAAAAGGAAACCTAAGTCAAAGTGCTATATAGGTTCTTTCCGTGTCGACAGGATAGAGTATCTGACCTGTTCCCTACCATAATGTAAACAGCGTCCACTTTTGGCACAGAGCCGACATCTGGATGATATATAACTCTGTGTTGTTATAGTACCCGCTCAGATTAGAGCTGATACATGCAAATTACCTAACTAGCGATATCCCTCTTATCCCTCCTTCAATAATACTCCCCCTATCTGCTTCCTCAATAAAATCAGCCCACCATTGCATCATAGGGCGTCTTTGCTCTAAGTAATCACTGCGGTTATAAGCACGTCTAACTTCGTTTTTATCAACGTGGGCTAGGGCTGCTTCAATTACATCAGGAGGGAAGCCTTGTTCATTGAGTGCGGTACTGGCTATTGAACGAAGACCGTGAGAAACCAATACACCACCAAACCCAGCGCGTTTTAATGCAGCATTGACAGTTTGGCTGTTCATTGGCTGGGTAGGCTTGATACGGCTAGGGAAAATAAATTCACGATTACCACTGAGTGGTTTCATTAGTTCTAAGATAGCTAAAGCAGCGTCAGATAACGGAACGGTATGTTCACGGTTCATCTTCATTCTGGCTGCGGGTATCTTCCATTCTTTGGTTTCAAAGTTGATTTCGTCCCAACGAGCTTCAGCGGCTTCGGCAGGGCGTGAGATGGTGAGTAGCTGCCACATAAACAAGCATCGAGTGGATAGGCTAATACTAGCTGTACGCATTGTCTGCATGAGTTTTGGTAGCTGATCAGGGCGAATACTTGGCATATTCTTTTTCTTGGGTTTTTCAAAAGCTTTACCAATGTTGATACTTGGTACGGCATCAATTAAGCCAGTATTTTGAGCATAGATCATGACTTCATTGATACGCTGACAAAGGCGACGAACAGTTTCTAATGCACCTCTGGCTTGAACGGGCTGTATTGCTTGAACCAATATATGGGCTTTGATATCGGTAACGCTGATATCACCTATAGCGGGAAACACATCTCGTTCAAGTGAACGCCAAATATCGTTACCGTAATCTTCGGTTACGGTGGACTTCTTTATTTCCCACCAACGTTCAGCGACAAGTTGAAAGGTATTGGTTTTGGCCTCTTGAGAGTTTCTTATTTGATCTTTTTGGTATTCTTGAGGATCAATATCTTTTGCCAGTAATGAGCGAGACTCTGCTCTAAGTTTTCTAGCGTCTGAAAGTGTGACAGCAGGGTAGGCCCCAAAACTTTGTTTGGTCCTTTGTTTTGTATACGGGCGGTAGTAACGGAATTGCCATAACTTGCTTCCGCTAGATTTGATTAACAGTGTGAGTCCATCACCATCATACAGCTGATAGTCCTTGTCCTGCGGTTTAGCTGCTTTGATTTCGGTATCGGTTAATGGCTTAGTTTTTCTTGCCATGAAAAATCTCCATGCGTTTAGGCCCAACAAAGATGTTAGTTCTTTTCGTTGGGCCTATCAATGGGCCTAAAGGAATTAGCTTGGGTGGGATAAAATAGGACGGCGTAGGACATAAAAAAGCCCGCAACTCATTGAGTTAGCGGGCTTTTCAGTCTTCTTTGGACGTCCTTAGAAGATAATTTGGTGGAGCTGGCGGGAGTTGAACCCGCGTCCGAAATTTCTACATCCTCGGTACTACATGCTTAGTCTAGTCTTTAATTTCATTTGCCAGCTGCGGACAGACACGCCACCAACAAACTATCCTGATTAAGTTTAACGCTTCAACCCCAGGCAAGGTATCCACGCGATCTCTTTTGGGTTTGACTTCTCTTGATCCCCGTCCTAAGAGCGGAGGCTAGGGAGAGAAGGCTCTAAGCAGGTTATTAAGCTGCTAGTGCGTAGTTTTCGTCGTTTGCGACTATTTTTTTGCGGCTTTTTACGAGGCCAACCGCCCCTCGGCATGCACCTTGGGTTTCGCAAATCCCGTCGAATCCAGAATCAGCCCCAAGTTGTGAGTGCAGTATAACAGAAAATAACTCTATAAAGCTAGGACTTAGCGATTAGAATGTTTCATTATACGTGCTTTATCTAATTGCCACTCTCTATCTTTGATATCAGAACGCTTGTCGTGGGCTTTTTTACCTTTGGCGACGCCAATTTTCACTTTGCACCACGCGTTTTTCCAATATAAGGAAAGAGCGATGACAGTATAGCCTTCGCGGTTAACTTTACCGTAAAGGGTATCTAATTCACGTTGATTAAGAAGTAGTTTTCTACTGCGGGTTGGGTCGCAGACAACATGGGATGATGCGACTGTCAGTGGTGTAAAGTTGGCACCAAACAGATAGGCTTCACCATCGCGCAGTAAAACGTAGCTATCGCCAATGTTGGCTTTGCCCGCACGTAATGATTTAACTTCCCAACCCTGTAGGGATAAACCCGCCTCGAACTCCTCTTCGATAGAATATTCGTGGCGAGCACGTTTGTTCATAGCAATTGTTGCTGAACCGGGTTTATATGGTTTTTTCTTTGTCATAGTTCATTCATTATACGTTAAGATGCGTTGAATGAAATCGTTCAACACTGATATTTTTGCGATTGTGCATTTCTTGCCCTGCACGGGTTTTGTTTTTTGAGTAACCCATCAATGGTGCTATTATATGCGCAGTTTTTGGGGATAGGAATTGATATGCCACAGATTAGTCGCTCTGCGTTAGTCCCTTTTAGCGCAGAACAAATGTATAAACTTGTGAATGATGTGATTTCATATCCAAGTTTTTTACCAGGATGCGTTGGAAGCCGAATCATTAGCCAAAATTCAGAAGAAATGACGGCATCAGTTGAGGTTTCAAAGGCGGGAATTAGCAAAACCTTCATTACTAAAAATGCGCTGGAAGATAATAAACGTATCCAAATGCAGTTAGTTGAAGGTCCTTTTAGAACTCTATCTGGGGGATGGCAGTTTATTCCTTTGAGTGCTGACGCCTGTAAAATTGAGTTTCATCTTGATTTTGAATTTACGAATAAGCTGATTGAGTTGGCATTCGGTAAAATATTCAAAGAGCTGGCCAACAATATGGTTCAAGCATTTACATCTCGTGCTAAGGTCGTTTACCGTGTCTGACATCAATATTGAAGTGACTTACGCATTACCTGAAAAGCAATTTTTGCTTCCTGTAAAAGTTGCAGAAGGAACCACGATTGAAGATGCAATTATTGCATCGGGTATTTTAACGTTGCGTTCAGATATCGATTTAAAGAAAAATAAAGTGGGCATTTATAGTCGGCCTGCGAAATTGGGTGATGTCGTTCAAGAAGGGGATAGAATCGAAATTTATCGCCCATTGATTGCCGACCCGAAAGAGTTACGCCGCAAGCGAGCTGAAAAATCGAAAGAGAATAATAAATAAGATATTGCGTAGTGAACGTATCTATATGATATGAAGCCGAGTGAAAGCTCGGTTTTTTTGTTTCAAATATATAGGTTTTTTCTTTGCGGGTGCGATGGATGCGTCGATTGATAGGCTAGAACGTAGAGGAGTATTGGCGAGAAGCTATAAAGGGATAAATAAAAGCACTAAAGTAACTACCTGTTTGTTATCCCATCATATAATTGGGCAGGTAGTTACTTATATACTCAAGTTATACACGCTCAAGCATTACGCTATATAGGGTGTTATTCCGCTGCTTTTGGTTCTGATGCTTTAACTTCACCAGCTTCCATGGCTTGTTGTGCTTCAAGGTTTTTTTCGTTTTTGATATCTGTCAGGATACCGTTGCGATCAAACGTCAGCGTCAATGTTTCTTGCTTCACTGGGTCATGCCCCAGCTCTTGGCGGAAAACATAAAACCAAGTCTGAGAACCAAACGGGTCAGTCATCATTGGCGTGCCTAAAGCATAAGCAACCTGTTGCTGTGTCATTCCTTTTTTAATCTTCGCAACATCTTTCGCCGTTAGGTAGTTACCTTGGTTAATATCCGGATGATAGACAAGACGTTCCATCATTGAACAGCCCGTGGACATTAATGCGAATGATAGTGCTGCAGCAGTTAACAATTTATAACGCATGGATATCTCATTCCTTTTGGAGTCAGAACATCAATGATAATCGACATTGATACAATTTAAAACCTTCCAGATCGACTCTAAGACAACAGGAGATAAAAAAAGTTGTCGAAATTTAAGCTGCGAGCAACTCTTTTGCATTAGCCAATGTATTTTTTGTTACCTCTGAACCAGCGAGTAACCGTGCAAGTTCTTGTAATCTAGATTTTTTATCCAGTAACTGCATATGAGTCTCGGTTTCCACACCGTTCGTTTCTTTACTAACATAAAAATGGTGATGACCGCAGCCTGCAACTTGAGGCAAGTGAGTTACACACATAACTTGGGTGGACTCACCAAGTTCACGGAGTAATTTCCCGACGATAGCGGCGGTTGGACCACTGATCCCTACGTCCACTTCATCAAAAATTAAAGCTGGAGTATCCATTTTTTTCGCGGTGATCACTTGAATGGCTAAAGCGATGCGAGATAACTCACCACCTGATGCGACTTTCGCTAATGCTTGATGTGGCTGTCCTGGGTTAGTGGTGACATTGAATTCGACTTTGCAGGCGCCATCAATTTGCAAATGTTCGGGAACAAATTTTATATCAATCGTGAATAGACCATGAGGCATTGAAAGTTGGTGCATACTGCTGGTAATTAGCTGGCTGAGCTCTTGTGCATAATGCAGACGTACATGATGTAAACGTTCTGCACATTCTAACGCTTTTTGGTGGTCAGCAATGACCTGCGCATTTAAAGCTTCACAATCTTCATTTTGGTTAGCTATCTGATTTTGTTCTTCAACTAATTGTTGAAAAAGTTCAGGTAGGGCTTCAGGTGTGACGTGATGCTTACGTGCCAAACTAATTTGTTTGGAAATTCGCTGCTCTAATTCGAATAAACGATTTGGGTCTAATTCATATTGATCGCAGTAATGTTTAATTTCGTCACTGACTTCACTAACTTGGATGGCCGCTTCTTCCAGCATATCCAATAACCCTGAAAATTTAGGATTCAGAGCAACTAAATCAGAAAGCTCATTTTTTGCCATATTGAGAAGGCTGATAACGTTCGCATCGTCACTTTCTGTCAGAATTTGTGTTGTTGTTTGCCCAATAGTTAAAAATTGCCCGTGATTAGCAAGTTGTTTATATTCTTGATCAATTTCCTCAAACTCCCCTTGAACGGGTAGGAACTCATTTAACTCTTTTAAATGATAATCCAGCAATTGCTGGCGAGATTCACGCTCTTGCATTTGTTTTTGAAAAACAGCTAATTGCTGACAGGACTCATGCCACTTTTGCCACGTTTGCTTCATTTGAGCGAGTAATTCTTGCTGATTAGCATAGGCATCAAGTAGGGATTGTTGATGATCATTATCCAATAATAGCTGGTGAGCATGTTGACCATGAATTTGGATCAGTAATGCGCCAAGTTCACGTAATTGTGATAGGGGAACGGAGACACCGTTAATAAAGCCTCGAGAGCGCCCATCGGTTGCGATGGTGCGGCGCAGTAAGCATTCATTTTGATTATCAAGTTGATGCTCAATGAGCCAATTTGCTGCCATTTGAGCATCAGACAGTGAAAAGCGAGCACATAAGTCGGCACGTTGAGCACCAGGGCGAACCATGTTGGCTTCACCTCGGTTACCTAAACATAAACCAAGAGCATCGATAGCAATGGATTTACCCGCACCGGTTTCACCTGTAATTGTCGTCATACCGCTACGAAAATCGATTTCTAACTCACGAACGATAGCAAAATTATTGATGGTTAGTTGGGTTAGCATCTGCGCTCTCCTGTTTAAATACACACCTGTGTTTTCGTACAGTTTAACCTGTTTTTTTATACAGTAAAGAGGCAGTGCAAAAAATTTAAAAAGTTTTTTTAGACCAACCGAGTTTTGAACTTAATGTATTGAAATAATTGTAATCTTTTGGGTGAACTAAATTCAGACTCTTCGAGCTGCGCTTTATAATCACCTCTTCGCCATCCTGTATAGGTAGCATAATTTGACTGTCACAACTGACTTCATAATCAATATTGGTTCGTAAAAATTTTAAGCGGATACTGCTGTCGCTGCTGATAACTAATGGGCGAGACGATAGGGTGTGTGGGAACATCGGCACGAGTACAATAGCGTCTAGATTTGGTGTAAGGATAGGTCCCCCAGCGGATAAAGAGTAGGCTGTTGAGCCTGTCGGGGTCGCAATAATTAAGCCGTCTGAGCGTTGTGAAAACGCAAATTTTTCATCAATGTAAACTTCAAACTCAATCATATGAGCGACTTTACCTGGGTGCAGAACCACTTCGTTGATGGCGCTACTTTTACGGGCTTTTTGATTTGCCTTGATTACTTGAGCTTCTAATAAAAAGCGCTGCTCTTCATGATATTCTCCATCAAGAACACAGGACAGTTGTTGAAGGGCATTGTCGGGGTCTAGGTCGGTTAAAAAACCCAAGTTACCGCGGTTTACGCCAATAACTTTATTGTTATAGCGGGATAAAATTCGCGCGGCCCCAAGCATGTTGCCATCGCCGCCAACCACAACGACTAAATCGGCTTGTTGACCGATTTCTGTTAAAGTTCCTGTATTGGCATCTTTTAATTTCAAATCCTTAGCCACTTGTTTATCAATTATTGCGTGGTAATTTTTTGAAATCAGCCAATGATAGATAAGTTCATGGGTCGCCAGTGCTTCAGGGTGCCTTGGGTGTCCGACAATACCGATAGTTTTAAATTGTAAAGATGGTGTCATCTTAGCCTTTTGCATACTTTTTTAACTCCTCGTTGTATGACTTCCCTTGAATCCCTGTATTAGATCCCCATAATACTCCCATAGATAGAATTATTGCTAAATACGCGGAGATATTCATGAGTAGTAAAGAACAAAACATGCATGATGAGCAAGCTTCTGAGCAAAATGAAACACAAAAAGTGCAAGCAGAGCAAGAAGTTGATACTCAACAAGCTGATTTACAAGCCGAAGAACAAGCGTTAGCAGCGCGTATTGCTGAGCTTGAACAGCAACTTGAAGCTTCCCGTAAAACTGAACGCGAAGCGATGTTACGTGCTCACGCTGAAATCGAAAATATTCGTCGTCGTACAGAACAAGATATTGAAAAAGCCCACAAGTTTGCGCTTGAGAAGTTTTCCAATGAATTGTTGCCTGTTATTGATAACTTAGAGCGTGCAATTGAGGCAGCTGATCGTGACAACGAAGAGTCCAAAGCGATGCTAGAAGGCCTAGATCTTACGTTGAAAACGTTCTTAGATGCCGTTTCTAAGTTTGGTATTGAGCCTGTTGATGCGGCAAATGTGCCATTCAACCCGGAAGTTCACCAAGCAATGACCATGATTGAATCCCCAGATCATAGTGCAGGTCAAGTGATTAACGTGATGCAAAAGGGTTATACCTTGAATAACCGTCTGTTGCGCCCTGCAATGGTCATTGTTTCTAAATAAGTTTAGAGCATAAATAGTTTTAGGGTATATAACGAGAATGGGATGCTGAGCATCCCATTTTTCTATTGCGAACTTCTACGAACTTTATCACCAATGCATTTTATCGCTATAGAATGCATCTATTCAGGAATAACCGGATACCAATCAATAGGTGCGCGGTCTTGCTGTTCAAGCAATTGATTAGCTTTCGAGAAATGACCACATCCTAAGAAGCCTCGATGCGCAGAAAGTGGTGATGGGTGAGGTGCTTTAAGCACATGGTGGCGTTTAGTATCGATAATGCGACCTTTCTTCTGTGCATGAGAGCCCCATAAAAGAAAAATCACGCCCTCAGTATGGTCATTAATCGCCTGAATCACTTTATCTGTAAACGTTTCCCAGCCTAGATGTGCATGTGAGTGCGCATTGCCTTGTTCTACAGTTAATACTGTATTGAGGAGTAAAACCCCTTGTTGCGCCCAGCTAAGCAAGTACCCATGTCCCGGGCGGACGAACCCAGGAATATCTTTTTCAAGCTCTTTATACATATTGACGAGTGAAGGCGGTGCTTTAATTCCCGGACGTACAGAAAAGGATAATCCGTGTGCTTGTCCTGGTCCATGATAAGGGTCTTGCCCCAAGATCACGACTTTGATGTCCGCTAATTCGGTATAGCGAAACGCATTGAAAACATCTTCTTGTGGTGGGTAGATTACTTTTCCACTTTCTCTTTCTTTTGCGACAAACGCGAGAGTCTCTTTGAAATAGGTTTGTGATTTTTCCGCACCAATTACGTCGTGCCAAGTCATCGTATTTGACATGAATGATCCCATAGTGATGTATTTTATAGTTCGTAGCTTACTGGTTCATGACGCATAGATAAAGTGTTGTTCCGCGCTAACTCCCTAAAAGCACTTCAAATTAATTTGAAAATTTACAAAAAATAATTAAAAAGTCTAAATATGAATATTGATTTAAATCATAAAGATGCACCGATCTGGTTAATTACCATACGAAACATTTGATAAATATCAAAGAATCCGGGGGTTCTAGCTGGTATATATTAGATAAACAGGTTGGTTAGACCAATTATCCAATCAACAGCGATTAAAAACAGTTAGCAAAGATTGATCAAAATCTGATTCGAACGTGGAGGTCGAGATGATTACTGGTATTCAAATTACTAAAAGTGACAATGCAGCACTGCTGAACTCTTTCTGGTTAATCGATAGCGAGACAAATGAAGCTCGTTGCGTGTGTGCGAAAGCAGATTATAGCGAAGGTCAGGTTGTTCCTAAAGATGAATTGGGAGCTTTTGAGAGCCGCGAAGTTCCTTTGGAAATGAAACCAACTGTTCGCGTAGAAGGTGGCCAGCACTTAAATGTTAACGTATTAAGCCGTGAAACATTAGAAGATGCAGTTAAAAACCCAGAGAAATATCCGCAATTAACTATCCGTGTTTCTGGTTATGCAGTGCGTTTTAATTCATTAACACCTGAACAACAGCGTGACGTTATTACTCGTACTTTCACTGAAAGCCTGTAATAAACATTAAGGGGTCAATAGATCTCTTATCTTAATAAATTCTAAAAGCCATTGTTCTCAATGGCTTTTTTATTTGCCCCTAACAAAGTTGATTATTTCCCCCCTTGGTTATTTATATTTCAATATTCTTCCAGCATACAGCATTTGTTAGGGAGAATTTATGCCATTCAGTACAGCAATACAGCAGACAGTAAGTAAGGACGAACTTTCTTTTTTTGAAGAAGGTTTAAATTTATATCAACAAAATACATTTTCGGATTCATTATGTAGCCCTCGTGATAAATGGTCTAAAAATGTTACGAGAGAGGAGTTTCTAGGAAGAGATGCGCAGAATAAAGATTATCTTTTAGTGTTACTATCACAAGGTGCTTATCATAGTAATTGGCGTGATATTCAAGGAGTAGAAAAACTCAGCACGTCAAAAATTAATGAATTAGGCATAGATGCAGAACTTTTAAATAATGAATTTACAGGTTTTCAATCGAATATTTGTTGTTTTAATGGTCTGTATATTATTTGCTTTGCGGGAACGAATGATATTGTCGATTTTTATGCCAATATTCGGCAAGGGCTAGGATATTACGAACCTCAATTCTTTCAGGCGGTAGGGTTAACTAATATTCTATATCGAGCCGTGAAAGGTAATATTATCTGTACAGGGCACTCTCTAGGGGGCGGTCTTGCATCAATAGCCGCATTGGCGAGTCAATCACCTTGTATTTCATTTAGTCCTTCAGGGCTTGCACAAAATACAGTACATAAAATTGGAATGGATTATAACATTGCTAAGCAACAAGCAGATGAAGGTTTGATACGCTTTTATACTGTTCAATATGATTGGCTTGATGCACTTCAAAACACGTTACCAATCCCTTCTGCGTTGGGAAACCGTATCAAAATGGCTTACAGCGAACATAATTCTTGGAAAGACTGGTTACCACACCGTTTGTTGACCAGGAGCTTTATTGCACATTCAATGGTTAAGATTATTAGGATGATGTGCAAACATAAACCATGGAATAATTGGAATGCGATTACAGGTGAATTTGATAAAACAGCGGATTCTATGTTGAATGAATTTCCTAACGTAGAGCAAAACCAAAGTTTTAATTGGCAAGAAAGTTGTAAAAATTCAATTAAGAAAGAAAATATTAGTGAATTTAAAGTGCTACTTTCAATGAAAAATAAGCACTGTGATATTGATAAACTGGCAATGCAATCTGTTCGTGCGGGTAATAGCCAATTTATAAAAGTATTATTGGAATCTCCATACGGGCAGGGAATTAAAAAAATGCAGTTAGCTCAGCAAAAAACAGTTTTACATTTAGCGGCTCAAAGCGGGAGAGTGGCTCAATCAGAAATTTTGCTGAGTAATGGTTTAATGGTCAACGTGAGAGATAATTTGGGAAATACCCCGTTGCATGACGCTTTAAATAGCCACTCTTTAGATGTTGCTGAATTATTATTATCAAATGGCGCAGATTGGCGAATGGAAAATAATCAGGGTTATAACTGCCGAGATATTTTAGATAATCATATGATAAAAGCAGAAGCGTTAACCAATGAAAGTCGGGTTATGAGAGAGAAGGTCTATAAGTTAATGAACTTAAGTTAATAAATGAAAAACGGGCCGAAGCCCGCTTTTGTCAGTATCACTCGATTGAGTTTTACTTGGTTTTATTGCTATCTGCAGTTGCAGATGGCGTAGTTGTAGAGGATGTAGCTGGAGTGCGACGTTTACCGATATTTTTCTTATCGCGATGGCGTACTTTTTCTTTTTTCTTGCTTTGCTCTTCTTTTTTCTTCTCTTTACGCTTAGCCAGCACTTTCTTAGAGGGTTTTGGCTTATTCAGCATTGCTTCAGAAGGCGCTTTGGTTGTTGGGCGTAATGAATCTACCACTCGCATCTTAATTGGGTCTTCGATGTAGCGAGTGATTTTACCCAGTAGAGGGAAATCGTGTGCTTCAACTAAAGACAGAGCAGTTCCTTTGCGTCCAGCACGACCGGTACGACCGATACGGTGCAAATAGACATCCGCGGTGCGCGGTAAGTCAAAGTTAAAAACATGGCTGACGTTTTCAATGTCTAATCCACGAGAAGCCACGTCTGTTGCAACGAGGACTTTAACTTGTCCAGTCACTAAGCGGCGAACAGCTTCGTTACGCTTCGCTTGCACCATTTCACCTTCGATATAGCAAGGTTCAATCCCTGCCTCACGCAGCCATTGGACAACTTCACGAACGCGTTCACGCTTACGCACAAAGACTATCGATTTGGTGACGTCTTCTTGCTTGATAAGGTGACACAGCAGCGCAGTTTTATGTTCTAACGTGTCAGCGCGATAGTAAAATTGTTGGATTTTCTTGCGTTCACGGCGTGAAGGATCTGCTTCAATTTCGATAGGATCTTCGAGTAGACGCTCAGCAAAATCACGAATTGCTTCACCTTCAAGAGTGGCAGAGAACAACATGGTTTGCTTGCGCCAGCGGGTTTCGCCTGCGATAGTTTCTATATCGTGCGCAAAGCCCATATCCAGCATACGGTCAGCTTCATCGAGGATCAAAATTTCTACGGCGCGGCAATCGAAGTTTTCTTCTTTAATGTATTGCAGCAAACGTCCGGTGGTTGCTACGACGATATCTTGGTTTTCGCTGAAAACCTCAGCGTGGTTCATATACGCAACGCCGCCTGTAATGGTGGCAACGTCTAAATGATTATGTGCACACAACTCTTTAGCTTGATCAGCGACTTGCATAGCGAGTTCGCGAGTTGGTGTTAAAATCAGAACGCGAGGCGGACCTGATTTTTTTCTTGGGAAATCAAGTAAATGTTGAATGGCTGGCAATAAGAACGCCGCAGTTTTACCTGTTCCGGTTGGGGCTGAACCTAAAACGTCGCGTCCATCCATTGCAGGAGGGATAGCCGCTTCTTGGATGGCCGTCGGGCGCTCGTAACCTTTATTGGTCAGCGCGGTGATCAGGCTCTCATCAAGCTCAAGTTCAGAAAAAGTGGATGCAGTCATGATATACCTCTATTTGGGGCGCTGATTATAAACAGGTTAGCAAAATTGTTCACCACAAAAATCAGCTTTGTGCAGAGTTTACCTGTTTTTGTTGGCGGGGGGTATACAAGGAAGTGGCTTACTGATAATGCTCCCTCTTACCAAACTCTGTCGTATGGTTGGTAAGAGGGATGAAGTGGAATTAGCTGAGCATGTTAATTAACCAAGTGTGGTAAGGAATTCCCACGAGGTCGATAAGTACAGCACCGCTTAATGGCACAATCATAAACGCTTTCATAGAAACTTGTTTGTAGCGCTCACAGACTGATGACATGTTTGCCATTGCGTTCGGTGTCGCCCCTAAACCATGTCCCATCATGCCTGAACACATTACTGCAGCATCGTAGTTTTTGCCTAACAGCCTGAAGACGACGAAAACAACGAACAGGATGATGGCAATAGTTTGCGCCAGTAAGATGATGAATAATGGCAGGGCGATGACTTTCAATTCCCAAATCTTAAGCGACATCATCGCCATGGTTAAGAATAAGCCCAGTGAAACATCTGAAATTAGGTTGATGGATTTTTGGTTAATACGAACAATTTCAACTTGGTCGTTAATGTTACGCACAATAATCGCGATAATCATTGCACCGACATAGCTTGGTAAAGAGAATCCCGTGGCTTTAGTAAATTGCGCAGAAGCAAATTGACCGACAACCATTACACCTAAAATAAGCGCTAACATTTTTAAGAATGCATGGGCATCGATAGAATCGATTTTGCCAGCCAATTTCTCTTCAACTTTCACGCTTTCAATGTGTTCTTCGGTTTGAATAGTGACTTTGTGTTTTTTAATTAAATAGCTCGCGATAGGGCCACCTAATAAGCTTCCTGAAATCAGACCAAACGTTGCTGCTGCAATAGCCGCAACAGTTGCAGACTGTACGCCAAGACCTTCAGCCATACCACCAAAGGCAGCCGCACCACCGTGTCCACCTGTTAAGGAAACACCGCCAGCCATGATCCCGATAACCGGGTCGATACCTAATAAATGCGCCAGACCGGCACCAAAGGTGTCTTGGAAAATAACCAATGTCCAGCAAATTAATAGGTAAGTAATGAGTAAGCGTCCACCGCTTTTTAATACGCGGAAGCTGCCATCAATACCAACAGTTGTAAAGAATGCCACCATTAAGAATGACTGTAAGCTGGTATCGAAAGTAATTTCAGCTAAATCGAAAGACTTTAATCCCCAAATAAGCAAGCTGACTAAAAAACCACCAATGACCGGTGAAGGAATACAGAAACGTTGCAGCCATTCAATGCGTTTTTTGAGGTGAACACCCATCAGTAGGCAAACTACAGTCAGGAAGAGGGTGGTGAGTGTGTCGATTTGGAATGTCATATTTTTCCCTTTATTTATACCTTGTCTTTTTTATACTTTGTCTTTCGTGCTACAGCGTTGTTGGCCGCGTTCGGCTACCCTAGTCACATACTTATGTATGCTCCTCGGGATATCCTCTCTAGCCGCCTAGCTGTAACTCGAAATCCAAGGGTATAAATGTCTTGTTAAAGACACGATAAAATTGTTTTTCGTGCTACAGCTTTAGGGGCACAATGCTGTTTATTTTTAACTAGTTGCTTAGTTGACTAAGCTTTTATTTATATTTTGAAAGACAAGGTAAAGTTGTTTATCAGTCGTTTTATTGTGTTTGTTGTTTTTAGAATAAATATTGGTAAACCAAGTAAGCTGCTAGTTTTGATGTGTGGTTATCAATATCAAATTCAGGATTGCACTCAGCGATATCAAACAGTGCAATCTTGCCGCTAGATTTGATGACACTAAATAATTCATCAAATGTTTCAGTAGAAATCCCTCGAGCGGCTGGCGCGCTGACTCCCGGTGCGATACCTGCAGAGAACACATCCAAATCCACAGTGACATACAGGTAATCCACTGAATTTATAAATTGTTTAATCTGTTCAATTGCTTGGGGTAATAAGCTTGCGGTTAAAGCTTTATCGCGAATATAGTGGCAACCTAAGCGATCCGCTGTATCAAATAACACCTTGGTATTACCGTGATCTGCGATGCCTAAACATAGGTAATTGAAAGGGCGCTGGTGCTTAGCGCACAGTTGTGACGATTGTAAAAATGGCGTACCAGATGTGGCTTCTGGGGCTTCGCGTAAATCAAAGTGCGCATCAAAATTGATGATCCCAATGGTTTTTTCTGGTTGATGTTTTTGAACAAAATCGAAAACACCTTGGAAGCTCGCAAAGCCAACTTCGTGCCCACCGCCTAAAACAATGGGTTTTTGGCGCAGTTCTAACACTGAGATTATCTCATCGGATAGGCGGCGTTGAGCCGCTTCCAGATCACCATCATCACAACTTACTGTTCCCACATCACGAATAGCCAGTGGCTGGTGGATAGGCAGGCCAGCAAGTTGACGACGGATAGTATCAGGACCAGATTTAGCGCCTTGGCGGCCTTTATTGCGGCGAACACCTTCGTCCGAAGCGAAGCCGATAATGGCAAACTCCGCAGGTGAATGTTGGTTGATGACTTGGTGAATGCGTAAATGTTCCTGTGTTTCACCATCAGTACGACCCTGCCATTGAAAAGGTTGTGTCATAGTTACTCCAAGTTAATCAGTTTTGTTATATTTTGGGCCGTTTGGCATGTGGCTTTAATCAGCTCATCGACACGGTTGACGGCACGAAATTCGGGTGCCATGACAGAGACGACAGCTAAAATATCATTGCCTTTAAAAACAGGTGCCGATGCGCCAAAAACACCAGCATCAATTTCACCAACAGAAATGCCATAGCCCTGTTGACGGATTTGGATCAGATCCTGTTTTAATTTCTGTAAATAGTTATCTTTGTGTAGCTGCTTGGCGTGAGTTTCGAAGACCAATTCTTGGTATTGTTCATCACGGTAAGCTAAGAGGGTTTTTGCACTAGCGCCGCGGATCACGGTATTGCCATGTCCCACAATAAAAGAGCAGCGTACGGCTTGTTCACTATCAATTTTATCGACACAGATGGTTTCCCGTAGGTTGGCGGTGATAATTGCCGCAGTTTCTTGGGTCTTTTTCGCTAATGCATGAAGCTCTGATTTTGACGAGGTCATCAACAAACTGTGGTGATAGTATTTTTCTTGAGTTTTGATACTCTGCGCACCAACGGTATAAGTGCCATATTGCTTAGAGTAAGTTATAAATTCCCAGTTTATGAGAATAGTTAAAAGCCGATAAACCGTTGAGAGAGGAATATCTAACTCTTTGGAAATGGTTTGCGGTGTGATTGGAGACGCGCAAGTCGTGACAAACGATAAGATATCTAGTGTTCTATTAATACTGTTCATGGCATCTCCTTTTTCTCGAACTTAGCAGTAAAAAAAATCACTAACAAATCACATTCTCATTATGCGAGAATAATATTATTAGAATTAGATTAAATTTGCAGATTTGTGGGTTGAAATTGAGAATATTCACGTAAATCCTATTTAAACCAGAGTGGCAGTATGAGCGAACAAAAAAAGAGTTATCGAAAAGGCGGGTTTACCTTCAAGCAATTTTTTGTTGCTCATGATCGTTGCGCGATGAAGGTCGGTACTGACGGGGTATTACTCGGTGCGTGGGCGCCTCTTAATGCAACAAAATATGCGTTGGACATAGGCAGTGGGAGCGGATTAATAGCCTTAATGCTAGCTCAGCGTAGTGAGCAAGTGCAGGTTGATGCGGTTGAACTTGATGACGCTGCGGCGTTACAAGCACAGGAAAATTTTGATGAATCTCCATGGTCTGAACGGCTGCGAGTGTTCCATCAGGACATTATTACGTTTAGCGAACAGCCTAACCATCAGTATGAATTAATCGTGAGTAATCCTCCTTATTTTGAGCCTGCGGTAGCGTGTCGGGATGAAAAACGCGATCAAGCTCGCTATACCGGAACACTTACTCACCAAGTATTACTAGATAGCGCGAAACGATGCTTGGCACCAGACGGGATTTTTTGTTTGGTATTGCCTTATGATGTAGGGCAGAAAGTCGAAGCGATGGCAATGGCGAGTGGTTGGTATTTAGCCTATCGCGCGCAAGTTCAGGATAAAGCCCATACACCATATCATCGGATGCTATTAGGGTTGACGATTAAGATGATGGAACCGGTTATTTCGTCTTTAACATTGAAACAACCAGATGATAGCTATACGGATGAGTTTATCTCGTTGATCCAGCCATTTTATCTTAAGTATTAAAAGCCTATCTGCGGCTAATGCACAGATAGGCGGTGAATATTAGCGGGTTAAAACGGTTGGACCAGAATCGGGTAAAAGTTCAGGGTAGTCTAAGGTATAGTGCAAACCGCGACTCTCTTTACGTTCTAAGGCGCAGCGCACCATTAGTTCTGCAACTTGGACTAAGTTGCGTAGTTCCAGTAAGTTATTGGAGATGCGGAAATTAGCATAGTAATCATTAATTTCTTGTTGAAGTAAATGAATACGACGCAAAGCGCGTTCAAGGCGTTTTGTGGTTCTTACTATCCCCATGTAATCCCACATAAATAAGCGTAACTCATGCCAGTTATGCTGAATGACAACTTGTTCGTCAGAGTTATGGACTCGGCTTTCATCCCATTCAGGGAGTTCAGAAATCTCAGGGATCTGGTTGATCGTTTTGATGATATTTTCTGCGGCAGCCCACCCATAAACTAGACATTCAAGTAATGAGTTGGACGCCATGCGATTGGCACCATGTAGCCCGGTATAACTCACTTCACCAATAGCATAAAGATTCGGCACATCTGTCATGCCTGTCGGGTCAACAACAACGCCGCCGCAGGTATAGTGTGCTGCGGGAACTATCGGGATCGGCTCTTGGGTTAAATCTAAACCTAAGGTGAGTAATTTGGCATAAATGGTGGGGAAGTGGTGCTGAATAAACTCAGGGGATTTGTGGCTGATGTCCAGATACATGCAGTCTGCCCCGAGGCGTTTCATTTCATGGTCGATAGCTCTGGCGACAATATCCCGCGGTGCTAATTCACAACGCGCGTCATAATCTGGCATGAATCGGCTACCATCAGGGCGTTTTAAGTGAGCGCCTTCACCTCGTAAAGCTTCGGTGAGTAGGAAATTACGTGCTTGAGGGTGGAATAAACAGGTTGGATGAAACTGGTTAAATTCCAAATTAGCTACGCGGCAGCCTGCCCGCCATGCCATGGCAATACCATCACCGGATGAGATATCAGGGTTGGTGGTGTATTGATAAACCTTCGCAGCGCCACCTGTGGCTAAGACGATAGTTTTTGCTCGTATAGTTTCGACTTGCTCTTTTTGGCGATTCCAAACATAGGCACCGACAATACGGGAGCGGGTATTTTGTTGGGTTTTATCTTCGAGGATCAGATCAACCGCATTGTAGCGTTCTTTGATCTGGATATTCGGGTGTTCGAAAGCAAGATTAACAAGGGTGGTTTCAACCTCTTTTCCGGTGGCATCTGCATGATGCAAAATACGGCGATGACTGTGTCCGCCTTCTCGGGTGAGGTGATACTGAGTTTCCCCTGTTTCGTTGACTTCGGTATCAAATAAAACCCCTTGGTCAATCAGCCATTGAACACAATGTTTGGCGTTTGATGCAATAAACTCTACGGCGCTCTTTTCGCAGATCCCCGCGCCAGCCACAAGCGTGTCATTAACATGGGATTCTATGCTGTCGGTGTCATCGAAAACGGCGGCTATTCCGCCCTGAGCGTAATAAGATGCACCATCACTGAGGGTGCTTTTGCTGAGAATAGTAACTTGATGAAAGGGTGCAAGCCGGAGTGCGGCTGATAATCCTGCGACACCACTTCCAATGATTAAAATATCAGTGTCATGCTGTGTGGATGCGTTCATAAGTGTTTGTGTGTTGTGTTTCTATAGAGAATTTTATGTTAGCCTATCGAGCTGCTTGTGACTATGTATTAATCGCATTTTGAGTTCTTAAAGAACTATATTATTTAGCTACACTTTAGTTTATTTGGAAAATCATCATTTATTTTGGAAAAAACTATTGGCTAAATGAAAAGTGCCAATGTGAATGAATAAATTCCACGTAATCATGCCGTAGATATGCCTGTTTTGTGTATACTATTAGGTAGTGCTCACAAGGATCAATGAGATCGATTAAGAAACATCGATCCCATTTTTTGAAATTATTTTCGATTATTTTTGGAATAAATTGAACTTCATCAGTTTTTATTACTCGAAGTTAGGCTTGCTTAAGGAAGGGATAAGATGAACAAGTTAAGTCATTATCAATCTGTGTTCAGGAGATGGTTCCTGGAATGAGCGAGCAGCTGACAGACCAAATATTGGTTGAGAAAGTACAAAAAGGCGATCAACAAGCTTTCAATTTACTGGTGATTAAATACCAGCATAAGGTTGCAAGTCTCGTTTCTCGTTATGTACCGCAAGCGGATGTGCCTGATGTTGCACA
The DNA here is from genome assembly GCF_009706585.1 of Providencia sp. wls1916. Classification (NCBI taxonomy): domain Bacteria; kingdom Pseudomonadati; phylum Pseudomonadota; class Gammaproteobacteria; order Enterobacterales; family Morganellaceae; genus Providencia; species Providencia sp. wls1916. The sequence goes on from NZ_WLUL01000021.1 coordinate 33,639, forward strand.
AGAGTCGTTTATTAAGGCTTATCGTGCAATCGGCTCGTTCCGTGGCGACAGTGCCTTTTATACTTGGCTTTATCGAATTGCTGTCAACACGGCAAAGAACTACTTAGTCGCGCAAGATAGACGTCCTCCCGCGTCAGATCTAGAAGCAAGCGACGCAGAAAACTTCGAATCAGCCGGCGCATTAAAAGAAATTTCGAACCCAGAGAACTTAATGTTGTCTGATGAATTAAAGCGAGTTGTTTTCCGTACCATTGAGTCACTGCCAGAAGATCTCCGAATGGCAATCACGCTACGTGAACTTGATGGCTTAAGCTACGAAGAGATAGCCGAAGTGATGGATTGCCCTGTGGGTACCGTTCGATCACGGATCTTTAGAGCAAGGGAAGCAATTGATGAAAAAGTTCAGCCGTTGATCCAACAACATTAATTGGTTGGGTCGCGAGTTACCATTTAACTGTGAGCAATTAACTGAAGGTAATTGGGCATGCAAAGAGAGAAACTTTCCGCAATGATGGATGGTGAAGCTCTAGATTTAGAACTTATTAACACCATTTCATGTGATTCAACGTTAAAGCAACGTTGGGAGAGCTATCATCTTGTTCGTGATACTCTGCGTAATGATACAGGCGATGTCATTCATTTTGATATTGCAAGTAAAGTTGCGGCAGCGCTGGAAAATGAACCGGTGCGAATTAATCCTCAAGCAGTTGTTGAATCACAACCAGAACCTGCAAGCTGGAGTGGTTTCCCGTTTTGGAACAAAATTCGTCCATGGGCTAGCCAAATTACGCAAATCGGTGTGGCTGCATGTGTATCACTCGCTGTAATTGTGGGTGTTCAACAATACAATCAAAGCAATAGCGTCGATTCTACTGTGGATGATCCTGTATTTAATACTGTTCCTGTCGGACGTGGTGCGCCAGTTAGCTTAAATATTTCAGATAGCCAATTGTTTGGCACTGAGCAACAGTCTCAGCAAATCGAACAACAGAATCAACGTATCAATGCCATGCTGCAACAGTATGAAATTGAAAGACGTTCGATGCTGAATCAGCCACATCAAGACAGTGATAAAAATACCGCATCAGCAGGGGTTAAACTGCAATAATGAATAAATGGTTATCCGTCCTCTGCCTGACGGGCAGCCTGATTATATCTAATCAAGCGTCGGCATCATCTACGGATGCCGATGTTCTTTTCAAAGAAATGGGAACGGCTGCCCAGAACCTGTCATATGAAATGTCGTTTATGACATTCAATCCGCAAAATATCGTTCCAGTGCGCTATCGCCATGCGATTATCAATGGTGTTCCTATTTCTCAAATGATCCAAATGGATTCATCTCGCCGAGAAATAGTACAAAATGGCAACCGAATTAGTTATTTTGAACCGGGATTCGATGCGTTTAGCCTGAATGGCGAACATATCATTGATAACTTACCTACGGTACTTTTTGCTGATTACCAAAAAATTCAGCCTTATTATAATTTTATTGATGCTGGCCGTACGCATATTGGTGATAGACCCGCATTAGTCATCCGTATTATTTCAAAAGATAATTCTCGATTTAATTATGTGTTACTAATCGATGAAGAAACTAAATTGCCACTGCGTGTTGATTTGCTCGACAACAATAATCAAACACTGGAACAGTTCCGGGTAATTTCGACTGTTTTAGATAGCAAAAATGTACAAGATTCATTGAAATCCCTCAGTAATGTGAATTTACCACCATTATTGGTATCGCCAAAAAATGAAAACCCATCATTTAAATGGCGGGTGGGAATGCTGCCTCCAGGCTTTGAGGAAGTGTCTCGCTCTACGCGAAAATTGAGTGATGATGACATCATTGAAACAGCGATGTTCAGCGATGGGTTATTCACCTTTTCGGTTAATGTGACAAAAACATCGAAAGGTCCTTTACTGGATCAGCCGCTACAAAATGGTCGCCGCACAATTTACACCATGACTCAAAAGCAAAATGTGATTACGATAATAGGGGAGCTACCGCTATCAACATCCCAGTTAATTGCGAGTAGCATTCAGTTTCGGGAGTAAATCATGGTAAAAGAATGGGCAACGGTAGTTAGGTGGCAGAAAGGACGAGCGTTATTGCGTTATGGCTCTTCAGCCGGATGTGGAAGTTGCAGCGCTCGTGCGGCTTGCGGTTCATATGCTTTAAACAAAATAGGACCTAACACAGAGCATGAATTGGAAATTGAAGTTGAACAGCCTTTGGTTGTTGGACAAAAAATTGAAGTAGGTATTCCTGAAGGAAGCTTGCTACGTTCTGCTATGTTAGTCTATTTAACGCCATTGGTTGGATTGTTTATATTTGCCGCATTGGCTCAATTAGCTGAATTTGAGCAGGTATGGGTTGCATTAGCAGGCATTTTCGGTGGGTTTGCTGGCTTTTTCACTGCGAGAGAAATGGCTTCACGTTGGCGCAATAAAATCGATTTTCAGCCTATCGTTTTACAAATAGGGCTGCCCCCCGGCGAAATCAGCGTTCAAACACATGGTTGAATGCCATTGTCTCACATCATCGCCTGTAGCTAAGCTTTCACGACATAAGCTTTTTACTACAGGCGATTTTGTTTTTGGTCGTTCAAAAATGAAGAAAAATGAAATAAGTAACTCATTCAACTTTGGCTAGTTTACAGTTGTTTTACATTGAATCTTTGTGTTAGTGGGTTCTTGTATGTAAAATGCTGCTAATTAGCAATCTTGTGATAATCATAGCATTTTAGTTTTGTGGCAAAATTTGCTCAAAACTGATTTTGTAAGGCAATTTAAAAGAAGATATTACCTTGAAAATCAAAAACATTAGAAACTTTTCGATCATTGCACATATCGACCACGGAAAATCCACGTTGTCAGATCGTATTATTCAAATCTGTGGTGGCTTAACTGACCGTGAAATGGCGGCTCAGGTTTTAGACTCTATGGATCTGGAACGTGAACGTGGTATCACCATTAAAGCACAAAGCGTAACGCTCGATTATAAAGCAGCGGATGGTGAAACTTACCAACTGAACTTTATCGACACTCCAGGACACGTGGACTTCTCCTATGAAGTTTCTCGTTCATTGGCGGCGTGTGAAGGCGCATTATTAGTTGTGGATGCAGGGCAAGGTGTTGAAGCTCAAACCTTGGCGAACTGCTATACCGCAATTGAAATGGACTTGGAAGTCGTTCCAGTCCTTAACAAGATTGATTTACCAGCCGCTGATCCTGAGCGTGTTGCTGATGAGATTGAAGACATTGTGGGTCTTGATGCCCATGATGCTGTTCGTTGTTCTGCGAAAACCGGTATCGGTGTCCAAGATGTTATCGAACGTTTAGTAAAAGAAATCCCACCGCCAGAAGGTGATGGCGATGCACCGTTACAAGCGCTAATTATCGACTCTTGGTTCGATAACTATTTAGGCGTTGTTTCTCTGATCCGTATTAAAAGCGGAACATTGAAAAAAGGTGACAAAGTTAAAGTGATGAGTACGGGCAACGTGTATAACGCGGATCGCCTCGGTATTTTCACACCAAAACAAATTGACCGTGATGTGCTTAACTGCGGTGAAGTAGGCTGGTTAGTGTGTGCGATTAAAGACATCACTGGCGCACCTGTCGGGGATACTTTAACTGGTGCTCGTAACCCAGCAGATAAAGCATTACCAGGCTTCAAAAAAGTTAAACCTCAAGTCTATGCGGGTTTGTTCCCTGTTAGCTCTGATGACTATGAAGCCTTCCGCGATGCATTGGGTAAATTAAGCCTGAACGATGCTTCTTTGTTCTATGAACCAGAAACGTCAACAGCATTAGGATTCGGTTTCCGTTGTGGTTTCCTTGGCTTACTGCACATGGAAATCATTCAAGAGCGTTTAGAACGCGAATACGATCTTGATCTGATCACCACGGCACCAACGGTAGTTTATGAAGTTCAGCAAACTAACGGCGAGATTGTTTATGTGGATAGTCCGTCGAAATTACCACCGCTGAATAACATCGAAGAGTTAAGAGAGCCTATCGCTGAGTGCCATATGCTGATGCCTAAAGAGTATTTAGGTAACGTTATCACTCTGTGTATTGAAAAACGTGGCGTACAAACCAACATGGTTTACCACGGGAATCAGGTTTCTCTAACCTACGAAATTCCGATGTCAGAAGTGGTTCTGGATTTCTTTGACCGTTTAAAATCAACCTCTCGTGGTTATGCTTCTTTAGATTATTCATTCAAGCGTTTCCAAACGTCAGACATGGTGCGTGTGGATGTGTTAATCAACAACGAACGTGTCGACGCTTTAGCGCTGATCACTCACCGTGGCAACTCGCAGTACCGCGGACGTGAGTTAGTGGAAAAAATGAAAGAGCTTATTCCACGTCAACAGTTTGATATTGCTATCCAAGCAGCAATTGGTAACCACATTATTGCTCGTTCTACAGTGAAACAGCTGCGCAAAAACGTTCTTGCCAAATGTTATGGCGGTGACGTTAGCCGTAAGAAGAAACTGTTACAGAAGCAAAAGGACGGTAAGAAACGTATGAAGCAAGTGGGTAACGTTGAACTCCCACAAGAAGCGTTCCTTGCTATATTGCACGTTGGTAAAGACAGCTAAGTTTACAAGGAGTCTTAATGGCTAACACATTTGCCCTGATCCTCACACTGGCAACACTGGTGACAGGGATTATTTGGTGCTTAGATAAATTTAAGTTTGCGCCAGCACGTAAAGCGAAGCTTAAAAAATTGCGGGAAGTAACAAACGGCTCAATGAACGAAGATGAACTTGCGAAAGCGGTTCGTCGTCCGTCGTGGCTGGAAACGGGAACCTCAATTTTTCCTGTGTTAGCCATTGTTTTGATTGTTCGTTCGTTTATTTATGAGCCGTTCCAAATCCCATCAGGTTCGATGATGCCAACGCTCTTAGTTGGTGATTTTATGCTGGTTGAGAAGTTTTCTTATGGATTGAAAGATCCTATTACTCAAACCACATTAATCGAAACGGGTAAGCCTAATCGTGGAGATATTGCGGTATTTAAATATCCGAAAGAGCCAAATGTAGACTTCGTGAAACGCGTTATTGGTTTGCCGGGGGATAAAATCATTTATAACCCAGAAGCGAAAGAGCTGACCATTTACCCTAACTGCGCAGACAATAAATGCACAGAAAAATTGCCGGTCACTTATGGTCCATTAGAACCAAGTGAATGGACAATGGTATTTGAAAATAGCTCTGTGGTTGATAATCAATATGGTAATTATCAAATCCCAGTAGACCAAGCGTTACCAAATAACTCACTGCGCCAATATGGTCGAAGTGAGAAATTAGATACCGTTACGCACCAAATTTTGACGATTAATAACTACATTACTCAATCAAAATATGTACAACCAGGTTTACCGCTTAATGAGTGGATTGTGCCTGAGAAACACTATTTCATGATGGGGGATAATAGAGACAACAGCTCTGATAGCCGTATGTGGGGCTTTGTTCCTGAGCAAAATTTAGTGGGGCGTGCAGTGTTTATTTGGTTAAGTTTAGATAAACAAGAGAACGAATGGCCTACAGGTATTCGCTTTAGCCGAATTGGTCCTCTATAATTCATTTCAGACAATGCGGGTTTTCATTAGAAAACTCGCATTATCATAAGCATTATTATTTTACCCAGTGTACAATAATGTTGTTTTAAACATTATTGACTTCCTAATTATTAACTATCCTCGTTAAATTCCGATAATTCATAAAAGTTATTTTTCGAATATCAATTGCTTACGAGTGATGGTCGACGGAAGTCAGTGCAAACGCAACAGTTTTGTAAAATAGCTGATTTTACAGGTCTGTTGCGTGTGCTTTTTTATTAAACGTAGAATGGTTGGGCGCACATGAACCCCTCTTTGTTAGAAAAATTACAGCGTAAGCTGGGATATACATTCCAGCAAAATGATTTATTAATTCAGGCATTAACTCATAGAAGTGCTAGCAGCAAACATAATGAAAGACTGGAATTTTTGGGTGATTCAATTCTCAGTTTTGTGATTGCTAACGATCTCTATCATCGTTTTCCTAAGGTGGATGAAGGTGATATGAGCCGTATGCGCGCAACGTTAGTGCGTGGAAATACACTGGCGGAAATTGCCCGTGAATTTGAACTCGGTGAATGTTTACGTTTAGGCCCGGGTGAATTAAAAAGTGGCGGTTTCCGCCGAGAATCAATCTTAGCTGATACCGTTGAAGCCTTAATTGGTGGGATTTTCCTCGACAGTAATATTCAAACTATCGAAGAGATCATTCTGGCATGGTACAAAGTAAGATTGGATGAAATTAGTCCGGGTGATAAACAAAAAGACCCGAAAACGCGGCTACAAGAATATCTGCAAGGACGTCATCTTCCACTGCCGAACTATTTAGTGGTACATGTGAAAGGTGAAGCTCATGATCAAGAATTTACGATCCATTGCCAAGTGAGCGGCATTGAAGAGCCGATTAACGGCATAGGTTCAAGCCGTCGTAAAGCGGAGCAAGCCGCAGCAGAACAAGCATTGAAAATCTTGGAGATTGAATGAGTGAATTACAATCCCACTGTGGTTTTGTTGCCATAGTTGGACGACCAAATGTTGGGAAATCAACACTGTTAAACCAGTTACTGGGGCAAAAAGTCTCGATCACATCGAGAAAGCCTCAGACAACTCGCCACCGTATTATGGGGATCCACACAGAAGATAATTACCAAATTATCTATGTCGATACCCCTGGTCTTCACATCGAAGAAAAAAGAGCGATTAACCGTTTGATGAACCGCGCAGCATCTAGCTCTATTGGCGATGTTGAATTGGTTATTTTTGTGGTTGAAGGTACCCACTGGACACCAGATGATGAAATGGTGCTGAACAAGCTATCTAGCTTACGTTGCCCAGTTATTTTGGCGATCAACAAAATTGATAATGTGGTGGATAAAACCAGCTTACTGCCACACATCGGTATGATCAGCCAAAAAATGAATTTCTTGGATGTCGTACCAATCAGTGCAGAAAAAGGCACTGGTGTTGATACCATCGCGAAGATTGTGAAACAGCATATCCCTGAAGCTATTCACCACTTCCCTGAAGACTATATTACAGACCGCTCTCAGCGTTTTATGGCTTCTGAAATTATCCGTGAAAAACTGATGCGTTTCTTAGGTGATGAGTTACCGTACTCTGTGACTGTTGAAATTGAACAGTTTAAAGAGATGGATAAAGGCGGCTACCATATCAACGGTCTGATTTTAGTTGAGCGTGAAGGCCAGAAAAAAATGGTTATCGGTAATAAAGGTAGCAAGCTGAAAACCATTGGTACAGAAGCTCGTATTGATATGGAACGCCTGTTTGAAACGAAAGTTCACTTAGAGCTTTGGGTTAAAGTTAAATCCGGTTGGGCAGATGACGAAAGAGCACTGCGCAGTCTGGGCTATGTTGACGATTTAAAATAATCGGTGACACCGTGAGTGGTTGGCAACGCGCGTTTGTGCTCCATTCCCGTCCTTACAGTGAAACAAGTCTATTAATTGACTTTTTCACGGAAGGGGAAGGTAAAATTCGTTTGCTAGCAAAGGGTGCGAGACGCAACCGCTCACCATTAAGAGGCTGTTTACAGCCTTTTACACCTTTGTTGATCCGTTGGAGTGGCAAAGGTGAAATCAAAACTCTTATCAATGCTGACCCTGTCTCTCTTGCTCTCCCTCTCAGTGGCACTGTTTTATATAGCGGTTTATACCTTAATGAACTTACCGCTCGGGTTATTGAGTTCGGTACACCTTATTCATCTCTATTTTTTGATTACCTCAATTGTTTGCAAGTTTTAGCAGGGAGTGAACGCACGCCTGAATCTGCGTTACGCCAGTTCGAGCTCGCTTTGCTGTCTTATCTCGGTTATGGCGTAGATTTTTTACATTGTGCGGGCAGTGGTGAGCCAGTTTCAGACACCATGACCTACCGTTACCGTGAAGAAAAAGGGTTTATCGGCAGCCTAGTTGTTGACCAACTCACGTTCACGGGTAAGCAATTAAGAGCGTTAGCCGACCGAGAATTCCCAGATGCCGACACCTTAAAAGCTGCTAAACGGTTTACCCGCATGGCACTAAAACCTTACCTAGGTGGTAAACCTCTTAAAAGCCGTGAACTTTTCAGGCAATTTACTACCCCTTCTCAGAACATGACTAAGTCATAGAAATTATTCGATTTTGTTTTATGGCGCTATTTTTATCTGTTGTAATTGCAAATGGCTGTCATCCAAACTGTTGTAACCATAAAACGGAAGGTGAGCGAGACAAATTTTTTTGCGCTATTTACTTTCTTCGAGGCGCTTCCCAAAAAATGAATGTAATTGATGAAATATTATTATTAGTTTGGAATCAGTAAGGAAGAAAGAGATATTTTTTCCCCCAATTCCATAAATTGCAGTAGGATATGGCAGACAAGAAATAAGTGACTGTTTATTCATAGGGAGTTAAACATGGCTGAGCTGTTATTGGGCGTTAACATTGACCACATTGCAACTGTTAGAAATGCAAGAGGAACACAATATCCTGACCCTGTTCAAGCGGCATTTGTTGCTGAGCAAGCTGGAGCCGACGGGATCACTATCCACTTACGTGAAGATCGCCGTCATATTACCGATAGAGACGTTGAACTGCTCAACCAAACCATTCAAACGCGTATGAACCTTGAAATGGCAGTCACAGATGAGATGATTGACATTGCTTGTCGTATTAAGCCGACTTATTGCTGTTTGGTTCCTGAAAAGCGCGAGGAAGTGACCACTGAAGGCGGACTTGATGTCGCAGGGCAAAAACAAAAAGTCGCATCCGCAGTAAAACGGCTGGCCGAAGCAGGTATTTTAGTTTCTTTATTTATCGATGCGGATCATAAACAAATTGATGCTGCTCAAGAGTGTGGAGCGCCATTTATTGAAATTCACACAGGCGCATATGCGGATGCCAAAACTGAACAAGAGCAAGAGCTTGAGTTCCGCCGTATTCGTGATGGCGTAAGTTATGCTGCAGGTAAAGGTATTAAAGTGAATGCGGGGCATGGACTGACTTACCATAATGTTCAACGTATCGCAGCGCTGCCTGAAATTTATGAGCTGAATATCGGTCACGCGATTATTGGGCGTGCACTGTTTAGCGGTTTAGCTCAAGCAGTGTCTGACATGAAAAACTTACTCACAGAAGCACGTAAATAATGGCTATTGTAGGTTTAGGTACAGATATTGTTGAGATTACGCGTATTGAATCTGTTATCGAGCGCTCCGCAGATAGCTTAGCGAAGCGTATTTTAACAGAGCATGAATATGCGCAATACCAGCAACAAACTAAGCCTGCGCGTTTTCTTGCTAAGCGATTTGCAGTGAAAGAAGCGGCGGCTAAGGCATTAGGTACGGGGATCCGTAATGGTTTGGCTTTCAATCAGTTTGAAGTCACAAACGATGAGCTAGGCAAGCCATTACTGTCACTGAGCGGTGAAGCGTTAAAATTAGCCAATAGCTTAAAAGCCACGCATTTTCATGTTTCAATTACTGATGAACGACACTATGCGGCTGCAACGGTGATTATTGAAAGTCTGTAGTCATTATTCATTGCCGGCTTATCTGCAGTCGGCAATGTTTCAATGAAATAGTAGCTCAATGAAAAAGTCTTTTAATGAAAGAGCACTTCAACGGATGGGTTTTTAGTAAAACAAAGCTAAATAACGCAGAGTTCAACCATCGTCGTTTCAACAAGTCTGTTCAGCATCTTTATGAAATTAGATTTTATCGGCGTGATGGATCATGACAAATTTATCCCAAAGCTGTTCCTGGGATTCAATATGTTCAGGATCTGTAATAATTGTATTCGTGATAGGGCAAACTGATTGGCAAGTGGGTTTATCATAGTGCCCAACGCATTCAGTACACAGGTTTGAATCTATTTCATAGATTTCCGCTCCCATGAAGATCGCATCATTTGGACATTCAGGTTCACACATATCGCAGTTAATGCATTTTTTAGTAATTAATAGTGCCATTTCAATTAGTTATATCAGATTTAAACCAGTAGTATACGTCTTCGAACGTCATTTTACACTGAAGTAAATCAATTAGACACTGAATTATGTGCAAGTGAACGGAGATGACCAACTAAAAAACAGTGATAAACAAGCAGAATAATTGAAAGTTCTAAGTATTATTTAAAGTGGGTAGTTTGCAAATAAAGTCGAATTAATAATATAAAAAGGCTCTATTTATAAAAATAGAATAAGAGCTTAAATTAAGCTCTTATGGAAGAAAGCAATTAATAGCAAATATTAAATTAATAATTAATTAAGTTGTAGATATACCAGCTCTTAGTTTTATCAGATTGCGTATAGAAGCACAGTACACCATTAATGATGAAGAAGGTCGCTGATTTTATAGAGTCTTCAACGTTGAACTCCTCAGAATACATTAGCACGATGCTGGCATTATCAGCGATTTGATAAACATCGATAACTTTCTCATCGAGATTATAACCGTACAGATACTGTTTGTTCTGTGTTGGATCGTAGAAAGCTTGAATATTTTGCAGATAGGTTTTTAATTTACCTTTTTGTACGACAACGGTAGGTTCAATTTTGCCGGCATCTGTCATGTTATAGATCATGTAGGATTTATCTTTTGAATGCCCTAAGAAGTAATTTTTCTTAGCAGCGCTGAATGCAAGCGTTGTTGGGTAAAACTCTTCAAAGATACTTGATTGCACGGTTCTTCTAATAAAAGCCATGTTTATTCCTCTTATTTAAACTATGAAAACTTAAGTGCGGGTTAATCATATTTAATGAGAGAGATTTTAAAAATAATGTTAATTATTAGTTCGTTTTATATATTCAAATGATTTAAAAATTAATAAAAGTAGAATATTCACAATGGATCGCAACTGTGATAGTAATAAGAAAAAACAATTAGGAAGTAGTCATGTTTGAAAATCTAGGGGTATTGAATTTTTGGACTTACTTAGCGGGATTGGTGCTTATCATCATTGTTCCTGGTCCGAACTCACTGTATGTATTAAAATCAAGTACTTCACATGGGACTAAAGCGGGATATCGCGCTGCAATCGGTGTTTTCACTGGCGATGCAATACTGATTTTTCTTTCATTCATTGGTGTTGCCTCGGTGATCAAAGCCTCTCCAACGCTGTTTACCATCGTAAGATAGTTAGGGGCAGCTTATCTTTTGTACTTAGGGTGCAAAATCTTATATGCAACTTTTTGGCAGAAAAAATCGTTATCAGCAGGGGTTGAGCAGATTGAAGTAAGAAAAGAAAATTACTTCACTCGCGCGTTGGTACTTAGCTTAACGAATCCGAAAGCAATTTTGTTCTATATCTCGTTCTTTATTCAATTTATCGACTTCAATTATAGCCATGCTTGGGTGCCGTACATGGTATTAGCGGTTATCTTAGAGACGGTTAGCTTCTTGTATCTAAGCTTATTGATATTCAGTGGCTACTTGATAGCGCGCTTTTTACGGGAAAAGCAGATTTTGGCGAAATTGGGAAATTGCACTGTCGGTGCATTCTTTATGGGGTTCGCAGCAAAACTTGCCATTTTTAGTAATTAGTTGTTGATTAATATCAGATTCAATTTGCAGTCACTTTAACATTTCGTAATAATCAACTTTTCGTGTGTGGATGAATGAGAGGCTAGAGTGACGCAATTAGAAATCGACGAGTATTGGATGGCTCAAGCTCTTGAGCTAGCAAAAAAAGCTCAAGATGCAGGGGAAATTCCTGTCGGTGCGTTACTGGTCAAAGATAACCAACTAGTAGCAGAAGGCTGGAACCACTCCATTGAAAATCACGACCCTACCGCCCATGCCGAAATTATTACCTTACAAAAAGCGGGCACCGCACTACAGAATTACCGTTTATTAGACACAACGCTGTATGTCACTTTAGAACCTTGCATTATGTGTGCAGGGGCGATGATCCATAGCCGCATCGGTCGAGTGGTGTACGGCGCGAACGATTTTAAAACGGGGGCATGTGGCTCCTTCATTAATATCATGTCGCAGCCAGGTTTAAACCACTATGTTGAAGTGACGAGTGGTGTACTTGAAGAAACTTGCTCATCCATGCTCAGCGATTTTTTTAGAATGCGCAGAGCACAAATTAAAGAGCAGAGACGTCAAGAAAAGCAGGCTCAAAATCCCGAAAGCTAGTCTTCAATTGATGTTTCCTTTTGTAGGGCTACGTTATTATCGGTGGAACTCGAACGTGTTGGTTTTGCCAAAATATATTTCCCTAGAGAGTCGTTTGGTGCACGAGTATTTTCCTTGGCATTAAACACACCGAGATTTGCTGACGCTTTGGGCGTGATATCCACTTTTGCTGACACCACATCGGGCATCACATAAGAGGAAAGCGGCGAGTTCTCATTTGGCACTACAACGTAAACGTGAGATTTCTTGGCAATTTCGAGTGTTTTCTGCTTTTTCTCCTGACTTTGCAAATAACCCACTAAGCTTTGATGATAGCGACGAATATTTTCTACATAGCGATAAGCTTCGTGTCCTCGGGCATAACCATAAGTGAGTTGGGAATAATATTTTTGCTGAGTTAGCAAGGGTAAATTTGCTTTAACATCAAGCCAGCGGTCAGGATTACCGCCAAGTCTTTGCGTTAGTTTTCGCACATCCAGCATATGCCCATAACCCATATTATAGGCAGCAAGGGTAAACCAAATGCGATCATCTTCAGCGATAGAATCGGGTAAGCGTTTCATAATATAGGCTAAATACGCAGCCCCACCTTTAATGCTCCCCTCTGGATCTAACCTGTCTTCAATTCCCATAGTTGCAGCCGTTGGTTTGGTGAGCATCATGATCCCACGAACGCCAGTCGGTGAGGTTGCAAGAGGATTCCAGTGAGATTCTTGCCAAGCTATTGCAGCAAGTAATTTCCAATCGATGCTCTCAACGGTCTCAGCATATTTCTCAAAGAGAGGTTGATAATCCGGCAGTTTATTATTTATGGCGCTAATAAACGTTATGGTATCGAAATAATCGAAGGATTCCACATGGCTGAAATGCTTTTCAATCAAGCGAGCAAGAAGATCGTTTTGATTGCTGAGATTAAAAAAATCGAGCAGGGCGGCATCTAGGCTGTTGTCATGTTGGCGGCTTAAATACCATGTAATGGCATGGTCATCGCGCAAATCAAATGCCACGGCGACTTTAGGATGAATACGTTGCTGCAAAGAGACCGCAATAGAATCTTCAAGGGTGTAATCAATTTCACCTTCGGCCACCATTTCTAATAATTGACTTGGTGTATAGTTGCTGCTTTCTTCCCACTTAAGATTAGGATATTGCGCTGAAAGTGCTTTTAACGTGCTTGCATGAGTGCTCCCCGCGATAACCATTAATTTCCCTTTCAGGTCATTAAAGGTTTTTGGGCGCGTAGTACCTTTACGGTAAACCAATTGCTGAGTAACACTCAAATAGCTTGGACCCGTTTTCATGGTTTCCAAACGGTCTTTATTATACAGCAGCCCCGCCACAGCGATGTCGGCATCGTCGTTATCGAGATCTTCGAAAATCTGTTCAATAGTCGGACGAATAATAATTTTGAGTTTAATACCTAGGTACGTGGCAAAGCCTTGAGCAAGCTCGTAGTCAAAGCCACGTAGCTGACGCTGCTCATCAATATAAATGAGTGGTGAACTTACTGCGCTAATACGTAACTCACCCCGAGAGATAATTTTGTCGACTTGGGTGTTTTGCGTATTAGACCATCGGACATTGAAGCCAATGATCATGGTGGCAAGTAAAGCGATGACCACGATAATAAAATAGTTAACTTTTAGGTTATTCAAATAATTATTTCTCGTGCAGGAACTGGTGTTGTGCGCTTAATAAAAACTGTTTAATCATGGTTATAAATCCAGTGGTTTCGTATTTTGCTCTAACAATGATGATCGGTGCAACTAATATTATCGTATTTAGCACATATTAATATTTAACTAATCGCTCTATTTTTAGTCACGCAAACGGTTTCGTATTGATGAACATTGCTCTATAATGGACTCCGGTTTCCCTGCTTTCGTGATCAGGGCTGGCGTTTAAAAGAGAGAATTTAAGACTATGGAAATTTTGCGTGGCTCACCGGCACTATCAGCATTTCGTATTACCCGCCTTTTGGCGCTGTTTGCTGAAAAACAGCTCCCAGTAACGGATATCTATGCTGAATATATGCATTTTGCTGAGCTATCAGCCCCATTAAGTGGCAGTGAGCAAGGTAAACTGAGTAGTTTATTAAAATATGGTCCTTCTCTGGCAGAGCATGAGCCATTTGGAAAACTGATTTTAGTCACCCCACGCCCAGGAACTATCTCTCCTTGGTCTTCTAAAGCAACGGATATCGCACATAACTGTGGCCTAACACAGGTTAAACGTATTGAACGCGGCGTTGCCTACTATATTCAAGCCGATTCACTGACAAGCGAGCAGTGGGATTTGGTTATCAGCCTGTTACATGACCGAATGATGGAAACGGTCTTTGCCTCTTTTGAACAAGCTGAGGCACTATTTATTCAGCAACAGCCTGCCCCAATGAAAGTGATTGATATCATCGCTGGCGGACGCCAAGCACTAGACACAGCTAACAAAGAGATGGGCTTAGCGTTAGCTGACGATGAAATTGATTATCTATTAGAGGCATTCACAGGGTTAAAACGTAACCCAACGGATGTTGAGCTATATATGTTTGCGCAAGCAAACTCAGAACATTGCCGCCATAAAATTTTCAATGCGGATTGGATTATTGACGGGGAAACACAGCCAAAATCCCTGTTTAAAATGATCAAAAACACCTTTGAAAAAACGCCAGATCACGTCTTGTCTGCTTATAAAGATAATGCGGCAGTAATGGAAGGTTCCTCAGTAGGTCGTTTCTTCCCTGAGCCAGATGGACGTACTTATCGTTATCATCAAGAAGATGCACATATTTTGATGAAAGTGGAAACCCATAACCACCCAACGGCAATCTCTCCATGGCCGGGGGCTGCAACTGGTTCTGGTGGTGAAATTCGTGATGAAGGCGCAACAGGTCGCGGTGCAAAACCAAAAGCAGGTTTAGTGGGCTTCTCCGTTTCAAACTTACGTATTCCGGGTTTTGAACAACCTTGGGAAGAAGATTTCGGCAAGCCTGAACGTATTGTGACTGCACTCGATATTATGACGGAAGGTCCTTTAGGCGGGGCGGCATTTAACAACGAATTTGGGCGTCCCGCATTATTAGGTTATTTCCGTACCTATGAAGAGAAAGTGAATAGCCACAATGGTGAAGAATTACGTGGTTACCATAAGCCAATTATGTTAGCGGGTGGTATTGGTAACATCCGTGCGGATCACGTTCAAAAAGGTGAAATTACCGTTGGCGCTAAGCTCATCGTTTTGGGTGGCCCTTCGATGAATATCGGTCTAGGAGGCGGAGCTGCATCATCCATGACATCCGGTCAATCTGCGGCGGATCTTGATTTTGCTTCTGTTCAACGTGATAACGCCGAAATGGAGCGTCGTTGTCAAGAAGTGATCGACAAATGCTGGCAGCTAGGTGATAAAAACCCAATTCTGTTTATCCATGATGTTGGTGCGGGGGGATTATCCAACGCAATGCCTGAACTGGTGAGCGATGGCGGTCGTGGTGGTCGTTTTGAACTGCGTAAAATTCTTAATGATGAACCAGGAATGAGCCCACTGGAAGTGTGGTGTAACGAATCCCAAGAGCGCTATGTGATGGCGGTTGCTCCAGAACAACTGGCATTATTCACTGAAATTTGTCAGCGTGAACGCGCGCCGTTTGCTGTGATCGGTGAAGCAACGGAAGAGCGTCATTTAACCCTTAATGATGAGCATTTTGATAACCAACCAATTGACATGCCACTGGATGTATTGTTGGGCAAAACGCCGAAAATGTTGCGTGATGTGACAACACTGAAAGCCGAGCCTGAATCGCTGGATAGAACCGCCATCGATTTAACTGAAGCTGTTAAGCGTGTTCTGCATTTACCGGCTGTGGCAGAAAAAACCTTCTTAATCACTATTGGTGACCGCACTGTGACGGGAATGGTTGCTCGTGACCAAATGGTTGGTCCATGGCAAATCCCAGTCGCTGACTGCGCGGTGACAACCGCAAGTTTGGATAGCTATTATGGTGAATCAATGTCTATTGGCGAAAGAACGCCTGTGGCATTATTGGATTTTGCCGCTTCTGCGCGTATGGCAGTGGGTGAAGCACTAACCAACTTAGCATGCTCTTATGTACAAGACCTTAAGCGCGTGAAGCTATCTGCTAACTGGATGTCTGCGGCGGGTCACCCAGGGGAAGACGCAGGTCTGTACGAAGCAGTTAAAGCAGTCGGTGAAGAATTGTGTCCGGCATTAGGTCTGACAATCCCAGTGGGTAAAGACTCAATGTCAATGAAGACTCGCTGGCAGCAAAATGGTGAAGAGCGTGAAATGACGTCGCCATTATCGTTGATTATTAGTGCATTTGGTCGTGTTGAAGATGTTCGTTTAACGGTGACGCCAGAGCTGAAAACTACGGTAGATAACGGCTTGTTATTAATCGACCTTGGTCAAGGTCACAATGCGCTTGGTGGCTCTGCATTGGCGCAAGTTTACCGTCAATTAGGTAATAAAGCGCCAGATGTTCGTGACCCAGCGCTGTTGTTAGGCTTCTTTAATACCATCCAAAAACTGTTATCTGAGCAAAAACTACTGGCTTACCATGACCGTTCTGATGGCGGGCTGTTTGTCACGTTAGTGGAAATGGCATTTGCGGGTCATTGCGGTATTAACGTGGATATCAGTTCATTTGATGAAGACACCTTAGCGGCACTGTTTAATGAAGAGCTGGGCGCAGTGATCCAAATCCAAGGCGCCGATCGCCAATATGTAGAGCAGTGTTTTGCCGATGCTGGCTTGGCAGGCTGTGTTCACTATCTTGGTTCTGCAACTCATGACGATGCGGTGATTATTAATAGCCGTGATACTGTCGTTTACAATGGTTCTCGTAGTGCTCTACGTGAGTGCTGGGCTGAAACTACATGGCAGATGCAGCGCTTACGTGATAACGAAGAGTGCGCAGATCAAGAGCATGACGCGAAGAAAGACAATCAAGACCCAGGTCTGAATGTGAAGCTGACTTACGATATCGCAGAGGATATTGCTGCTCCGTATATCGCATCGGGTGTTCGTCCTAAAGTGGCAGTGCTGCGCGAGCAAGGGGTTAACTCCCACGTTGAAATGGCAGCGGCATGGGATCGTGCAGGCTTTGATGCTATCGACGTCCACATGAGTGATTTACTGGCGGGCAACTTGTCTCTGGAGCAGTTCCAAGCACTAGTGGCATGCGGTGGTTTCTCATACGGTGACGTATTAGGCGCTGGTGAAGGTTGGGCGAAGTCCATTCTGTTCAATAACCGTGTTCGTGATGAGTTTGCTACCTTCTTCAATCGTCCAGACACCTTATCATTAGGTGTATGTAATGGTTGCCAGATGATGTCTAACTTGCATGATCTGATCCCTGGCGCTGAATATTGGCCACGTTTTGTACGTAACCGTTCAGAGCGTTTTGAAGCACGCTTCAGCTTAGTTGAAATTGCAAATAGCCCATCATTACTGCTGCAAGATATGGCGGGATCACGTATGCCGATTGCGGTTTCTCACGGTGAAGGCCAAGTAGAAACTCGTGCGCCAACTCATTTAACGCAGTTAGAAAATAACGCGCTGGTGGCAATGCGTTTTGTGAATAATTACGGTCAAGTGACTGAGCAATACCCAGCGAACCCGAATGGTTCTGTGAATGGGATTACGGCAGTGACATCAACGGATGGTCGCGCGACGATTATGATGCCGCACCCTGAGCGTGTCTTCCGTACGGTAAGCAACTCTTGGCACCCAGAAAACTGGGGTGAAGATAGCCCATGGATGCGCATTTTCCGTAATGCACGTAAGCAATTAGGCTGAGATTAAAACGTCTGTTTTAATTTAGCGCTAAAAACTAAACACCCTATAGATCTCCTGATTTATAGGGTGTTTTTTTATCTGTTATCCATAAAAAAACCGCCCAATAGGGCGGTTAAGATGCATCTAAAACAGAGAATATTATTCTAAAATAAACATCCCGTATGGGTGGATTTGCAGGTAAAGATCTTCACCCACAGACGGTTGCAATTGAGTCGCATTGATCTGTAATAGCATTGATTGGCCGTGCCAATCTACCGTGACCTCATATTGCGGTCCCATATAAGCCACATGAGTGATGGTACAGCGTTGGCTATCTTCACCTTGTTTGCTTAATGTGATGGCTTCAGGGCGAACACCGACAGTGACTTGAGTTTTATCTGTTGAAAACAGCGCAGGGCGCGGTAAACGGTAATTAAAGATATCCACGGAATCGCTGCTGAGTGTAGCAGGGAAAATGTTCGCATCACCCATAAAGCTCGCCATAAACTTGGAAGCAGGTTGGCGGTACAGTTCTTGAGGTGAACCTAACTGCATGATTTTACCTTTGTTCATTACCAGAACCATATCCGAAACCGCAAAAGCTTCACTCTGGTCGTGGGTCACGTACAGTGAGGTAATATTAAATTGCTGTTGCAGTTCACGGATTTTTTCACGCATGCTACGGCGTAAGTTAGCATCCAAGTTACTTAATGGCTCATCAAATAACAGTACCTTGGGTTTTAAAATCAAGGCACGTGCTAGTGCAACACGCTGCTGCTGTCCACCGGAAATTTGGTCAACGAAACGGTCTGCAAAGCCCGCTAAGTCCACCAGTTCCAGCGCTTCTTCTACACGTTTTTTTATTTCAGCCTTTGGCAAGCCAAGCATTTTCAATCCATATCCCACGTTATCCCCTAACGACATATGCGGGAAGAGGGCATAGGATTGGAATACCATACAAATATCGCGCTGTTGAATAGAGCGGTCGGTGACATCTTCGCCATCGATAAACATACGCCCTTCAGTAGGCTTTTCTAAACCAGCGACTAAGCGCAGTACGGTGGTTTTACCGCAGCCAGATGGCCCTAATAGGGTGACCATACTCCCTTGTGGGATGGAAAGGCTTAAATCGTCAATGACCGTATTGTCGCCAAAGCGCTTAGTTATATTTTTTAATTCAACGAAACTTTTCTGTGTCATGTCAGTGACTCCATGATTACTGTGCATTTTTGGCTTTGGAACGTGAAACACGGGCTTCGCCAATTAAATAGTCAAATAAGAAGATAATCGCGAGCATGACCACGATCAGAATAGAACCGTAAGCAATCGCCACACCGTATTCACCATCTTCAACACGGTTCAAGATATACGCTGTCGCAACGCGGGTGTCTGGTGTTACCAAGAATACAATAGCGCTTACGGTGGTGATCGCACGGACAAAGCTGTAGATCAGCGCAGATAAAATCGCAGGGCGTAATAATGGCAGCAGGATATGGAAAATTGTCCGCATTGAACCTGCACGTAAGCTGAGGGAAGCCTCATCTAACGATTTGTCAATTTGCCCCAATCCTGCGATACCCGCACGAATACCGACTGGTACGTTACGCATGGTCATGGAGATAATCACAATCGCCGCGGTACCCGTTAAATAGAACGGTGTATCGTTAAAGGCGAGGATGTAAGAAACCCCAGCCACAGTACCCGGTACGGCAAAGCACAACATGGTGGAAAATTCGATGGTTTTCTTTCCACGGAAATCTTGGCGAACCACTATATACGCGATAAGCAGACCTAAAATCGCGGTGATTGGCGCAGCGATACCCGCATATAACAGGGTGTCTAACAGTGACGGCCATGCACCATCATCAAAACCTTGACCAAACAGTTTGATAAAGTTGTCCAGTGTTAAGGTGTAGTCCACACCCCAGTTCACCGTGAAGCTTCCGTAGAAGATGCTGCCGTACAGTAAGACGTTAAACGCGACCCAAATACCGAGAATTGTTGTCACCGTTGCAACAAGAGAAACTGGCAGCGGTTGAACATCGCCACGGTATGACTTACCGGAAACGGTGACGTAGGAACGTTTACCAATCCACATGTATTGCACACAGAAAACCAGCAATGAGAAGACAAGTAAGGAAGCGCCTAACGTACTGGCCGCTTGGTAATCAAGCTGGGAACCGGTGATATAGAAATAGATTTGTGTCGCCAGAACGTCGAAGTTACCCCCTAATACTAATGGGTTACTGAAGTCGGCAAGGGATTGTACAATCACGATTAAAAAGGCGTTCGCCAGTGCCGGTTTCAACAGTGGCATAAACACGTTGAAGAATGTCTGGTAGCGGTTAGCACGCAAGGTGTATGACGCTTCTTCCAGTGATGGATGGATAGTTTTAATCGCACCATCAAGGATCATAAAGGACATCGGGGTGAACGCGAGAACTTGTGCTAACCAAATACCGGTAAAGCCGTATAACCAGTTAGTATTTTCTAGCCCCATATAGGTAGCTAAAAACTCAGTAATATAGCCTGAGCGACCCATCATTAAGGTGACGCCTAAACCGACAACAAACGGCGGGGTCACAATCGGTAAAATCGAGAATACGCGACCAATAATAGCGGAGCGCTTAGCAATTCGAGTAGTATAAATCGCCAGGATTAAACCAAAGAAGGTACACCCAACACCCACAGCTAGTGAGAGGAATATGGAGTTGATGATGACCTGAACAATATGCGACTGGGTTAAAATAGCCACAAATGCAAATGGTGCAAAATCTCCGTTCCCGTCAGTAAACATTGGAATAAAAATTGCCACACTGGGAAAGATGATAAATAGTGTAATCAGTGCGACGACGGTGATAAGGGAGCCAATAACAAATTGGTCGCCACCCAGCCACTCTAAACGAGTCAAGGCGTGGGTCATTATCATACCAAGGGCGATAAATAAGGTGATGGCGGAATAGCCTAATCCCTTACCCTCTAAATAAGCAGTAATAATCACGAGAATTGCCGTGATGGCGGCAACCGCGATATCAAGATAGTGACGGGTTTTTTGATTACGATCGGCTGGCGTGATTGGTCTTAACAGTAAAATAGAAGGCAATAAATACCATAGCCAACTAATATTGACACTGCTCCAGCCATAGGCAGCTAAGATCTCATCTTGCGTTGAGTCGAATAAGCCGTAGTCGAGGCTCCATGAGGGTAGCAGAGCGAAGCCCAGCCAAGCTATCAGAATCCAAAGGAAGATACTGTCCTTTTTCTTCGAGGCTGTTAGGGTTAAGGTCTGAGGCATTGTTTTTCCCCTAAGTTTATTATTATTGAGTTAATTAACCATTGGTTTAATCTTATGATTTATAACGAAAATAATTTTAAACTTAATTAATATTATCGTTCTAATGAGTGAGCCAGACTGGAGCCGTCTGCGTAGCGCAGACACTCTTTTATTTGGCATCATTTTTTATAGTAAGTAGCTAATACACTAAATCGCGAAGTTCGCGAGTCATACGTGAGTCAATCAGGTAAAGTGCGGCGACAGGCGCCGCACCCAACATCTTATTTACTCATTTTAACTTCAGTAACCCACTTGTTGATCAGATTCTTACGGACTTCAGCGTCACCGTATTTATCCATATCGTAGTTGATTAAGTTTAAGTCTTTGAGTTTCAGAGACAGTGGAGAAGACTCTGCGGTGGTGTTGGTCAGGATTTGGTAAGACTGACCTTGTTTCCAGCTCAGCTCTTGGGCTTCTTTAGACAGAACGAAATCCACGAATAGTTTTGCGTTGTCCATGTTACGTGCGTTTTTCAGAATACTGATCCCGCCGATTTCATAGCCTGTCCCTTCACATGGCGCGATTAACTCCAATGGTGCACCATTTTCAACTTCCAAAGAGTAGTCATGCAGGAAGCCGATACCGATAGCAGATTCGCCGCGAGCCGCGTTACGTGCTGGGGCAATACCTGATTTGGTGTATTGGGAGATGTTAGAGTTCAGTTTTTTCAGGTAATCAAAAGCTTGCTCGTTACCCCAAAGTTGGTCAAAGGTTGCCAATGCAGTGTAAGCAGTACCTGAACTTTGTGGATCTGCGATTTGAATTTCGCCTTTATATTCAGGCTTAGTCAGATCTTTCCAGCAAGTAGGAATTGGTAATCCTTTCTCTTTTAAACGATCTTTATTCACACCAAAACCTAAGATACCGATATAAACCGCAGAAGAGTAGTTACCTTTGCGTTTAGCTGGATCTTGGAATTGCGGCATGATTTGAGACAGGTTAGGGGATTTGTACGGCTCTAGCAGATCCATTTCACCGGCTTGTGAATGTGGATCTAAGGTTCCGCCATACCAAACGTCTGCTTGTGGGTTACGTTTTTCAGCTTCGATTTTTGCTAAAGTACTGCCTGAACCGTTGCGAACGAACGTGGTTTTAACGTCGTATTTCTTGGCGAATGCTTGCGTTTCCGCTTCACACATCGCGTTGGTGGCACTACAGTAAACCACTAAACGGCCAGCTGCGTTTGCAGTGGTCGTAATAGCGGCAAGGGATAAACCTGCTGCAACAAGTGTAGAGAGAGTCTTAAGTTTCATTGTCAGTCCTTTATTCACGTTTTCGGATTAACTATTATTATGTGTCGGTGAAACTGCACCGGCTAAATGCTCTCTTTTACTGACATTGGCAATTAAAAGAGGCATCAGTAGTAGCCCCATCAAAGCAGCTGCACTGGCGAGTAAGGTAAACATCCCTGACCAACCATAATTGGCAATCACTTGAGAGAGCGGCCATCCTGCGATTGCAGCCCCTAGATAAGCGTACAATCCAAGATAACCCGTTACCGTTCCAGCTGCCTTTTTATGACAATATTCTGTAGCAGCTAGACCGACTAACATCTGTGGTCCAAATACAAAGAAACCGTTGGCTAAGAAGCATGCAGCTAATAGCCCGTAGTGATGAATTGGAATTAACCATAGGGCATTCACAGAAACGAATAGACCTAAGGAAAACAGCAAAATCATCGGTGCGCGTTGTCCTCGAAACAGGAGGTCGGAACCCCAACCTGCGCACAATGCACCTAATAAGCCACCTAATTCAAACAGCGCTAACGTGGCATTGGCGCTTAATAAATTGCTTCCGTGTGTTTCGGTTAGCCATAAATTTCCCCAATCGTTTATCCCAATACGGATGAGATAAACCAAAATGTAGGTGAAACCGAGCAGCCAAATCATTGGGTTAAACACAATAGTTTGTTTTAAAATCACCCACATGGATTGCGGGGGAGAAAGCTGCTCTTGGCGTAACTCTAATGCATCATGTCGCCACTGCCCCACGGTGGGTAAATGTTCTTCTTTGGGCGTACCCCGAAGCTGGCGACATAGCCATAATCCTAAAATAACCCCAATAATTCCCGGAACGATCAGCGCTATTTGCCAACTGTAATGGGTCGCCAACAGTGCCGTTAACAGCGGTAGCGCCATTCCCCCGAGATTGATGGAGATATTCCACAGTCCCCACCAAAAGCCCCGCTCGTTCCGTGAGTACCAATGAGTGAGAATACGCGCACAGGGCGGCCAACCCCAGCCTTGGAAAAATCCGTTTAACGTCCAAACGATTAACAGTGCAGGGAACGATAAACAGTAGGCAAAAATGATATTGAGGATCCCTGTCATCACGAGGCCAACACCCATAAACCAACGGTAGCCTGTAATGTCATGGAAAATACCGGATATAAACTTGGATAGACCATACGCAAGGTAAAATGCTGAGGCGATCCAACCAATATCACTTTTGTCTAAAAACAGTTCTGCCTGCATAACGGGCATCACAAAATTAAAGCTTTTACGGGTAAGGTAAAAAGCGGCATAACCGATGATCATGGAAAACATCAGGCGGCGACG
The DNA here is from genome assembly GCF_009706585.1 of Providencia sp. wls1916. NCBI lineage: Bacteria > Pseudomonadati > Pseudomonadota > Gammaproteobacteria > Enterobacterales > Morganellaceae > Providencia > Providencia sp. wls1916. The sequence goes on from NZ_WLUL01000021.1 coordinate 57,533, forward strand.
CCAGAAACGGTAATTGTTATCCAGATCCAGTTTGCTTGTACCCGTCATGATTGTGTTTCTCCCGTTTGGCAGAATGTAATGAAGTTTTTAAATAAAAGGATGAGATAAGGTATTAGGAGGCTAAGAATTATTCCTAGTTTTTCACTATTTCATTTCAAAATGTGGGCAAGTTAACAATTATTTTGGTACCACTTTGGGTTGTTAGCGTCCAGTCGCCACCTAAGGCTCTAACTCGCTCCTCAATTCCACGCAAACCAAAGCCTGATGTGCGTTTGCTAAAAGGAATGCCCACACCATTATCATCAACAATTAGCTGTATCGAGTCACCTTGTTGATTTAGTGAGATGTGGATTTTTGTGGCTTTGGCGTGCTTACTGATATTGTTCAGTAGCTCTTGAACCAAACGGTAAAGGGTGAATAACACCGTTTCATTGGCTGGAGTTTCAGTTAATCCGTAATGAAAGTCACATTGAATATTATTTTCCTTGAAAGCAAATTCACCGATTAAATGGGTGAGTGCGTTTTCGAGGGACATTTCATCGAGCACGGGCGGACGTAATTGGCGCAATAGATGGCGGGTGGCTTGGTGGATCTGTAGTGCCAATTCGTTGATTTGGCTAGCGGCGTTATAGCTTAAATCGTTAGCCGCGGTTTTCTTCACCAGCATCGATTGGATTTGGATCGCGGTAATATTTTGTCCAATCTCATCATGAAGTTCACGGGCGATATCTTTCTTCACATCTTCTTCGGTGTGCACTAATTGGCGCATCAAGTCTCGGCGGGCGTGAAGCTCTTCTTCTAATCGCTGGCGGTAGCGTTGTAAGTTACTTGAGAGTTGCTTTTGGCGGCTGATAGCGATACCTAATCCAATACCAATCAACGCTTGAGAGCTTAAAAAGAGCTGTAGTTCTTGGAGATCATCAAAGGCACCTTGGAATTGTCTTGCGAAGGTGATGATTAAGCTTCCAAGTAATGCGGATAACACGCCGCCTTGCCAGCCATAACGATATGCCATGAAAATATTGGGAATAAAGACCAACAAAACAATCAGTTGCTCAATTTCTGGGGCAAAGAAAATTTGGGCACTTAAGCCGACGAGGCAGAAGAGAAAACACCAAATAATCAATGAAGTACGTAATTGCTTATCCGTGGTTCCGTAGTCGAGCAGCATATGATAGTGCTGCTCGTGTAAGTATTCATAGATAAGATAAACAAAAGGGGAGAGTAGAATTCCGCCCGTAAATGTCGTTAAGAATAATTGGCTAATGGAATATTGAGATAACAGCCCAAACAGCAAGGCATTGAGTATGCTGTTGGCGGCGACGCCTGCCAATAACAAAATAAGTCGTTGCCAATAAAGTGTATATCGCCACCAAATATTTTGGATAACCATCGCAACCAGCAGGCTCAATATTGGGGATAACAGCAAAATAGGTTGAGTGAGTAATTGTTCTTGCGCAAGCCAGTAAGTCAGCAGGCCTTCAGCGAGTAAAACAGTTGGCCAGTAGCGTCGCCATAATAAGATCATCAAGGTGAGGCGTAAGGCTTGTGGTAGAAATAGGGTGGCTTGGAAGCTATTTTGGCTAAGGTAAAAGCCGATGATCCATAATCCCACCCAAATCAGTGAGTAGGTAAATAATAGGAATAGAGACTGTAATCCTAAACGAGCCGCTTTGTTCATTACTATTTACCTTGTGAGCGCGTTACCTTGCAGGAACGTTACCTTACTGGAAAGAAAGCCTGTTTATCGAGAAATGATGTTGTGTTCTAAGGCGTAGTGCACTAAATCAATGGTGTTTTCGCATTGCAATTTCCCGAGAACATTCGCGCGATGTACATGCACTGTTTTATGGCTGAGGTTTAATTGTTCCGCAATGACTTTCACACTGAGACCTGCGACCAGTAAATCAAAGACTTCGCGCTCACGGTTAGTCAGCTCTTGAACGCCTTGTTTTTGCTGCGGCGTTTGGCGTAAGGCTCGCATTGCATCAGCACACAGGTAGCATCCACCTTGGTAAACAGAACGTACCGCCTGGACTAATTCTTCAGGTCCGCAGCATTTGGTGAGATAGGCGCTGGCGCCTGCATCGAGCGCACTTTGTACGAAAGCAGGGGTGTCATAGATGCTTAAAATAATAGTACGAAAGTCGGGCTTCTTTTTACGTAAACGGGTTAGCAGTTGTAAACCGCTCTCATCTGGCATTGAAATATCCATAATTGCCACGTCAATATCGAGGCTAATTAGGTGTGGCCATGCTTCTTGCGCACTCGCATATTGCCCCACAATACTAATGTCAGGTTCTAACGTTAGTAATTGAGCAAAACCGGAGCGAACAACAATATGGTCATCAATAAGGGCTATTTTTATCATTGTAGTTTTGAAACGATAGTGTCAAGAGTAAGTAGGAGACCATTTGCCAGTCTTATATCAATATAGGGATGGATAAGCTAGCGGAATAACATAAAATTCTGACGTACATCAGAAATGAAACGCGCAGGATCATAGCGATAATAAATAGGATGGCAATATTTTATTTGGGCTTCAAAAATCGATATATACCGTCCATTCAACGCTAAATAGATAGGTTTAAAGAGAATATAAATAATAGAAGATAGGTAAATTTTCTGGAGTGTCTACTATTCGCGACAAATAGGGTTTGCTAGTGTCTCCAAAAGGAGACATTTATCTTATTGATAAACAAGTGATTTAAAAATGATGGAATTCACTGTCTTAAATTGGAGACAGATTCATGGTGAGTTAGTGGTATTTTTCATCGCTCATAACAATTCAAAAATGATATGAACAAGTAAGAAAATAAATTTATATGAAAATCAGTGAGATAAAAATCTAATTGAAAGGTTGGCACGGGTTGTGCATAATATCCATCAGTTGCTCATTCAATTGCTTATGTAGGTCCAAGCTTGGGGAAACCTAGCAAATGGGAACATACCACATAAAACCCGAATGATGCCAAAGTAAGGTGCCTACCGTCCAAATCATCGATATTCGCTTTCGAGCTTTATCAAACACAGGGCGACACGTGGAGTGAGGCACCACCTATATGATTATCTTTAATGAAAGACATAGTCATATGAAAAAAATCGACATTCAAGCGTAATGCCGAGTATCGCTGGCGGAGGTGAGAAGCAATTCTTCCCTCCGCCTTCCCATTTCTGGGGCATCAATATTCCTTTCTATCAAGTTTATTCTTTCTATCGAATTAATCCTTCCATTCAATCATAGTATATTTAATCTATTTATCTGAAATCATTCACGTTTAGCTCACTTTCTTGGCATGTTCATTGCTATCTATCTGTCTATTGGTTTATCTATCATCAATGTAAACAGCACTTTTCGCATTAACGGGAGTTCTGCTACCATTGAATTACATATAAATAGGTAAGAGATGAATGCGTTGAGTAAATTGCGCCTTTTTCCGCGCTCATTGCGGCAGCTAGTGGTCATGGCTTTTTGGTTAGTCCTTTTGCCATTACTGGTACTGGCTTATCAGGCTTATCAAAGTCTAGAACAATTGAGCAACCAAGCGGCAGATATCAATAAAACTACGCTGCTTGATGCTCGGCGCAGTGAAGCGATGAGTAGCCTCGCACTGGAAATGGAGCGCAGTTATCGCCAGTATTGTGTATTGCAAGACAAAGCCTTACAGACGCAGTATCAAAAGCAGTTTGCTGATTATGAACAGATGCTGGAACGTCAAAAAACTATTTTGCCAGAGACTCCTGAAGTGCTGGGGCTTTTTACTGGACTGCAAAAGCTAAAAGCGATTAGTTGTGAAAATAATGAGCCGATGGAAGCCACGACCAAAGTGTTAGAGCAATTCTCCGCGCAAAATACGGCTGTCGTTCAGCAAACTCGAGAGGTGATTTTTAGCCGCGGTGAACAGCTTCAAAAAGCCATTGCCAATAAAGGACAATTATTTGGTTGGCAAACACTGATCCTCTTCTTGCTGAGCGCGCTGTTGGTGACCTTATTTACTCGTATGATTATCGGTCCGGTTAAAATCATTGAGCGTATGATTAACCGTTTAGGGACGGGGCTGACTCTGGAAAATGATACTGATCGCTTTAAAGGCCCGAGAGAGCTGAGGATCATTGCTCAGCGAATTATATGGTTAAGTGAGCGGTTGGCTTGGTTGGAATCCCAGCGCCATGAGTTTTTACGTCATATTTCCCATGAGTTGAAAACGCCATTAGCCAGTATGCGAGAAGGAACGGAATTATTGGCAGATGAGGTTGCAGGCCCGTTAACTAGCTCGCAAAAAGAGGTGGTTGATATTCTTGATCAGAGTAGTAAGCATCTTCAGCAACTTATTGAACAGCTTCTTGACTATAATCGGAAATTAGTCGATGAGCCGCCCGTTGCCCAGCAAGTCGATTTGAAAAAGCTTATTGAAGATATTGTTAATGCACATAATTTACCCGCAAGAGCGAAAGATATTACCACTGATATTCGCTTAAAAGTGGACAGTTGCCTTGCAGAACCGACCTTACTCGGAAGGGTTATTGATAATATCTACTCCAATGCGGTGCACTATGGTGGCGAATCAGGTAATATTTGGATCTCAAGTCGCAGAACAGGGAATAAATTACTCATTGAGGTTGCCAATACGGGCACGCCTATCCCTGAGTCTGAGCAAAATATGATTTTTGAACCTTTCTATCAAGGCAGCCTCCAAAGAAAAGGCGCCGTCAAAGGAAGTGGGTTAGGGCTTAGCATCGCGCAAGATTGTATTAAGCAGATGGGTGGTGAATTATCATTAGTGCCACATAAATCAGCGGATGTTTGCTTCCGAATTGAACTGCCTTTAACCGCAGAGAACGAATAATAATGCAAAACAGGTCTACAGATTTCTTGGTGGTATTGTGTAATGCAGTACTGTCGAAGACAAAAACAATCTCAATTCGCCGTGGGGCAGGTATTAAGTCTTCCCGCGTTGGTACTCCTTTGGGAATAATTCTATTCTCGCTCATTTTAACAGGATGTGTGGCGAAGAACGGTCAATCACCATTAGAAACTCTAGCCAAAGTTGTTATCCCAGAAGTGAAAACCACGGATTACCGTTACGCTTCTTGCGAATCAATTTGGGAAAATCAAGAACCTGTCTCACAGGAAAATGCCCTCTATTGGTTACGCATGATGGGCTGTGTGGACAGAATGGATGCTGACAAAGCGCGTGCTGAAGCGAAAAAGATTGAAGTGAATGATTGGTCTACTTCATTTACTAAAAACATTCTATTAGGTTCAGCGGAGCCTACAATCGCTGAACGTCGCCAAATGCTCGATAGCATCAACACCTATAGTTTGAGCTTCCCAACGCCAATTCGCCCATTATTGCAATTGTGGCGCGAACAGCAGGTTCAAGCGATCAACCTTGCAGATGCGAATGCACGTTATAAACGTATGCAGCAAGAGATGGATGCAAAGCTTGACCGCCTAAAAGAAGATAATGCCAAGTTGCGTTTTGAGCTTAATAATACTTCCCGCAAGTTAGAAAACTTAACGGATATTGAGCGACAGCTCTCTTCTCGCAAGAAAAATGCGAATGAAGTTGAAAAAGAAGATGAAGCCGCTGTTGCTGCGCCAACAGAAACGAAGCCAGCTTCAGCCGAACAGAATTCCTCGGAGAATAAAGCACAATGACCGGTCGTAAGTCAGCTAACTTACTTTTGGTGGATGATGACCCTAGCCTGCTAAAACTGCTTGGTATGCGTTTGAGTAGTGAAGGTTTTAAAGTCTCTACAGCGGAAAGTGGACCTGAAGCACTAAAATTACTCCAGAAAGAAAAAGTCGATCTCGTGATTAGTGATTTACGAATGGATGAAATGGATGGCATGGCGCTGTTTGATGAAGTGCAAAAAGCCCATCCTAATCTTCCGGTGATTATTCTCACTGCTCATGGTTCGATTCCTGATGCGGTTGCGGCAACGCAGCGCGGGGTATTTAGTTTCTTAACCAAACCCGTTGATAAAGACGCGCTTTATAAAGCCATTGATGAAGCATTAGCATTATCTTCCACACCGATTAGTGATGAAGAGTGGAGCGCTGGCATTGTCACGCGTAGCCCGCTAATGATCCGTTTGCTTGAACAGGCTCATATGGTGGCACAATCGGATGTGAGCGTGCTGATTAATGGGCAAAGTGGTACGGGTAAAGAAGTATTAGCGCAAGCGATTCATAAAGTGAGCCCACGTGCTCATAAACCGTTTATCGCAATTAACTGTGGCGCATTACCTGAACAATTACTTGAGTCTGAACTGTTTGGGCATGCTAAAGGTGCGTTTACCGGTGCAGTCAGTAGCCGTGAAGGGCTATTTTTTGCTGCCAGCGGTGGAACGCTCTTTTTAGACGAAATTGGTGATATGCCAATGCCGCTGCAAGTCAAATTACTGCGTGTTTTGCAAGAACGTAAGGTTCGCCCGCTAGGTAGCAACCGCGATTTAGATATTGATGTCCGCATTATTTCTGCGACCCACCGTAACCTACCGAAAGCGATGGAAAAAAACGAGTTCCGTGAGGATCTCTATTATCGCTTGAATGTAGTGAACCTGCGGATCCCTGCATTGAATGAACGCGCGGAAGATATTCCATTATTAGCTAATCATTTATTACGTGAAGCTGCGAGCCGCCATAAACCATTTGTTCGTAGTTTTTCGAGTGATGCGATGAAGTGCTTGATGACCGCAAGCTGGCCCGGAAACGTGCGCCAGTTAGTGAACGTGATTGAGCAGTGTGTCGCATTGACGACCTCTCCAGTGATCAGCGAAGCTCTCGTTAGCCAAGCGCTGGAAGGAGAAAATACGGCGCTACCGACTTTTGTTGAGGCGCGTAACCAATTCGAATTAAATTATCTGCGTAAGCTATTGCAGATGACCAAAGGCAACGTGACCCAAGCTGCGCGCATGGCGGGACGCAACCGTACCGAGTTTTATAAATTACTTGGGCGTCACGATTTAGAAGCGAATGATTTTAAAGAATAAAACCTTTATAGCCTAAAGGATTAAGGGAGAACAAACACGTTATGAGCCGTAAGCTTAATATCTCACTGGCACAACTTAACTGGCTGGTTGGCGACATCGAAGGTAACTGCGATCGTATGTTGCAAACTGTTGAAGAACAGGCTGAACATACTGATATCGTCATGTTTTCTGAGTTGGCTCTAACAGGGTACTCCCCTGAAGATTTACTCTTCCGCCACGATTTTGAAGAGCGATGCACCACACAATTAAAACGTTTACAACAAGCTAGCGGCCAATGCGGGATTATCGTGGGTCATCCGTGGTACGAAGAGAATGAAATTTATAACGCATTATCATTTTTCTACCAAGGCAAGCTATTAGCCCGTTACTTTAAGCAAGAACTACCTAATTACGGTGTTTTTGATGAGCCTCGTTATTTCACTGCGGCGGAAAAAACCTGCGTGGTGGAATTCAAAGGTTATCAGCTCGGTTTACTGATTTGCGAAGATATTTGGTATGACGAGCCGATTGATGCGGTGAAAGGGGCGGGGGCTGAATTGGTGCTTACCATCAATGCCTCACCATATGATTTAAATAAAGAACACATTCGCAGTGACTTGCTGGTGGAACATGCTCAGCGTACCGGTTTGCCGATTGTTTATCTTAACCAAGTGGGTGGACAGGACGAGCTCGTGTTTGATGGCGGCTCGAAAGTGCTGGTAAATAAAGGCAAGCAAGTCTACCAAATGGCTGAATTTGCAGAGCAAGTGGCAACAGTTACATTTGAAGATGTAAAACTAGTGACTGAGCAGCCGAAGCAACCTGAAGCGTCTCAAATCGCGCAGGTGTATCAAGCATTAGTTCTAGCAACCCGCGATTACATCAACAAAAATGGCTTTAATGGCGCGATTTTAGGATTATCTGGCGGGATAGATTCAGGATTAACTGTGGCGATTGCGGCGGATGCTATCGGTAAAGATCGCGTTCAAGCGGTCATGATGCCGTTCCGTTACACCTCTGAAATGAGCATTCATGATGCTAAAGAGCAGGCGGAATTACTGGGTGTTGAGTTTGATATCGTTTCCATCGAACCGATGTTTGATGCCTTTATGGCACAATTGCAGCCGATGTTTGAAGGGACTCAACCGGATACCACGGAAGAGAATTTACAAGCCCGTTGTCGCGCCGTGATCTTAATGGCGATGTCCAATAAGCGCCGCCGTTTAGTGCTGACGACTAGCAATAAAAGTGAATCTGCAGTTGGGTATTCAACGTTGTATGGCGATATGGCAGGGGGCTTTGATGTCCTGAAAGATGTGCCAAAAACGCTGGTCTTTGAACTGGCTAAATATCGTAATACAATATCGCCAGCAATTCCGCAGCGCGTGATTGATAGACCACCTTCAGCGGAGCTGGCTCCAGGGCAATTAGACCAAGATAGTTTACCGCCATACGATGTGTTAGATGCCATCTTAGACGGTTATGTAGAAAAAGATTTATCTGTGGCTGACCTTATCAAGCTCGGATTTGATAGAGAAATTGTTCGCAAAGTTGTGCGTCTTGTCGATATTAACGAATATAAACGCCGTCAGGCTCCTGTTGGACCGCGGATCACAATGCGTAATTTCGGTAAAGATCGTCGTTATCCGATTACCTCAGGTTTTGGCCGCAAAAACTGGTCATAACAGGAACTGAAAATGAAAAAAATTGATGCAATTATAAAGCCATTCAAACTTGATGATGTGCGCGAAGCGTTAGCCGAAGTGGGGATCACCGGTATGACGGTGACTGAAGTTAAAGGTTTTGGTCGCCAAAAAGGTCACACTGAACTGTATCGCGGTGCAGAATATATGGTGGATTTTTTACCAAAGGTAAAAATTGAAATCGTTGTGCCGGACGATATTGTAGAAAGCTGTGTAGAAACCATTATGCAAACGGCGCAAACCGGCAAAATCGGTGATGGAAAAATCTTTGTGTATGATGTTGCTCGCGTCATTCGTATTCGTACAGGTGAGCAGGACGAAGAAGCGATTTAATTTTGTTCTAGTTGGCGGTTAGTTTTTGGGCTAGCAAGTTAACTAGAATGAAAAATGCGGTAACGGGATAAATATATCTTACATGGGATGATAATATATTTATATGCGAATCCGTTACCGCAAAAATTAAAAATTTATATAAACTAAATCTTTAAAAACAATTCACTATAATGAATAACTGCGATTAATTTAATGGTAATACTTTATGAGGACCAAAACACTCATAATGAATATTATCGGCAGTGACACCCATTTCAATTAGCTGTTTTCCAACATGCTGCATAAAGCCAACTGGTCCACAGAAATAGAATTGCATATTTGGCTGAAGCACTTTCTCTTTGACTTGCGTTAAATCCAGTAATCCACGGTATTGGTAATCTTTACCCTGTTGATCTTGTGGTGCTGGTTGATTAAACCAGACCGCTGAATGACCTTGGGTATGCTGTGACATCAACTGGCTAACTTCTTGATTAAAAGCGTGTACATCCCCATTTTCAGCGGCGTGCAACCAATTCACAGGTGCTTGATGTTGGTGCATAGTGAGGTGGTTAAGCATGCTGAGCATTGGTGTTAAACCGACGCCAGCAGAGATTAAAGTCACTGGCGTTTTCGGTTCTACATCAAGGTAAAAGTCACCGCAAGGTGGCGCTAAACGAACAATATCACCCTCATTGAGATTTTGATGTAAGAAGCCTGAAACGATGCCTTGCTCTTCACGTTTCACCGCAATACGGTAGGTTTTCCCATTTGGCGCAGTAGTGAGTGAATACTGGCGAATCTCTTGATTTTCAAAACTATTTTCATTCAGATACACAGTAATATATTGCCCTGGACGATAATCCGCCACCGCTTTACCATCTATTGGAGTGAGTTCAAAACTGGTGATAACGGCACTTTGAGGCTGTTTTTTAGTGACTTTAAATTCACGTAAACCTTCCCATCCGCCAGATTTCTCCGCATTTTCATGGTAAATCGCGCTTTCACGGTTAATGAAAATATCCGCCAGTACGCCATAAGCTCTTCCCCATGCGTCCAATACTTCCTGACCCGGGCTCAGTAGCTCATCAATCGCAGCAAGCAGGTTTTCCCCGACAATTGGATAATGTTCTGGTTTGATATTTAAGCTGGCGTGTTTTTGCGCAATTTTCTCCACTGCACCAATTAATGCTTCAGGGGTTTCAATATGGATGGCATAGGCACAAATAGCGTTGAATAGGGCTTCACGCTGATCGCCATTCGTTTGATTTCTCATATTGAAAATATCTTTTAGCTCAGGATGTTGTTTGAACATTCTGTCATAAAAGTGAGCGGTTAATTTAGGGCCAGTTGCTGCGATGGCAGGGATGGTGGATTTAATTGTGGCGATAGTTTGTTGATCAAGCATACAGGTACTCCTGAATTATTTTCATAATATTATAAATTTATAAACATGTATTTTATATGCAACTTATAGTATTTAGCGGGAAATGTAAATAATTAACGCATCAAAAAGTGGGGGAATTCACCGCAAAATTAGAAGTAGCTAGCAAAGTTAGATATTCGTCTCGGTATTATTGAAATGTGCGCTATTATATTTTGTGTTGTTTAAAGGTATCTGAAAGCAAAAAAATTAATGCAATCGTTTGCGTATATTTTTTCTTAGGGGCTATCTCAACGACGAAAAAGAGTTTACACTGTCAGTCATTAAGTTGAATTGATTGTTACCTTATTGAATTGCTGAGGCAGGAGAAGCGAATGTTAAAGCGTGAAATGAATATTGCAGATTACGACCCACAACTGTGGGAAGCAATGGAAAAAGAAGTACAACGTCAAGAAGAACACATTGAATTAATTGCTTCTGAAAACTATACCAGCCCACGAGTTATGCAGGCTCAAGGCTCTCAGCTGACCAATAAGTATGCGGAAGGTTATCCAACTAAACGTTATTATGGTGGTTGTGAATTCGTTGATGTGGTTGAACAATTAGCTATCGACCGCGCAAAAGAGTTATTTGGTGCTGACTACGCAAACGTACAGCCACACTCAGGTTCACAAGCTAACGCTGCGGTCTATATGGCGCTGCTGCAACCAGGTGACACAGTATTAGGTATGAACCTTGCACACGGCGGTCACTTAACTCACGGTTCCCCAGTAAACTTCTCCGGTAAACTGTATAACATCGTTCCTTACGGTATCGATGAAAGCGGTAAAATCGATTACGACGATATCGCGGCTCAAGCGAAAAAACATCAACCTAAAATGATCATCGGCGGCTTCTCCGCATATTCTGGTGTGGTTGATTGGGCTAAAATGCGTGAAATCGCAGACAGCATCGGTGCTTACCTGTTCGTTGATATGGCTCACGTTGCGGGTCTAGTAGCAGCGGGTGTTTATCCTAACCCAGTTCCACATGCTCACGTAGTTACTACAACTACGCATAAAACATTAGCGGGTCCACGTGGTGGTCTGATTTTAGCTAAAGGCGGCGACGAAGACCTGTACAAGCGTTTGAACTCTGCGGTATTCCCAGGTTCGCAAGGTGGTCCTCTGATGCACGTTATCGCAGGTAAAGCGGTAGCACTGAAAGAAGCGATGGAACCTGCGTTCAAAACTTACCAGCAGCAAGTCGCTAAAAATGCGAAAGCAATGGTGGAAGTTTTCCAAAAACGTGGCTTTAAAGTGGTATCTGGCGGTACTGAAAACCACCTGTTCTTGGTTGACTTAGTTGACAAAGATATCACAGGTAAAGACGCTGACGCTGCACTGGGTCGCGCAAATATTACTGTAAACAAAAACAGCGTACCTAATGATCCGAAGAGCCCATTTGTGACTTCTGGTGTACGTATCGGTTCTCCTGCAATTACACGTCGTGGCTTCAATGAAGCAGATGCACGCGAGCTAGCTGGCTGGATGTGTGATATTCTGGATAACCTCAATGACGAAGCGACCATTGAAGCTGTTAAACAGAAAGTATTAGCTATCTGCAAAAAATACCCAGTTTATGCATAATGGCGATATGCCCATAAAGTAAGCTGAATTAGCACGATAAACCCGCTTCTACACTTTGTAAAAGCGGGTTTTTTGTTGTCAGTTGTAAACCCCTTCATAGAGAGGGTGATATGAAAATAAGGGAGGAGTGATGGTTATTCCATCAACGCGTTGGCTAGCGATTGATTATTTTACCTACTTTTTTGCCTACAGTATTTTCTTACCATTTTGGTCAGTGTGGCTACAAGGTGAGGGAATAGATGCAGAAATGATAGGGCTGTTGTTAGGTATCGGGCTTGCGGCGCGTTTTCTCGGTGCTATGTTTATCACCCCCCAAGTCAAAGAGCCTTCCAAGCTGATTAATGCATTACGATTACTGGCGGCGCTTTCCCTTATTTTCTCCATTGGATTTTCGTTCGGCTCCCATTGGGCGTGGCTGATGTTTGTCATGATAGGGTTTAACCTCTTTTTTGCGCCTATGGTGCCATTAGGGGATTCACTGGCAGGAACATGGCAAAAACAGTTTACTTTTGATTATGGCAAAATCCGTGTTTGGGGCTCCATCGCCTTTATTATTGGCTCATCGTCGATGGGCTATTTCGCTGGCGTGTGGGGACATACCTCTATCATGGTAGCGTTGGTGGTAAGCTGCGCCGCTTTATTACTGGGGGCGATGCTAAAACCGGCAATTATGCCCGCAGGTGTGGCAAAAATAGATGGCGCAAATAAGGTCTCCTTCAAACAGCTGATTGCCGATAAAAACGTGCTGTTGTTTTTAATTTGTGTAACGTTATTGCAAGGTGCTCATGCTGCGTATTATGGATTTGCTTCACTGTTCTGGAAAGAAGCGGGTTATTCCGATTTAGTGATCGGTAATTTATGGTCACTGGGTGTGGTGGCAGAAGTGATTGTCTTTATGCTGAGCCATCGATTATTCCGACGTTGGAGCGCACGTAATTTACTCTTATTATCCGCTGTTTGTGGGATTGTCCGCTGGGGAATGATGGGGGCATTTACCGCATTACCAGTTTTAATTATTGTTCAAATCTTACATAGCGGAACCTTCACCGTTTGCCACTTAGCGGCAATGCGCTTTATTAGTGCGCGTAAAGAAAATGAAATCATTCCGCTACAAGGCGCTTATTCTGCATTAGCGACTGGGGGAGGGCTTGCGGTGATCACGATTATGGTCGGTTATATTTATGAACGTATGCCTGAACAACATGGCGTTGTGTTCTATTTGATGGCGCTCTTGGCTGTGCCTGCGCTGTTTATTCGACCAAAAGTGACGGCTCAGTCTTAGGTTGAAGTTGTCGCAACGCAATAATAAAAAGGGCGCTTAGTTTTCACTAGCGCCCTTTTTAGCAAATTTAACGAGGGTTAAATTAACGTTTTAATGCTTCAGATAATTCATCTTTCATTGCAGCCAGAATATCGCGAACAACGCGTGGGCTGCCTGCGACTAAGTTACCCGATGCTAAATAGTTATGACCACCTACGAAGTCAGTCATGATCCCGCCAGCTTCACGCATGATCAGTTCACCGCCTAAGAAATCCCATGGTTTTAAACCGATTTCAAAGTATGCATCTACACGGCCTGCCGCCACGTAACATAAATCCAGAGCTGCTGAACCTGTGCGACGGAAATCTGCACATTGGTCAAACATTTTGCCCATGATGTTCATGTAGATAGAAGCGTGTTGCTTATGTTTGAATGGGAAGCCTGTTGCGACAACTGCGCCTTCAAGGTCGCGCTTCTCAGCCATACGTAAACGGTAGCCGTTCATTTGAGCGCCTTGTCCACGTACTGCAGTAAATAATTCGTTACGCATTGGGTCATAGACAGCAGCAACCTCTGTACGACCTTTTACGCGCACAGCGATAGAAACTGAGAAGTGAGGGAAACGTTTTGTGAAGTTGGTGGTGCCATCCAGTGGATCAATTACCCATTGAATATCATCATCTTTACCTAATAACTCACCACTTTCTTCAGTGATGATAGTGTGGTCTGGGTAAGATTTACGAATAATATCAACGATGATTTGTTCAGCGTCACGGTCAACGTTAGTGACGAAATCGTTAGCACCCTTTTGGGTTACTGTTACGTTCTGAGGATCTTCATAGTTTTTAGCTATGTAATTACCAGCCTTACGTGCAGCACGTATGGCGATGTTAAGCATCGGATGCATGGGTATTTTCCACTGGGATGTTAAAGAACGAAAATCAAGAGACGCAAAGTATATAGATGTTCGTCACAATAAGCAATTTTGTGTTAGACTCTTGCGATTAATTTTTCATGACAACGTATAAACCATGCTAGAAAATATTCGTATCGTTCTTGTTGAAACCTCACACACTGGCAATATGGGCTCAACCGCTCGAGCAATGAAAACTATGGGGCTTTCAAATCTCTATTTAGTTAATCCACTCGTCGAACCTGATTCCCATGCTATTGCGTTATCCGCGGGAGCAAGTGATGTCATTGGTAATGCAAAAATCGTAAAATCTCTCGATGAAGCATTAGAAGGGTGCAAATTAGTCATTGGTACCAGCGCACGTTCTCGTACACTTTCTTGGCCAATGGTCGAGCCTCGTGAATGTGGCGTGAAATCTGTTGAACAGTCAAAAGAGTCACCCGTCGCGATTGTTTTTGGTCGTGAGCGCGTCGGTTTAACCAACGAAGAATTGCAAAAATGTAATTACCATTTGTATATTCCGACCAATCCAGAATATGGTTCGTTGAATTTGGCAATGGCGGTTCAATTAGTTAGCTACGAGATCCGCATGGCGTATTTGGCAATTGCTGAAAAAAATACGCAAACATCGACCGATGATGAGGTAGAATACCCACCGGCTGAAGATTTAGAACGTTTCTATGTTCATCTTGAAAGCGTATTGAATGAATCGGGCTTTATTCGCAAGGCGCATCCAGGGTTAATTATGAATAAACTGCGACGTTTATTTACCCGTGCCCATGTTGAAACCCAAGAGTTGCACATTCTTCGCGGCATTTTGACATCAATGGAAAAATGGGCGAAAAAATGAGGTTAATGCCGTGGTAAAGTGAGCATAATACTTGAGTAAATTAGTCAGGTAAATAGTTGACCAAATTACTCGGGTATGTCACAATTGCTGCATATTTTACCACGGAGTATTTATGTTATGAGACTCACTTCCAAAGGGCGTTACGCAGTAACTGCGATGCTAGATGTCGCGTTACACTCTCAGACAGGTCCAGTACCTTTAGCTGACATTTCTGAACGTCAGGGAATTTCCCTCTCTTATCTTGAGCAACTCTTCTCTCGTTTACGTAAAAACGATTTAGTTTCTAGTGTTCGCGGTCCTGGTGGCGGTTATCTGCTTGGGCGTGATGCTGACCAAATCTTTGTTGCTGAAGTAATTGCTGCGGTTGATGAATCCGTAGATGCAACCCGTTGTCAGGGTAATAAAGAAGGTTGTCAAAATGGCGACCGCTGCTTAACTCACGCATTATGGCGTGACCTAAGTGATAGAATCACCAGTTTTCTCAGCAGCATCAGCCTAGATGAGCTGGTTAAGAATCAAGAAGTTCTGGATGTTGCTGATAGGCAAGATAATGAAAAGCGTAAAACAATGCCGAACGGCATTACGCCAGAATCCATTATCAATGTTCGTGCCTAATATAAAATAGATTATAAATTGCAGTCGATCACCAAATGGTGAAAAAGCCTAACCTATAGCGGCTTGCACCATTGGGATCATTAAAAAATTAAAGGCAAAGTTGTCTTGTCCTTTGGAGTATGTGAGCAATGAAATTACCGATTTATCTAGATTATTCAGCAACTACGCCTGTCGATCCGCGCGTTGCTGAAAAAATGATGCAATGTCTAACAATGGATGGGAATTTTGGTAACCCAGCATCTCGTTCACACCGTTTCGGCTGGCAAGCTGAAGAGGCGGTAGATATTGCTCGTAATCAAATCGCTGAATTAGTGAATGCTGATCCTCGTGAAATCGTCTTCACATCAGGTGCAACAGAATCTGATAACTTAGCTATCAAAGGCGCTGCCCAGTTCTATCAGAAAAAAGGCAAGCACGTCATTACTTGTAAGACAGAACATAAAGCAGTTCTGGATACATGCCGTCAATTAGAGCGTGAAGGTTTTGAAGTGACTTACTTAGCACCTCAAAGCAACGGTTTAATTGACCTGAAAGAGTTAGAAGCGGCAATGCGCGAAGACACCATTTTAGTGTCAATCATGCACGTGAATAACGAAATCGGTATTGTTCAGGACATCGCTACAATCGGCGAATTATGCCGTAGCCGTGGTATCGTATTCCACGTTGATGCCACTCAAAGTGTTGGTAAATTACCTATCGACCTGTCAACGTTAAAAGTTGACCTGATGTCATTCTCTGCACACAAACTGTACGGACCAATGGGTATTGGCGCACTGTATGTTCGTCGTAAACCACGCATTCGTTTGGAAGCACAGCAGCACGGTGGTGGTCATGAACGTGGTATGCGTTCAGGGACTTTACCTGTTCACCAAATCGTGGGCATGGGCGAAGCTTACCGTATCGCTAAAGAAGAAATGGCTCAAGAATCTGAACGTCTGCGTGGTTTACGCTTACGTTTATGGAACGGTATTAAAGATATCGAAGAAGTTTACCTGAACGGTGACTTAGAAAATGGTGCGCCGCACATTCTGAACGTCAGCTTCAACTATGTTGAAGGTGAGTCATTAATGATGTCGCTGAAAGATTTAGCAGTTTCCTCTGGTTCAGCATGTACTTCTGCAAGCTTAGAACCTTCATACGTGCTGCGTGCTTTAGGTATGAATGACGAACTGGCTCATAGCTCAATTCGCTTCTCTTTCGGTCGCTTTACGACTGAAGAAGAAATTGACTATGCAATTAAACAAATTCATGGTGCGATCGGTCACTTACGTGAGCTGTCTCCTTTATGGGATATGTTTAAAGCAGGCGTAGATCTCAACAGCATCGAATGGTCTCACCATTAATCAGACAGTTTCAGGAGTTTAAAAATGGCTTACAGCGAAAAAGTTATCGATCATTATGAAAATCCACGTAACGTCGGTTCATTTGATAACAATGATCCAAGCGTGGGTAGCGGTATGGTAGGTGCACCTGCTTGTGGTGACGTTATGAAGTTACAAATCAAAGTAAATGATGACGGTATCATCGAAGATGCACGCTTTAAAACCTATGGTTGCGGCTCTGCAATTGCATCAAGTTCACTGGTAACTGAGTGGATGAAAGGCAAAAGCTTAGACGAAGCTGAGTCAATCAAAAATACAGCGATCGCAGAAGAGTTAGAATTACCGCCAGTGAAAATTCACTGCTCAATTCTGGCTGAAGATGCAATTAAAGCTGCTATTGCTGATTACAAAAGCAAACGCCAAGGCAAATAATAGATAAATATCAGTTAGTAAGGGCTGTACCTTAGAGCATATAAACAACAAAAATAGACAGCCCACGACTGATAGTTAAACTCAAATTAATTAAAGATGTATTTATTATGCAACTTTAAATATAATGAGTTGTACCGATGATTTGAAGGCGGATGCTAATAATTTCTAGCATCTGCCTTGTTTGTTTCTAAAGTGAGGTTTGCAATGTCGATTTCTCTTACTGAAAGTGCAGCGCAACGAATTCAATCTTTTTTGAATAATCGTGGTAAAGGCGAAGGCTTGCGTTTGGGTGTAAGAACTTCAGGTTGCTCGGGAATGGCATACGTGCTTGAATTCGCTGATGTAATTAATGAAGAAGACACCGTTTTTGAAGACAAAGGTGTTAAAGTCATCGTCGATGGCAAAAGCATGGTTTATTTAGACGGCACTGAGCTGGATTTCGTAAAAGAAGGCTTAAACGAAGGGTTTAAATTTAATAACCCTAACGTTAACAGTGAATGCGGATGCGGTGAAAGTTTTCACGTATAATGTCTTCAAATGAGCATGACTTTGACCAATGTAACTAACGTGGCGTTAATGACCACATGATCTTTAGCTAAGCTTAGCTACATTGGTACCCGGTTCGAGAAACTGAGCACTTATGGATTACTTTACTCTTTTTGGGCTAACCCCTAATTACGCGATTGATAGTGAGCAACTCACACATCGCTTTCAAGAATTACAGCGACAATATCATCCCGATCGCTTTGCAACCTGTTCAGAACAGGAAAAAATGCAAGCACTACAACATGCTGCAACTATCAATGCGGCATATCAATCCCTTCGTCATCCGCTGAAACGTGCGGAATATATGCTGTTACTACATGGTTTTGATATAAATAACGAACAACATACCATGCATGACACCGCATTTCTGATGGAGCAACTCGAATTACGCGAAGAGTTAGATAACATCGAAAATAGCCCACAAGCCCTTGAACGGGTGTCTGCCTTTATGAAAAATGTCAAACAAATGCAGCAGACGCGCAGCGCTTTGATGGTTTCAGAACTCGATGCGATGCAGTGGGAAAAAGCCGCTGATACCGTCCGAAAATTGCGTTTTCTCGATAAGTTACAGCAACAAGCTGAGCAACTCGAAGAACGGTTACTAGACGACTTTTAAGAGAAAACGATTATGTCTTTATTGCAAATTAGCGAACCAGGAATGACCGCCGCGCCACACCAACGCAAGTTGGCGGCAGGGATCGATCTTGGTACAACACACTCTCTGATTGCCACTGTTCGTAGTGGTGAAGCTGCTGCATTGCCCGATGAAAAAGGGCGCTATTTGCTTCCTTCTGTAGTCAATTATCAAGCAGATAACCGCATTGTGGGTTGGGAAGCGAAACAATTATCCGAACAAGATCCTGTCAACACCGTGATTTCGGTGAAACGCATGATGGGGCGTTCATTAGCGGATATTCAAAAACGTTACCCTGATTTACCTTATCAGCTAACTGCTAGCGAAAATGGTTTACCATTTATTCAAACGGCAGCAGGGCAAGTGGATCCTATTCAAGTTTCTGCTGACATTTTAAAAACGTTGGCAAAACGCGCAGAGCAAACTCTTGGCGGTGAAATGGATGGCGTGGTGATCACGGTTCCTGCTTACTTCGACGATGCCCAGCGTCAAGGCACCAAAGATGCAGCTCGTTTGGCGGGCTTGCATGTTTTGCGTTTACTGAATGAACCTACTGCCGCCGCGATTGCTTATGGCTTAGATTCCGGTCAAGAAGGGGTTATCGCCGTTTATGATTTAGGTGGCGGCACATTTGACGTGTCGATTTTACGCCTGAGCCGCGGTGTCTTTGAAGTGTTGGCAACAGGTGGTGACACGGCGTTGGGTGGCGATGATTTTGACCACGTATTAGCGCAGTGGATTGCACAGCAAGCGGGGCTTTCCATTCAGGGTGATCACCATTTAACGCGCCAATTATTGAACATTGCCACCGAAACAAAAATCGCATTAAGTGACGCTGATTCCGCGACAATCACTTTGCCAAATTGGCAGGGTACAGTGAGCCGTGAAACGTTTGAATCGCTGATTGAAACCCATATTAAACGCACATTAATGGCATGTCGCCGTGCCTTAAAAGATGCTGGCGTAGAACATGACGATGTCTTAAATGTGGTGATGGTCGGTGGTTCGACTCGCGTACCATTAGTTCGTGAAAAAGTGGGTGAGTTTTTTGGTCGTACACCATTAACCTCCATCGACCCAGATAAAGTCGTGGCTATCGGCGCTGCAATTCAAGCAGATATTTTAGTGGGTAATAAGCCAGACAGCGACATGCTGCTATTGGATGTTATCCCGCTATCATTAGGTTTGGAAACCATGGGCGGTTTGGTGGAAAAAGT
The DNA here is from genome assembly GCF_009706585.1 of Providencia sp. wls1916. NCBI lineage: Bacteria > Pseudomonadati > Pseudomonadota > Gammaproteobacteria > Enterobacterales > Morganellaceae > Providencia > Providencia sp. wls1916. The sequence continues at coordinate 77,325 of NZ_WLUL01000021.1, forward strand.
GATCCCACGAAATACCACCATCCCTGTCGCTCGTGCGCAAGAGTTCACAACATTTAAAGATGGACAAACCGCCATGAGCGTTCACGTTGTACAAGGTGAGCGTGAAATGGTTTCGGATTGCCGTTCATTAGCGCGCTTTACGCTGCGTGACATTCCGCCAATGGCGGCAGGTGGCGCACATATTCGTGTCACATTCCAAGTGGATGCAGATGGTTTACTCAGTGTGAGTGCCATGGAAAAATCCACGGGTGTTGCCGCATCGATTCAAGTTAAGCCATCCTACGGTTTAACTGACACCGAAATTTCAACCATGATTAAAGATTCAATGACTAACGCGCAAGATGATTTAAATGCGCGCCGCCTAGCGGAGCAAAAAGTTGAAGCGGCAAGAGTGCTTGAAAGTTTAACGAGCGCATTAGAGCAAGATGCACATTTACTGACTCCAACCGAAGAGTCAGAAATTGATAATGCGGTCAATGAGTTAATCCAAGCAGTAGAAGGTACAGACCCTACTGTTATTGAAAATGCAATTAAACAACTGGATAAGAAATCCCAAGAATTTGCCGCTCGCCGAATGGATGCATCTATTCGTCAGGCGCTGTCAGGCCATTCTGTGGATGAGATATAATTATGCCTAAAATCGTTTTTTTACCTCATAGTACGTTATGTCCGGAAGGTGCTGTAGTCGAAGCACAAGAGGGCGAATCTATTTTAGACGTAGCACTGCGCAATGGAATTGAAATCGACCATGCCTGCGAAAAATCCTGTGCATGTACAACCTGTCACTGCATCGTTCGTGAAGGCTTTGACTCTCTCGAAGAAAGCAGCGAACTCGAAGATGACATGCTAGACAAAGCCTGGGGCTTAGAGCCAGAAAGCCGTTTAAGCTGTCAAGCACGTGTTGCGGATGAAGACCTCGTTGTGGATATTCCGAAGTATACGATTAACCACGCTCGCGAGCACTGATGCTCGTCATATTTCGCACTGTAGCGTTGTTAGCTGCATTCGTTAACCCTAGTCACATACTTGTGTATGTTTCTAGGGATTATCTGCTTTACCGCCTAGGCTCGTCATAGTTCGCACTGTAGCGTTGTTGGCTACATTCGTTAACCCTAGTCACATACTTGTGTATGCTCCTAGGGATTAACTATTTTGCCGCCTAGCTACAGCGCGAACTATTTAGAGCGGTATAATCCCAAAAACTGACTTTGTATAATTTGGAAAGAATATGAGCCTAAAATGGACAAACAGTCGTGAAATCGGTGAAGCGCTCTATGATGCTTACCCGGATACAGACCCAAAAACCGTGCGTTTCACGGATATGCATCAATGGATCTGCGACTTAGAAGATTTTGAGGATGACCCGCAAAAATCTAACGAAAAAATCCTCGAAGCTATTCTATTAGTCTGGCTGGACGAGTACGAATAAGTTTCGTGGATAAAAAACCGGATAGCGCTGAATAGGTTGCATCCGGTTTTTTTTCGTCTGTAACAGACTGCATAAGAAATTAAAATGATTCAAAAGAACCTATTAGTCTGATAGAAACTAAACTCAATAACGTTGCCATTTTTAGGGTATAGTTGGCGAATTAGCAAAGATTGATAGCAGAAAGTGATAAGCTAAATTCAAGATCCCGCAATAATCAACTTAGTGGATAAAGTGAGAAGAATAATGACCAAACAAATTATGCAAGTCATGATTACATGCGAAGCTGCGGCACCATGCTGGGGTGAAGGCGCTCTATTAAGTTCAAACGATAAAGGCATGACTATCCACCTTAAGCATCCGGGTAAGCTGTGTGCTGTACAAAGTGCTGGTCGTAAGTTAGATAGCCAAGGCATTCGCAATGTTTCATTAACGGGCGAAGGTTGGGACTTAGAAAAAAGTTGGGCATTTTGGCAAGGTTTCCGCGCACCAAAAGGGGCGAGAACTATCGAATGGCCAGCATTGCAAGAAGCGGATCGCAAAGAATTAGAACAGCGCATCAATACCATTGATTGGGTTCGCGATATTATCAATGCGCCAGCAGAAGAATTAGGTCCAGAGCAACTGGCTCAACGTTCAATCGATTTACTGTGCAAAGTAGGCGCTCAAGATATCAGCTACCGCATTGTCAAAGGCGATGACCTATTAGAGCAAGGTTATGCAGGTATTCATACTGTGGGTCGTGGGTCTAGCCGTCCTCCAGTATTGCTGGCATTGGATTACAACCCAGGTAAAGATGAGAAAGCGCCTGTATTCGCCTGTTTAGTCGGTAAAGGCATTACCTTCGATTCAGGGGGTTATAGCATTAAGCCATCTGCTTCAATGAACTCAATGAAAGCAGATATGGGCGGCGCAGCAACATTAGTGGGTTCTTTAGCGCTGGCGATCACGCGTGGTTTAAACAAACGCGTAAAATTATTCCTGTGTATCGCAGACAACATGGTTAGCGGCAATGCCTTTAAATTAGGGGATATTATCCGTTATCGTAATGGCAAATCTGTTGAAATCATGAACACAGATGCTGAAGGGCGTTTAGTCTTAGCGGATGGTTTAATTGATGCAAGCAAAGAGAAACCAACGTTATTAATCGATGCGGCAACCTTAACTGGGGCTGCGAAAACAGCTGTGGGTAATGACTACCACTCGGTACTGAGCTTTGATGACAAATTAGTGGCAGAATTAATGTCAGCATCAGATGAAGAGTTCGAGTTATTCTGGCGCTTACCATTAGCTGAATTCCATCGTCAACAACTGCCTTCTGGTTTTGCTGACCTGAACAATATTGCAGCGCCTTCGCATACTGCGGGTGCAAGCACTGCGGCAGCCTTCTTGTCTCACTTTGTTGAAAATTATCGTCAAAACTGGGTACATATCGATTGTTCAGCAACTTACCGTAAATCGCCAGTGAGCTTATGGGCTGAAGGGGCAACCGGTATTGGTGTGAGAACATTAGCTAACTTACTTCTCAAAAAATCAAAATAATTCGCGTTATAATGAAATCGCAGTGGTGCAGTCAATGCAGCCTGCGATTTTTTCTTTAACATGAATGGTTTTTGAATTTAGACGATATTATTTTTGGTTGTAGAGGATATTGAATGACGCAACAATCCCAAAACCTAACAACAGACTCGCAATCCGATGTTCAGTTTACTGAACTCACGGTGCCAGAAGGCTCTTCATTAAAATTAAGCGTTCTCGAACAAGAACCTGAAGAATTGACAGCGGCGCTCAGTGAATTTTTTAAACAACATAAAGTCGTACGACGCGCGTTTATTGTTTCGGTCCAAGAAGCAGAAGATGAACAATTTGATGATATTTTGATGATAGCGTTGGAATTTGTTCCAGGCGCAGAAAATATCGATGAAATTATTCAAGAAGCTGGCGCAACCGCATGCGAATATATTGATGAGGATGAATCCATTGATTTTTGCATCGTTAACGAAGACGAAAAAGGGTTAAGCCACTTTATTACCCAGCACGTTGCGCCATTTTATCAACGCCGCTTAGGCAGCTTTTTGCGCGACAGTATTCCCATCAAAAATACCTAATTCTCTCCTTACTCAAAATAAAGACCGGACTTCTCCGCGTCTTTATTTTTTCATGCTGTTTTTTCCGTTTTGTCTGATAGGTGTTGGTGTTACATTCTGTTAAATTATGTATTCAATTAATGCGCATACTTATTATTGCGGATTACACACTAAGCTCAATCATCGCAACGTATTTAAGTTCAAGGATTTTCTTGGGCTTCATGAGCATAATAAATTAACTTAATAAGGGATGGGGCGGTAATGAAACAACAATCAAGTTGGACTTCATTGGCGGGTCTAAAAACGAAAAAGCGTTATGTAGCATTAGCCTTAGCGTCCGTTATGGCATTAGCGGGCTGCGATAATACTGACGATACCACGAAAAAAGAGGGTAATGTCTCAACCTCAGCGGCAGAAACGAGTACCAAAACGGCGCCCGTTGCAGAACAAAAACAGGCTGCGCCTAAGCTTTCCAATGACGAGTTAGCGAAGAAATATGCCGGGAAAGATCTGGAAATTTTGGATGCCTCGGAATTGCAGCTAGATGGTGCAAGCGCCATGGTCGTGACATTCTCGGTGCCTTTACAACCAAATCAAAACTTTGGTCAATATTTGAATCTGGTGGATGTGAAATCAGGCAAGCTGGATGGAGATTGGGAGTTATCTGATAACCAGATGGAATTACGTTTCCGCCATTTACCGCCATCGAAAGAATTAAACCTTTCGGTTAATCCGGGAGTGAAAGCGGTCAACGAACGTACCATCAACAACAGCTTTGAGAAGAAATTCCAAACGGCGCAAATTATTCCAACCGTTGGGTTCGCAAGTAAAGGCTCTTTACTGCCAAGCAAAGTTGCCCAAGGCTTGCCTGTCATCGCGCTGAACGTGGATAAAATCGACGTAAATTTCTTCCGTGTCGATGAAAAACAATTACCGCAATTCCTCGCGATGTGGCAATACCGCAGTAACTATGAATATTGGTATTCCGATGAATTCCTCGACAAAGTCGAATTAGCCTATACCGGGCGTTTCGATTTAAACCCAGATAAAAACACCCGCCAATCCATTCTGTTGCCATTAAAAGATATCAAAGAGTTGCAACAAGATGGCGTTTATTTAGCGATCATGCAAAAAGCGGGTAGCTACAGTTATCAATTCCCTGCGACAGTCTTTACGCTTAGTGATATCGGCGTGTCATTACATAGCTACCATGATCGTGTGGATATTTTCACCCAATCATTAGCCAAAGGTTCGGCGATTAAAGGCGTCGAGCTGCGGATTTTGGATGAAAAAGGTCAATTAGTGACCAAAGGCACGACTGATGGTGACGGTCATGCTCAGTTAGACAAACTGGCTGGCGGCAAATTATTACTGGCAACCCACGAAGGGCAAACCAGTATGATTGACTTGACTCAACCCGCATTAGACCTGTCTGAGTTTGATATTTCAGGTCCTTCAGGCTATGCAAAACAGTTCTTTGTGTTCGGTCCTCGTGATTTATATCGTCCGGGCGAATTACTGCTAGTGAATGGTTTACTGCGTGATGGTGATGGTCAGCCAGTGAAATCTCAGCCAGTCAAAGTGGATGTCTTAAAGACGGATGGTCAGGTCTACAAGAGCTTTGTATGGCAAGGGGACGAAAAACAAGATGGTTTGTATCAGTATCAGCTAGAGATCCCGAAAAATGCTGAAACGGGTGGTTGGTCGCTGCGTTTTGATTTAGGTGATGGTTCACCACTGCGTTATTACAAATTCAATGTTGAAGATTTTATGCCAGAGCGTATGGCGCTGGATATTACAGGTAGTGAAAAGCCAGTATTAAGTTCGCAGCCCGTTGACTTTGACATTAAAGGTCGTTACCTCTACGGCGCCCCAGCAGCGGATAATCAGTTGCAAGGTCAAGTGTTGCTGAAAGCTAATCGTGAAGCGGTTGCGAAATTGCCAGGCTTTGAATTCGGTGCGACGAATGAAGAAGGCTTACCGCGTAAGCTGGATGAGTTTGACTTAACCTTAGATGGTAGCGGTGAAACAGTGATCTCCTTACCGCAAAGCAACTGGGAATCAACGCGCTCTCCAATTACAGCAGTTCTGCAAGCTAGCTTATTAGAAGCAGGCGGTCGTCCTGTGACTCGCCGTGCTGAGCAAGCGATTTGGCCAGCGAAAAAATTAGTGGGTATTCGTCCTCTCTTTGAGAAAAAAGAGATCTACGATTACCGTACAGACCGCTACGCGAAGCGTTATAACGTCGATGAAAATTCATTAGCTGAGTTTGAAATTGTCATGTCAGATATGGCAGGGCACAAACTGGCAGCGGAAAACCTGACTGCGCGTTTAGTGTATGAGCGTCGCGATTACTACTGGAGCTGGTCAGAAAGCGGTGGTTGGGTTTCTAACTACGATCAGAAAGATCTCGTGGTGGCGAATGAAAATATTTCTATCGCCAAAGATGGCACCGCGAAGATCTCATTCCCAGTGGATTGGGGCTCATTCCGTTTAGAAATTACCAACCCTGAAAATGAGTTAGTCAGCAGCATTCAATTCTGGGCAGGCTTCTCTTGGCAAGATAATACCGGAGGCAGCGGTTCTGTTCGCCCTGACCAAGTGAAATTAAGCTTGAACAAGCCAGCATACTTACCGGGTGAAAAAGCCAAAGTCCGTATCGAAGCGCCAAAAGCAGGTAAAGGTTACATTCTGCTTGAATCGAGCAGCGCGCCATTATGGTGGCAGGAAATTGATGTTCCAGCGGGCGGGTTAGATGTGGAAGTGCCGGTGAATAAAGAGTGGGCGCGCCATGATTTATATATCTCTGCGGTGGTTGTTCGCCCAGGAGATGACTCCAAAGAGGCGACCGTTAAACGCGCTGTTGGGGTATTGCATCTGCCGCTAGCTGATGAAAATCGTAAGATTTCACTGGCGCTGAACGCACCGACAAAAATGCGTCCAAATGAAGATCTGAAAGTGAAGATCAAAGCTACTGCTCAAGATGGCAAGCCACTGCCTGAAAAAGTGAACGTGTTGCTGTCTGCGGTGGATACGGGCGTCCTGAATATCACCGATTTCAAAACACCAGACCCATACGATGCTTTCTTTGGGCGTAAACGCTACAGCGTTGACCAATATGATGTGTATGGCCACTTAATTGAAGGTCAAGGTAAGTTAGCCAACCTGCGCTTTGGTGGTGATGGTGAAGATGCAGCGCTGGAGCGTGGTGGCATGAAGCCTCTGACAGAGATACAAATCATTGCGGAACAAGCGCAACCTGTCATCTTAGACAAAAATGGCGAAGGCGAAATTACGCTGGCAATTCCTGATTTTAATGGAGAATTGCGTTTAATGGCACAAGCATGGAACCAAAAAGATTTTGGTCATGCAGACAGTAAGGTCGTTGTTGCGGCACCATTAGTGACGCAAATGTCGATGCCTCGATTTATGGCGGGTGGCGATAAATCTTACTTCGCGTTAGATCTTACCAATATGACCGACAACACGCAGAATGTGACCGTCACATTTAAAGCGTCGGGCATGGTGAAATTAGACGGTGCACCAACTCGTGATATTGAACTGACCAAAGGCAAACGTACCACAGTGACATTGCCAGTCAGTGCTGATTATGGCTTTGGTGAAGGCGAAGTCTCCATGACTATCAACGGCGTAAAAGTCGAAGGGGAAGCGGAGAAAGAGTACAAAAACAGTTGGAAAGTTGGCGTGCGTCCAGCACAACCAGCCGAAACCGTGGCATTTGCTACCGCGATCGAACCGGGTGAAATTTGGTCATTACCAACCAACGATTTTGCTTATTTACAGCAAGATACGCTGGAAGGGCAAGTGCTGTTAACGAGCCGTCCGCCGCTGCAAATTGCACGCTATATTCGTGAGCTGTTTGCGTATCCATACGGCTGTTTAGAACAAACAGTGAGCGGGCTGTATCCGTCACTGTTCTCGACACAAGCTGAATTGCAAAAACTGGGTATTAATTCACAAACTGACGCAGATCGCCATAAAGCGATTGAGTTAGGCATCCCGCACTTACTGAGCATGCAGCGTGATGACGGTAGCTTCTCTCTATGGGATAAAATGGGGCGTGAAGAGTATTGGTTAACTGCGTATGCGACGGATTTCTTAAACAAAGCGAACCAACGTGGTTTCTCCGTACCGCAAAGTGCATTGAATAACGCTAACGCACGCCTGTTAAGTTACCTGCAAGATGGTAGTCAAGTGAGTTATCCGTACACGGATCAGCCAGACGCATCCCGTTTTGCGATCCAAGCCTATGCGGGCTTAGTGCTAGCAACTCAGCAAAAAGCACCATTAGGGGCACTGCGTCAAATCTATGGTCAAGCTAACAATGCGACCAGCGGTTTAGCGTTAGTTCAACTGGGTGTTGCATTAAACCTGATGGGTGATAAAGCGCGTGGTGAAAGTGCCATTATTGATGGTATGAAGAAACAAAGTGCACGTTACAGCAGTATTGGTGATTACGGCTCAGCTATCCGTGATGATGCGATGATCGTGGCATTACTGAATGAATATAACTTAATGCCAAAATCTCGTGACCAAAAATTGCAAACGCTGTCTAACAATCTGACTTCGCAGAAGTATTTCTCGACTCAAGAGAGCAATGCCCTGTACTTAGCGGGTCGTTTCTATGCCAATGAGACAGAAACACCATGGAAAGCGCTAGTGAATGGTCAAGAGCCTCCATTGGTTTCAGATAAACCAGTGAGTGAGTTCTTAACTAAACAACAGCTAGTGAATGGTTATAGTGTTGAAAACAGCGGTACCAGCACACTGTATACTCGTTTGAATGTTGTCGGCTATCCGATGCGTTCACCGAAGCCATATTCAAATGTGCTGGATATCAAACGCAGTTACTACGATATGAAAGGCAACCGTATTTCAATCGATAGATTAAGAAGCGGCGAAATGGTAGTGGTGAAGTTGGAAGTGAATGCCAACCAAACTGTCCCTGATGCATTGGTGGTGGATTTATTACCTGCGGGCTTAGAGTTGGAAAACCAAAACTTAGCCAATAGCAGCGCTAACCTCAGTGAATCAGCGCCAAATCTGCAAGAGATGATTGATGATATGCAGCAATCGCAAATTCGTCACATGGAATACCGTGATGACCGTTTTGTGGCGGCAGTGGAAGTTCAGCAATATCGTCCAACCACACTGGTTTACTTAGCTCGCGCGGTTACGCCGGGTGTGTATAACAAACCAGTGCCACAGGTGGAATCCATGTATGTGCCAGAATGGCGTGCAATGGGTTACTCCGATGGTCAGTTGGAAGTGGTTCGTTAATTAATATTAAATTAGAGAATCATTGAATTAGATGAAGATAAAGAGGGAAGCGTGTGTTTCCCTCTTTTTTTAGTATCATAAAAACAAATAATAACTCTCGGTATATTGACGAATGAAGAGATGGCTACGTCGCATTGGGTGGACGCTACTGGTTTTGGTCGTGGTATTGCCACTGGCCTTTTTAGCAGCAGATAAAATTTGGCCTTTGCCAATCAAGCAGATTGAAATGGCACGCACGGTCGTCGCGGGGGATGGGACTCCGTTATGGCGTTTTGCCGATAAAGAAGGTATTTGGCGTTTCCCTGTTAAGTTGGACGAGGTTTCGCCGGAATATATTGACGCGTTATTAACCTATGAAGATCGCCATTTTTACCAGCATCCGGGGGTTAACCCATTTTCGTTAATGCGGGCGGCAGGGCAGTTAGTGAGCTCAGGACGCATTGTCTCTGGGGGCAGTACCATCTCAATGCAGGTGGCAAGGCTGATTGACCCACATGAGCGCACGTTTGGTGGCAAACTCAAACAGTTATGGCGTACTGCACAGCTGGAATATCACTATTCTAAAGATGAAATCCTCGAAATGTATCTTAACCGAGCACCTTATGGGGGGACGATTGAGGGCATAGGTGCTGCCAGCTGGGTCTATTTGAATAAATCCCCTGCAAAATTGACCGCAAGTGAAGCGGCATTGTTTGCGGTTTTACCACAAGCGCCAAGCCGTTTAAGACCTGACAGATACCCAGAACGGGCGCAAGCAGCACGAGATAAAGTACTCGACAGACTGGCTGAATACCAAGTTTGGAGCACTGAAAAAGTCAATGAAATCAAGCAAGAGCAAATCTGGCTTGCCCCACGTAAAAATCCGCATTTAGCACCATTACTGGCGCGTCGGATGGTCAAAGATTCCCAAGAATCCATCGTGGAAACTACCATTGATGCTAGCCTGCAAAAGCAGCTTGAAGATATGGCGATGAACTGGAAAAACCAATTACCTAAGCAAACTTCCTTAGGATTGCTGGTGGTTGATCACACGGATATGAGCGTGAAAGCGTATATCGGGTCGATTGATTTTCAGGATGATAGTCGCTTTGGTCATGTGGATATGATCAGTGCGTGGCGTTCACCGGGCTCAACACTCAAGCCATTTTTATATGCGCTGGCAATGGATGATGGTTTGATCCACGCCGAATCACTGTTGCAGGATGTTCCTCGTCGATTTAATGATTATCGTCCCGGTAACTTTGATAGCGGTTTTAATGGCCCTGTCAGTGTGAGTGATGCGTTGGTGCGCTCATTAAACTTGCCCGTTGTGCAACTGCTGGATGTCTATGGCAGTAAGCGTTTTGCGGCGCAATTACGTAATGTGGGCACAGAACTGCGTTTTCCAGTTGGCGGAGAACCTAACTTGTCGTTGATCCTCGGGGGAACGGCGGCACGAATGGAAGACTTAGTGTCAGCTTACAGTGCATTTGCTCGCCAAGGAGAAGTTTCTCCACTGCGTTATCGACCGACAGATGTTATCCGCGACCGCAAGTTAATGTCTCCGGGGGCCGCGTGGATTGTTCGCCGGATTATGGCAGGAGAAGCCCGCCCAGTCCCTGATGCTAATTTATCGGGACAGCCAAATCTTGCATGGAAAACAGGGACTAGTTACGGATACCGCGATGCTTGGGCTATTGGTGTGAACCCACGTTATACGATTGGTGTTTGGGTTGGGCGTCCTGATGCAACGCCAGTTGCAGGGCAGCTTGGCTATGCCACAGCAATTCCAATTATGAACCAAGTAAATAACATGCTGCTGACGCGAATTTATCAATCTCGAGAAGTGCTTCCGAAAGATTCAAGACCCGCGAGCGTTAGCCAAGCCGTGATCTGCTGGCCAGGGGGAACCTCATTACTGAAAGAAGATAGTAATTGTCGCCAGCGCCGTTTGAGCTGGATTTTAGATAATACGATTCCACCAACGCTAATGGCACGGGATCAAGAATCCTCTCTTGGACTCAGACAAAAAGTGTGGGTGAATGAGCAGGGGCTACAAGTTGCGCCAGATTGCCCAAATGCCCAAGAAAAAGAGATCCATTTATGGCCGATTACCGTAGAGTCGTGGTTGCCTGTAAGTGAAAAACGAATAAATCGACTGCCTAAGCCGGATGCCGTTTGTCCGCCGTTAAATCTTGAAATGCCACCATTATTAATTTCAGGTATCCGCGAAGGGGAGGTTCTCCAACGTTTACCCGGAAAAACCAGTTTAGACCTGCGTTTACTCACTCAAGGTGGACAAGGGCAAAAATGGTGGTTTTTAAACGGCGAGCAAGTGAACAATACCGAGCAAAATGGGGCAATTTTGCTGACGCTCGAAAAAAGTGGAAACTACCAAATATCTGTCTTAGATATGAGCGGACAGGTCACCGCTATCAACTTTAAGGTGAAGTAATAGCATAAAACGACGACTTAATTAAAAATCTAGCATTTTTTGCTATGAAAAGATTAACAAAATGTTGATGTGACTGTAGGAAATTGTAATCCAAGCCCCTATAATCAACGCCCTATTTTTCTGCTTCCTAACATCAGGAATAGAAACAATATAAAAAACTACAACAGGCACATATTCTTGGTTCTTCATATGCCCCTCTTGAAATTCTAGTGGAAACATTGGGTTAAATAAGAGAAACAAAGCAGAGAATAAAGAGTAAAAGTCAAGTCAATCGCTAAGAGGTTATTTATGGCTGTTCAACGTACATTTTCTATCATCAAACCAAACGCAGTTAAGAAAAACGTCATCGGTGCAATTTACAACCGTTTTGAAAGCGCAGGCTTCAAAATCGTTGCTGCTAAAATGATGCACCTGACTCGTGAACAAGCTGAAGGCTTCTACGCTGAGCACAAAGGTCGTCCTTTCTTTGATGGTCTGGTTGAATTCATGACTTCTGGTCCAATCATGTTACAAGTGTTAGAAGGCGAAAACGCAATCCAACGTCACCGTGACCTGATGGGCGCAACTAACCCAGACAACGCATTAGCAGGTACTTTACGTGCTGACTACGCGGACAGCTTCACTGAAAACGCAACTCACGGTTCAGATTCAGAAGAGTCTGCTGCACGTGAAATCGCATATTTCTTCACTGCTGACGAAATCTGCCCACGCTAAGGCGTTCTCAATAATGCATTAGCATTATTGTTATAATATTTGTACAATATGTCGCCCTGTTAATCATCGCGTTAACAGGGTGATTTATTTTTTAGTCGTCCCGACTAATCGCAATCCCAATTTACGTCGTGCTTTTCGCACTGCCGAAAGTGTAATAACGAGGCAAACTCAATGTCTGATATGACTACCAATGCACAATGTGCAACTCCTTCTGCTGTATCTGCTATGCCAGAAAAAAATGGGCAGCCAGAAAAAAGCGGTCAAAAAATTAACCTGCTCGATTTAAACCGCAAGCAGATGCGCGAATTTTTTGCTGAGCTCGGCGAAAAACCGTTCCGTGCAGACCAAGTTATGAAGTGGATTTACCACTATTGCTACGATGATTTCGAGCTAATGACCGATATCAACAAGGTGCTACGCGCGAAATTAACCGAAGTCGCTGAGATCCGAGCACCTGAAGTGGCTGATGAACAACGTTCATCCGATGGCACGATTAAGTGGGCTATCAAAGTCGGTGATCAACTGGTTGAAACGGTGTATATCCCTGAAGCTGATCGCGCAACACTGTGTGTTTCTTCTCAAGTTGGCTGTGCACTGGAATGTAAATTCTGTTCTACAGCCCAGCAAGGTTTTAACCGTAACTTGCGTGTTTCCGAAATCATCGGACAGGTTTGGCGTGCGGCTAAAATCATCGGTTCGTTGAAGTCTAGCGGCCGCCGTCCTATCACCAACGTGGTGATGATGGGGATGGGGGAGCCGTTATTAAACTTAAATAACGTGGTTCCTGCGATGGAAATCATGTTAGATGATTTTGGTTTCGGTCTATCAAAACGCCGCGTAACAATTTCCACCTCAGGCGTGGTTCCTGCACTGGATAAGTTAGGCGATATGATTGATGTTGCGCTGGCTATTTCTCTGCATGCACCAACGGACGATGTGCGTGATGACATCGTACCAATCAATAAGAAATATAATATCGAAACATTCTTAGCTAGTGTGAATCGTTATTTAACGAAATCCAATGCGAATGCGGGACGTGTCACGGTTGAATATGTGATGCTTGATCATATTAACGATAGCGTTGAACAAGCCCACCAACTCGCGGAATGTTTGAAAAACACACCAAGCAAAATCAACTTGATCCCATGGAACCCGTTCCCAGGAGCGCCATATGGTCGCAGCTCCAACAGCCGAATTGATAGATTCTCTAAGGTATTGATGGAATACGGTTTTACGACTATAGTTCGCAAGACTCGTGGTGATGATATTGATGCTGCATGTGGGCAACTGGCAGGGGATGTTATTGATAGGACGAAACGTACCTTGAAAAAACGCCTTGCTGGGGAACCTATCCAGGTAAAATCAGTCTGATATATAGATAATATCTAATCAGTGAGTTAGGTTATAATTCGGGGCGTTTTATGGTTAGGCAAAACGCCCTGGTTCGCCTACAATAATTAAAGCGGCATATCTTCTCTACTGTTGTTGGAAACTATGACGTAATCAGACGGGTAAAGTAGCGTAAAATCTGCTTTATATTTATTAAACTTGGAAATAGTGTTGCCAGCTAATGACTATCGAAAATAATACCGAACAAACTTCTATCACTGTAGGGCAATTATTATCCCGCGCTCGCGAGCGTATGGGACTAACGCAAGAAACAGTTGCGGAGCGACTGTGTCTTAAAGTGAGTACGGTAAAGGAAATAGAACAAGATATTCATCCTGCGGGCGTAGAGCCTACGTTTTTACGTGGTTACATTCGTTTGTATGCACGAATGGTTGGTATCCCTGAAAATGAAATTACGTCTCTGTTAAAAAGTGATGTTCCCGCACAGTCCCCGAATGTTTCCCCAATGCAAAGCTACTCATTAGGCAAAAAGCGTAAAAAACGCGAAGGTTGGCTAATGAAATTGACGTGGCTGATCGTGATTGTTTTAATTGCGATGATTGGCGTTTGGTGGTGGCAAGATCATAATGCTCAACAGAAAGATTTGTTGTCGATGGCTAACCAAAATGAAGCCTTGGTTCAACAAGATACTAGTGAACCCGTAAACAATATTGCGGTTGATATGCCACTTGCGACTGACAATAGCACTGTACAAACCGACCCACTGGTCGATCCTGCACCAGTATTGACGGACACCCAAACAGCAACGAATACAGATGCAGAAGGGGTGAGAACAATCCCGCTGCCAAATGCGCCGCAAACAACACCTTCTGTTGACAGAGCCCAAGCAGATGTTTCTCAAACAACGGATATGCCAGCCGCAACAGGTAATGGTTTAACGTTAAGTTTCTCTGGTCAATGCTGGTTAGAAATTCGTGACGCAAACAATAAAGTTTTATTTAGCGGCATGAAAAATAACGGCGACAAATTAGAACTTGATGGCGCACAACCTTACCGTTTAAATATCGGTGCGCCAGCCAATGTGACGGTGCAATTCCAAGGTAAAAATGTTGATTTAAGCCGCTTTATCAAAGCGAAACGTTCCGCGAAATTTAAGTTGCCAGAAGCATAAAAATATTACGAAATTAAAGAAGCAAACTATATCCTAAAACACTCTTTGTGATAGTTTATAGTTTGCTTTCTTGTGTATAGTGGGGCGCGTTAAAGCAATGACCATACACTATGCCATGATATTAAAGAGCGCCATGGTATTAAAATGAGCACATGGATGTTCGGAGAATTAAACAAAAATGCATAACGAATCACCAATCAAAAGACGCAAATCCACCCGTATTTATGTCGGTAATGTTCCTGTTGGCGACGGCGCACCTATCGCTGTTCAATCAATGACCAATACCCGTACAACCGATGTCGAAGCCACTGTTCGCCAAATTAAAGCCCTTGAACGTGTTGGGGTAGATATTGTGCGCGTATCAGTACCCACGATGGATGCCGCAGAAGCCTTTAAATTAATCAAACAGCAAGTTGATGTCCCTCTGGTCGCTGATATTCACTTTGACTACCGTATTGCCTTAAAAGTGGCAGAATATGGTGTTGATTGCTTGCGTATCAACCCGGGAAATATCGGTAGTGAAGAGCGAATTCGCCAAGTGGTTGACTGCGCTCGTCATTACAATATTCCTATTCGAATTGGGGTGAATGGCGGCTCGCTGGAAAAAGATATTCAAGAAAAATACGGTGAACCGACACCAGAAGCGTTGGTTGAATCAGCCATGCGCCATGTGGATATTTTGGATAGATTGAACTTTGATCAATTTAAAGTCAGTGTGAAAGCCTCTGATGTATTCCTTGCTGTGGGCTCATATCGTCTGCTTGCTCAAAAAATTGACCAACCACTTCATCTAGGTATTACTGAAGCGGGCGGTGCGCGCTCAGGTTCTGTGAAGTCAGCTATCGGTTTAGGTATGCTGCTCTCTGAAGGTATCGGGGATACACTGCGTATTTCGCTTGCTGCCGATCCTGTTGAAGAAGTGAAAGTAGGCTTTGATATTCTGAAGTCACTGCGTATTCGTTCCCGTGGTATCAACTTTATTGCTTGCCCAACATGTTCACGCCAAGAGTTTGACGTGATTGGCACGGTGAACGCGTTAGAGCAGCGACTTGAAGACATTATCACGCCAATGGATGTGTCTATCATCGGTTGTGTAGTGAATGGTCCTGGTGAAGCTGAAGTGTCCACATTGGGTGTCGCGGGTGCGAAAACCAAGAGTGGATTCTACGAAGATGGTATTCGTCAAAAAGAGCGTTTTGATAATGACAACATTATTGATCAGCTAGAAGCTAAAATTCGAGCCAAAGCGGCAATGCTAGACGAGAGCATGCGAATAAATGTTAATCAGATAGATAAATAATATTTAGAAACTGGCTCATCATGAGTCAGTTTTTTATTTATCACCGTGATTAGCAGTGTTAATCACGGTCATTTTTTCTTAAAATTACGCCATAGCGACCAAAATCAACAGATAATTCCCGATTCCACGGTGGTTTTGCAGTTTGTTGATTGAACCTGATGACATTTCGCTCTTATAATCGACCTTATGTAATTCTGAAAATAGAGAAATAAAGTGGGAAAAAATATCCAAGCCATCCGAGGCATGAATGACTACTTGCCAGCAGATACTCGAGTGTGGCAAAAAATCGAAGCAACATTGAAGAATATTTTACAGGGTTATGGTTTTAGCGAAATTCGTACCCCGATTGTAGAGCAGACCCCGTTATTTAAACGGGCGATTGGTGAAGTGACTGACGTTGTTGAAAAAGAGATGTATACCTTCAACGACCGTAACGAAGAGAGCCTCACACTGCGCCCAGAAAATACCGCAGGTTGTGTCCGTGCCGGTATTGAGCATGGTTTGCTGTACAATCAGGAACAGCGCTTATGGTATTTAGGGCCAATGTTCCGTTATGAGCGTCCACAGAAAGGCCGCTATCGCCAATTCCATCAGCTAGGTGCTGAGGTGTTTGGTCTGGCAGGTCCTGATATTGATGCGGAAGTGATCTTAATGACTGCCCGCTGGTGGCGTGCACTTGGGATCAGCGAGCATGTTACGCTGGAACTCAACTCAATCGGTTCATTAGAAGCTCGCGCAAACTACCGTGATGCGTTAGTCGCTTTCCTGGAACAGCACAAAGATAAGCTGGATGAAGATTGCAAACGTCGTATGTATAGCAATCCTCTGCGTGTGCTGGATTCTAAAAATCAAGACGTTCAAGCATTATTAAATGATGCGCCAGCGCTGTTTGATTATCTGGATGCGGAATCTCGCGAGCATTTTGATGGACTGTGCAAATTATTAGATAACGCGGGTATTAAATACCGTGTTAACCAACGCTTGGTGCGTGGTTTAGACTACTATAACCGCACTGTGTTTGAGTGGGTGACAACTGCGCTAGGTTCCCAAGGTACGGTCTGTGCGGGTGGACGTTATGATGGTCTAGTAGAACAACTGGGCGGTCGTGCAACACCTGCAGTTGGCTTTGCAATGGGTATGGAACGTATGGTTCTGCTGGTTCAAGAAGTGAACCCAGAGTTCATCGCAGATACATCCGTTGCCGATGTGTATCTGGCTTCTTTTGGTGAAAATAGCCAACAAGCTGCATTGTTAGTTGCAGAAAAAGTGCGTGATGAACTGCCAACTCTGCGTTTAATGACTAACCACGGTGGCGGTAACTTTAAGAAGCAGCTCGCGCGTGCCGATAAGCAAGGGGCAAAAATTGCTCTGATCTTAGGTGAAGACGAAATCAATAATAGCCAAGTGACGTTGAAAGATTTACGTACTGGTGAGCAAGAAACTATTTCACAGCAACTAATGGCATCGCGTATCGCCACGCTGTTAGGTTAAGGAGAGACAAGTGGAAGTCTATACAAACGAACAAGATCAAGTTGAGGCGATCAAACGTTTTTTCGCTAACAACGGCGTTGCTTTAGTGGTTGGACTGGTTATTGGTGTCGGTGGTGTATTTGGTTGGAACTATTGGCAATCACACAAGTCGAATGTGTTGCAAGAAAGTGCAGCAAAATACGAGGCCGTCAATACTCAGTTACGTTCAGGTTCAGCGGAAGGTATTCAAGCTGCACAAAAATTTGCAGCAGAAACTAACGACGTTTACAGTTCAATGACTGGGCTGGAACTGGCGCAAGTTTTTGCTGATAAAGGCGATTTAGCAGGTGCTGAGAAAGCATTGACTGACGCATTAGCGAAAGCAAAAACCGCTGATTTGCAAGATGTGATTAACCTGCGTTTAGCGCGTATCCAACTTGCACTCGGTAATGCGGATGCGGCTATCGCCTCTGTTGCTAAGATCCAAGGTAAGTCATGGCAAGCTACGGCACAGGATGTCCGTGGGGATGCTTTACTCCATAAGGGTGATAAATCCGGCGCTAAAGCGGCATACACTCAGGGGTTAGAAAGTGAAGGTTCTCAATCACTCAGAGGTATTTTGACTCTGAAATTGAACAACGTATCTAATTCATAAGAAGAAAGGAAACGACACACTATGCAGTTGCGCAAAACTCTTTTGGTAGGCCTGGTTGCTTCAGCTTTACTTGCCGGTTGTTCCAGCGAAACTGATTCTATTGTGATGGCGCCATTACCACAGGTTGAGAATCAATTTACACCTTCTATTGTTTGGGATAAATCCGTCGGTAATGGTGTTGAGCAGTTCTATTCTGAACTTTCTCCTGTTTGGGATGGTTCAGCAATTTACGCTGCGGATCGTAAAGGCTTAGTTAAAGCGCTAGAACTTGATAGCGGTAAAGAACTGTGGTCTGTCGATTTATCAAAACGTACTGGTTTTCTTTCTGCCAATTTATCTGCGTTACTGTCTGGTGGCTTGACCATTTCTGATGACAAAATTTTCATCGGTACTGAGCGTGGTACAGTTATCGCGCTAAATAAAGAAAATGGTGAAGTGTTGTGGGATGTGGAAGTGGCAGGCGAAGCCTTGTCCAAGCCTGTCGTGAGTGGCGACATGGTGGTCATCCACACGAGCAATGGTCAATTACAAGCGCTGGATACAGCGACAGGCGCGATTAAGTGGACAGTGAATATGGATACCCCATCACTGTCATTACGCGGTGAGTCTGCGCCTGCGATTGCATTTGGTGCGGCTATCGTTGGTGGTGATAATGGTCGAGTGAGTGCCGTCCTGCTGTCTCAAGGTCAATTAATTTGGCAACAACGCATCTCTTTAGTCACCAGTTCAACAGAAATTGGTCGTCTGAACGATGTAGATATGACGCCTGTGATTGATGATGGCAAAGTGTACGCGATTGCTTATAACGGCACATTGGCGGCACTGGACATGCGTTCAGGTCAAATGTTATGGAAGCGTGATTTAGGCTCCATCAATGACATGGTGTTATCGGGTGATAACCTGTATTTAGTTGACCAAACTGACCGCGTGCTGGCTGTTCGTAAGAGCGACGGCGTGACATTATGGACTCAAGATCAGTTACTAAACCGTGGATTATCTGCGCCAGAAGTCTATAACGGCTATATTGTTGTGGGTGACAAAGAAGGTTATCTGCACTGGTTAGATACCAGCACAGGTGGCTTTGTGGCTCAAAATAAACTGAACAGTTCAGGGATCCACAGCCGCCCAGTCATTGCGAGTGATAAACTGATGGTTCAGACAAGAAACGGAACAGTTTACCTGTTAACACGTTAATTTTCTGACAAGCAGACAATTTATCGATAAAATAAACGGTTCCTGAATACAGGGGCCGTTTCGTTTTTTGTTTTCTGAGTTTAGCCTCAGAATTCTATTAGTTAATTAAAGTTGTGAGGCACTGAAGAATGATACCCGTCGTAGCGCTGGTTGGGCGTCCAAACGTAGGAAAATCCACGTTATTTAACCGATTAACCCGTACCCGTGACGCACTTGTAGCGGACTTTCCCGGTCTGACCCGTGATCGTAAATATGGTCGTGCAG
Organism: Providencia sp. wls1916; assembly: GCF_009706585.1. Taxonomy (NCBI): domain Bacteria; kingdom Pseudomonadati; phylum Pseudomonadota; class Gammaproteobacteria; order Enterobacterales; family Morganellaceae; genus Providencia; species Providencia sp. wls1916. Next base: position 96,691 of record NZ_WLUL01000021.1, read on the forward strand.
AAGTTGAAGGGCACGAATTTATTATTATCGACACTGGTGGTATCGATGGTACTGAAGAGGGCGTAGAAACCCATATGGCGGCTCAGTCGCTTCAAGCGATTGAAGAAGCTGACGTTGTTCTTTTCATGGTAGATGCAAGAGCAGGCTTAATGCCAGCGGATGAAGGCATCGCTAAGCACTTACGCAGCCGCAAGAAAAAAACGTATTTAGTTGCCAACAAAACTGATGGTATTGATGCCAATATCGTTGTTGGTGATTTCTATTCACTGGGTCTTGGGGAAATTTACCCTATTGCTGCCTCTCATGGTCGTGGTGTCACTCAGTTAATTGAACACTCTTTAAAACCTTTTATTGAGGTTGAAGACGAAGAAATCGAACTTACTGACGAAGAAGCGAATGCTGCGTATTGGGCTGAGCTGGAAGCAGAAGGTGAATTCTCCGAAGACGAAGAAGATGATTTTGACCCGAGTACATTGCCAATAAAGCTGGCTATCGTAGGGCGCCCAAATGTGGGCAAATCTACCCTAACTAACCGTATTCTCGGTGAAGACCGTGTGGTCGTCTTTGATATGCCGGGTACCACCCGTGACAGTATTTATATCCCAATGGAGCGTGATGAGCGTGAATATATTCTCATCGATACCGCTGGGGTACGTAAGCGCGGTAAAGTGACTGAAACTGTAGAGAAATTCTCAGTGATCAAAACGCTGCAAGCGATTGAAGATGCTAACGTGGTCTTGCTGGTTATCGATGCTCGAGAAGGTATCTCTGACCAAGATTTATCGTTACTAGGATTCATTTTGAACGCAGGCCGTTCATTAGTGATTGCAGTGAATAAATGGGATGGCATGAAGCCTGAAGATCGCGAGCATGTCAAAGATATGCTGGAACTTCGTCTTGGCTTTGTAGATTTTGCCCGTATTCACTTTATCTCTGCGCTACATGGTAGCGGCGTGGGTAACTTGTTTGAATCTGTGCAAGAAGCGTATGAATCAGCGACTCGCCGGGTTGGTACTGCACTGTTAACACGTATTATGAAAATGGCGGAAGATGAACATCAGCCACCATTGATCCGTGGTCGCCGCGTGAAGATGAAATACGCGCATGCTGGTGGTCATAACCCACCAATCGTTGTGATCCACGGTAACCAAGTTTCTGATTTACCAGATAGCTATAAACGTTATTTAATGAACTATTTCCGTCGTTCATTAAATGTAATGGGAACGCCAATTCGTATTCTGTTTAAAGAGGGTGAAAACCCATATGCAGATAAGAAAAATAAACTGACACCAACCCAGTTACGTAAACGTAAGCGTCTGATGCAGCACTTGAAAAAACGCTAATCGCCAACTGTTAGCGCGATAAACAGACTAAAGCCGTAACCCAATTAGGTTGTTACGGCTTTTTACTATTATTTATTAGCTCGCCACAGCCCTAAAATTTAAGTTGTTTTAATGACTGAGGAAAACCATGGAAATCAATTCAACCACACGCCTGAATAAATATATTAGCGAGAGCGGTATCTGCTCTAGACGTGAGGCTGATCGTTATATCGAGCAAGGCAATGTGTTCATTAACGGTAAACGCGCAGGCATTGGCGACCAAGTTTCCGCGGGAGACGTGGTCAAGGTCAATGGTCAGTTAATTGAACCGCGCAATGAAGAAGATTTAGTCTTGATCGCGTTGAATAAGCCTGTTGGGATTGTCAGTACCACCGAAAGTGGCGAAAAAGATAATATTGTGGACTATGTGAATCACAGTACCCGTATTTTCCCTATTGGTCGTTTAGATAAAGATTCCCAAGGATTGATCTTCCTGACGAACCATGGCGACTTAGTGAATAAAATCTTACGTGCAGGTAATGATCACGAGAAAGAGTACATTGTCACCGTGAACAAGCCTGTGACCGATGAATTTATTCGTGGCATGGGCGCGGGGGTACCAATTCTCGGTACCATGACGAAGAAATGTAAAGTCAAAAAAGAGGCTCCGTTTGTTTTCCGTATTACGCTGGTTCAGGGGTTAAACCGCCAAATTCGTCGTATGACCGAACATTTTGGCTACGAAGTTACGAAGTTAGAACGCGTGCGGATTATGAATGTGAGGCTCACGGGCATTCCTGTGGGGGAGTGGCGCGACTTAACCGATGATGAGCTTATCGAGTTGTTTAATTTGATTGAAAAATCAGAGTCCGATGTTAAACCGAAAAAAGCGGCAAAATCTCAAGCGCGTAGCAGTAGCGGGAAAGCAGTAGGAAAGCAAGGTGCGGGTAGCCAAAAGCCGAAAGCTAATGCAGAACCACCGAAAAAGAAATTTACCCAGCCAGGACGTAAAAAGAAAAAACGTTAATTGGGCAAGAATGAAGCAAAAGATATTGAAGTGAGAAAAGGCTGAGGATGAGTGACCTAAAACTCATGTGTACTTGGCCTTTTTATTATGATTTTCGATCAAAGTCTTAGATAAAAGTCAGCCTCTTTGTGGGCCGACAAGGGCGTAATAATTACTTATTACACTTCATTTTTATTGAACACGTAACCCAACATCTAGCCAGCATTGGCGAGTTGCCAATTCAATTTGATCACCAAACAGATTTTTTGCTGAGCGAATTGTTGCCTGAGCAAATTCAATAAACGTCGCCGTATTCGAGACGCTCGGATCTGACACCGCTGCAACCCAGATTTTCCCTGCTATTTCCCAAGAATAACCACCTATTTTTGTTGCCAGTAAATAGAAGGCTTTGTTTGGAATGCCTGAGTTAATATGCACACCGCCATTATCGACATAGCGAGGTAAATCGCGATATTGATCCATATGTCCCACTTGCGGGTCATTATTTGATTTAGTGAAATAGTATGCTGTACCCGGATTTTTCATTGAACGTAATGCAGGTCCCTTTCTCTTATCAATAAATAAGTTTTCGCCCAGTAACCAGTTGGACTGTGTCGCAGTTTGCTTTTGAACATATTGCTTCACCATGATGCCTAATACGTCAGCAACAGATTCATTTAATGCACCAGATTGATCGACATAGTCAAAATCAGCTTGTGAGCCAATGTATCCATGAGCGAGTTCGTGAGCGATTATGTCAATATCGTTGTAGAACGGGCCAAAAATAGTTCCATCACCATCCCCAAAGAAAATAGCTTGAGAATTCCAAAATGCATTGGAATAGTTTTTGTCATAATGGATAACCGCATTGATATCAGCATCACAACCAAACATCTGATCAATATTGAGTTTCTCCTTAAGGAATGAGCGGATCAATCCAATAGCAGCGAACACGCGATGTGCTGGTTCAGTCGGTGCCACTTTATCTTCTTCTCGCATAATAACGGCGAAATCGTTATGCGCCATATGCTCATCAACTGGCATTTCTTCGCGGCGACAAATCGGTAGGCTAGAGTGGTTGTGAGTGTAATTTTCTACACGTTGTTGGGCATCACGGATCACTCGGTTGTAGGTGCCGCCGGCGATGCTACAAGTGCTAGCCAGTAATTGACGTTGATAGTTCGCATCTTCTTCTGTGTAAGTGCGGCTCATGATGTCATTGATATGAAATAAGGTTGATTTTAAATCATTGCATTGGCTTTCTTGATAGAAGTGAGAGATTAAGCTAGGTGATAATAGTGAACGACCAAGTATCTGATTCATTTATAACTCCATTTTGTTTGACGAAATGGAATCATAAACGGTTGTGATTTTATTGTAACTACATGATAATTAAGTAATTAAATCAATATCTGCTAATTTTTATTATCAAAACTAGCAGATAGAAATCTGATTAATTACAGAAGTTTGTACTATTTATTGTGTGTGAGCCAATCTTTACCAGTGATCAAAAAGTCGGTATACAGCTTAGCTTCTGGGCTACCGGCTTCTGGATGGTAGTCATATTCCCAACGTACTAATGGCGGCATAGACATCAAAATGGACTCTGTGCGCCCGCCACTTTGCAAGCCAAAGAGTGTGCCTCTATCCCAAACAAGGTTAAATTCTACATAGCGTCCGCGACGATAAAGTTGGAATTGGCGTTCACGCTCACCCCATGGGATTTCTCGACGTTTTTCGACAATGGGTACATAAGCTTGTAAAAAGCCATTGCCGACATCTTGCGTGAATGCAAAACAAGACTCAAAGTCCCATTGGTTAAGGTCATCGTAAAATAATCCGCCGATGCCACGAGGCTCATTGCGATGTTTTAAGAAGAAATAGTCATCACACCACTGCTTGTATTTAGGGTAAACCTCCGTTCCGTAAGGCGTACAAAGTTCATTAGCGACGGTATGCCAATGGACAGCATCCTCTTCAAATCCATAATAGGGGGTCAAATCGAAACCACCACCAAACCACCATACGGGGTCGGCACCTTCTTTTTCAGCAATGAAAAAGCGCACATTGGCATGTGTGGTCGGTACATAAGGGTTGAGAGGGTGGATAACTAATGAAACGCCCATGGCTTGGTAGCTACGTCCTGCTAACTCCGGGCGATGTGCTGTCGCTGAAGCAGGCATTTTTTCACCTTTGATATGTGAGAAATTCACGCCAGCTTGTTCAAAAAGTGCGCCGTGGGTTAAAACTCGGCTGCGTCCACCACCGCCTTCAGCACGTTCCCAAGTTTGTTCAAGGAAGGTTTCTTTGCCATCTAATTCTGTGATTTTTTGGCAGATGGTATCTTGCAAGCTTTGCAAATAGGCTTTTATGCGTTCAATATCTGGGTAATTCATTGTTTTTTAATAGAACCGTCGGGAGAAATAAATTGGGTAAAGTATACCCCGTTGAGGTAAAAAAGGCATATTGATTATTGATTGTGTATCAAAAGCAGTGATAATGGCAGACAGTTTAGCTCAAACGGACAAGATGATGGAAATACGCATATTTCGCCAAAATGATTATGAAGAGGTGCTTACGCTGTGGGAACGCTGTCAATTGAATGAAATTTCAGGTGATCCTGAATTAGATATTGAGCGTAAACTACAGTGCGGTGCCGATCTTTTCCTTGTCGCCGAGGTATCGGGTGAAGTGGTCGGAACCATTATGGGGGGCTACGATGGAATTCGTGGTACCGCTGTGTATTTAGCTGTACATCCTGAATTTCGCGGGCGCGGTATTGCTAATGCGTTAGTGAGTCGTTTAGAGAAAAAATTGATTGCCCGTGGTTGTGGCAGAATCGAATTGTTGGTCAACGAAGAGTCTGATTCGGCAATCTGCATGTTTGAAAAAATGTTGTATGAAGAAGAGCAAGCTGAGCGTTTGATCTATTCAAAAAGATTGACTCACGAAGTGGATTTCTAAACTGCTGGTGATTATTTTCTTGAAGGTTTGGCTAAACAGCGTGAATCTTTTATGAAATGGACGGTCTCAGTATGCATTATATGACCCGCTAAAGAGGATGATATGTCCCAAAACGTATTCGTAACCCTATTTAAAGTTTCTCTACTTGGTGGCGCGGTGATGCTATCGGGTTGTGCTGGTAAAAGCCTATTTTCACCATCCACATGGTTTCATAGCCCTCTAATGATTTCAGAAGCGGGCGTGGGGGCAATCACAAGTCTGACGCCAATGGAACGTGATGTGATTAATAATCAACTTGATGACCGCTATGCCATACGTGGTGGCATGCAGCTTGAAAATGGAGAAATGGTTTCGGTGTTTCAAGCTATGAAAGATTTAGACGTTGAAGTCGAAGTCTTTGGTCCTGAAAAAGGCACCGTATCTCGTATTGTCGTGAATGATCCTGATATGCTCACTGAATGGGATACCCAAATTGGTACTGAGTTTAGCGACATTTACCAGAAGGCCTACGGATCATGTTCCTTAGGGGAAGCGGTTGATAATATACCGACAGTACTGTGTGTTGCACCGCAAAGTAGCAAAGTGGTTTATAAATTCAGCGGAAAATGGCAAGGTCCTGAGAATTTAATGCCGGCCGATGAAGTGTTGAAAACATGGAAAGTGTCGCAAATTATTTGGCATAAATAAGTTACTTAGCTAAAATTTTGGACAAAAGGCCGTAAGTTATTCGATTTAATAGGCAATAACTTACGGTTATAATCTACTGATAATATTGCTATTTATTCTTTTCTCTCGTCAGACCCTTCTAATATTTCCTAGACTGGCCAACTCTTGCGTTAAAACAAGGTGAAAATCATTATTAATGCGATAAACTAATTTAAAGTATAGGTTTGTGTAATTTATTCATTCTAAGGGGTTTATGCATGTCTCATTCCCAAAGTGGTATTTTGAAGGAACATAGTCGTTTTGGTATTTTTATTGAAGCCATGGTGACCGGGTCGCTCGAAGAGGTGAAATCAGGGTGCAAGATTTTTGTTGATGAATTAACCAAACTACAAGCAAAATTCCCTGATGATCGTCTTGGTGCAGTGATTGCATTTGGTTCAGATGTTTGGAAGCAGCTCGGACACTCAGCTGTTTCACCAGAATTAAAGCCATTTCGCACGCTCGGCAAAGGACTAGCGCCTGCGACTCAGCGCGATATGTTTATTCATATTCAATCATTACGTCATGATATTAACTTTTCTCTGGCGCAAGCCGCGCTAAAAGCATTTGGTTCATCCATTGAAGTGGTTGAAGAAATTCATGGTTTCCGTTGGGTTGAAGATAGAGATTTAAGCGGTTTCATTGATGGTACAGAAAACCCTCAAGGCGAAGAAATTGCTGAAGTGACGTTGATTAATCAAGGCGATGACATTGGTGGTAGCTATGTCATGGTACAACGCTATGAGCATGACCTGAAAAAATGGTCTCGTTTCTCTGAACATGAACAAGAGAAAATGATTGGTCGAACTAAACACGATAGCGTTGAATTAGACGAAGATGCACGTAATAAAACATCTCACGTTTCTCGCGTAGTGATTGAAGAAGAGGGCGAAGAGCTTTCTGTGATGCGCCATAGCCTGCCATACGGCACAGCAAGCGGTAAACATGGTTTATTCTTTATTGCCTACTGCGCAACCATCCATAATATTGAACAACAATTGCTGAGCATGTTTGGTGAAACTGATGGTAAATATGATGATCTGCTGCGTATGACGAAAGCCGTTTCTGGTAGCTATTACTACGCGCCATCAATTGAAAGATTATTATCCCTATAATCTTATCGCGATAATTCAAGCTGTCGCGGATAGCGGCAGCTTGAAAGCGTTTACTGATCGGTTTTTTGGAGTTCTTTACGTGCTGCGGCAGCAATGAATCCACTACGGCTTCCATACTCGGGATTGGCTTTAACTAGCGTATCAATACGATGCAGTAAGCGATGAGGTAGCGTAATATTAATCCTTTCTGCACGTCCATCATATTTATCCATGTCGATATCAACGAATAACCAAAGACCATTTTGATATTCATCTTTTGTACGATTTAGATGCTCTTGCTGAGATTTTGGCTCAGGAATTTCAAACCCCTTTTCACTTAATAATTCAAAGTGGGCATCGAGTGCTGATTTTGCATCAGTGTAAGCATTTTCAATATTGTCGCCAGCAAAAGTACAACCTTCAATATCTGGAAACCAACCACTCGCACTACCATCATGATCAATTTCAATAAAGGCTGGGTATAGCATGTTTTGTCTCCATAAAGATAGCGCTCGGAGCGTGTTAAAGAGCGCGTCTTTAATTAATGTTTCAGTTTAGCCGCCTTAAGGATTTGATTAAGTGTGCCTATCTTTAAATCCTTTCGAGGATGCGGGACTGTGATAACAATTGAAAAGTCTGGATGAGAAAATTGGTGATGACTTCCTTTAACTCGCTCTAATTTCCATCCATTATTTTCTAACAAATTTATCAGCTCCGAACTTTTCAAGATCCCTCCATTTCGTCAACTGACATACACACGATACACACCGCAATTAGGTTTGGCAAGTATGCATGTTTATTCTTAACGTTTTATTCTAGGCTTAAATGAACCTTCCTCATTACATTAACATCTTAAATTTCCTCTGAATTTTATGGCTTATTGCTATAACCTCTTTGTTATTCCAACTTGATATATCAAAAGATGATTGATAACTACAAAGTTATAACCAAAACATATACATTGTTTTTTAGATTATGTTTGGGTTTAGTCACGAGTAGGGATCATATGAAAAAATCAATTTTTAAAAATACAGGCTTAGCGAGTTTGGCGATGTTTTCGTTAATGAGTAGCGCATCCCTGACGGCGGCTGAATTACTGAATAGTTCCTATGATATTTCAAGAGAGCTATTTGCGGCGTTAAACCCTGAATTTGAAAAGCAGTGGGCGCAGGAAAACCCTAATGATCCACTGACAATCAAGCAGTCTCACGCGGGCTCATCGAAGCAAGCGTTGGCCATTTTGCAAGGGCTAAAAGCGGATGTGGTGACGTTTAACCAAGTGACTGATGTGCAAATTCTCCACGATAAAGGGCAATTAATCCCGGCAGATTGGCAAGCGCGTTTACCGAATAATAGCTCCCCTTATTATTCGACAATGGCGTTTTTAGTTCGTAAGGGCAATCCGAAAGGCATTAAAACGTGGAACGACCTTGCACGCAGTGACGTGAAACTGGTATTTCCAAACCCCAAAACGTCGGGAAATGGTCGCTATACCTACCTTGCAGCATGGGGAGCATTTAACCAAGAAAATGGTAAAGATAGCCCTAAAACACGCGAAAAAATGCAGCAATTCCTGAAAAACGTTGAAGTGTTTGATACGGGCGGTCGTGGTGCAACAACCTCATTTATCGAGCGAGGGTTAGGGGATGTTTTAATTAGCTTTGAGTCTGAAGTGAATAACATTCGTAGCCAATATGGCGAATCCGACTACGAAGTGATTGTGCCTCCGGTCGATATTTTGGCGGAATTCCCAGTCGCGTGGATTGACAAAAATGTGCAAAAAAATGGCACAGAAAAAGCGGCAAAAGCCTACTTAAATTACCTCTACACCCCCGAGGCACAAAATATTATTACTCGCTTTAATTACCGCGTGAATGACAAACAGGTGATGGAAGCGAATAAAAGCAAATTCCCGTCAACTCAGCTGTTTACGGTGGAATCACAATTTGGCAATTGGAACAATGTGATGAATGACCACTTTTCGACGGGAGGGGAATTTGATCAACTTATGGAACAAGGTCGTCGTTAATGCGTAAATCAGGAAAGCGGTTTTTACCCGGTTTCGGACTGACGTTAGGTAGTAGCTTGTTTTTCGTCTGTTTGATTTTGTTATTGCCTTTAAGCGCTCTCGTGGTGCAGCTTTCCGATATGACATGGCAGCAGTATTGGGCTGTGATCAGTTACCCTCAAGTGGTTGCTGCTTATAAAGTAACTTTATTGGCGGCTCTGGTCGCAAGCCTATTTAATGCGGTTTTTGGCATGTTGCTGGCATGGATTTTAACGCGTTATCGCTTTCCTGGTCGCTTGTTCCTAGATGGATTGGTGGATTTACCTTTCGCGCTTCCTACGGCGGTCGCTGGGCTGACTCTTGCGACCTTATTTGCCACATCGGGCTGGTATGGACAGTATCTGCATCAGTTCGATATCAAAGTGGTAAATACTTGGTTAGGTATCGCCGTCGCGATGGCTTTTACCAGCATTCCTTTTGTGGTCAGAACGGTTCAGCCTGTACTGGAAGAGTTAGGGCCTGAATACGAAGAAGCTGCACAAACGCTAGGTGCAACACGCTGGCAAACGTTCCGCCGTGTTGTATTACCTGAAGTTTCTCCTGCACTAATAGCGGGAACCGTTTTATCTTTTACACGCAGCCTTGGTGAATTTGGGGCGATTATTTTTATCGCCGGAAACATTGCGTGGCAAACGGAGGTGGTCTCCTTAATGATTTTCAGCCAATTGCAGCAGTTTGATTACCCTGCCGCTAGTGCGATTGCCTCGGTAATTTTAGCGGTATCACTGCTTCTTTTATTCACGGTGAATGTAATCCAAAGCCGCTTTGGTAAACGCTTAGGGGGGCATTAATGGGACAAGTCACACCATTTCCAGTCACTCAACGCAGAAATATCAACTGGGGAAAATGGGCACTCATTGGAATTGGGCTATTTTTCTCGGTATTGCTGCTGGTGGTGCCAATTATCTGGATTTTTATCACGGCATTTGAGAAGGGATTAGGTGAAGTACTCGTCAACTTAAGCAACCCAGACATGCTCCATGCCATCGGGTTAACGATTCTTATCGCGTTGATCACAGTGCCTGTTAACTTGGTTTTTGGCGTGATGTTGGCGTGGTTGGTGACGCGTTTTCAGTTTCCAGGGCGCCAGTTGTTATTGACCTTAGTTGATATTCCTTTTGCGGTTTCGCCGGTCGTGGCAGGGCTACTCTATTTACTCTTTTACGGTTCGAATAGTTGGTTTGGTGGCTGGTTAGAAGGCTTTGATATTCAGGTGATGTTTTCATGGCCGGGAATGGCGTTAGTGACTATTTTTGTGACATGCCCATTTGTCGTCAGGGAGCTAGTGCCATTGATGCTAAGTCAGGGAAGCCAAGAGGACGAAGCAGCAACATTATTGGGTGCGTCAGGTTGGAAAATGTTTTGGCGAGTCACTCTGCCAAATATTCGCTGGGCGCTGCTTTATGGCGTGGTATTAACCAATGCGCGTGCCATTGGCGAATTTGGTGCGGTGTCTGTGGTATCGGGCGCTATTCGTGGTGAAACTTACACATTGCCTCTGCAAGTTGAGTTGCTTCATCAAGATTACAATACGGTAGGTGCGTTCACGGCTGCGGCTATTTTAGCGTTATTAGCGATTATTACCTTGATTGTGAAAAGTGCTTTGCAATGGCATTTAAGCCGGCAGCAAACTGAGTCAGGAGTCCATTAATTATGAGTATTGAAATTAATCATGTTGGTAAATTGTTTGGTAAAACATCAGTGCTGAACAATATCTCATTGGATATCGGCTCAGGGGAAATGGTGGCATTGTTGGGGCCATCTGGCTCTGGGAAAACCACCTTGTTGCGGATTATTGCGGGGCTAGAGCAACAAAGCCACGGTTCGTTACGTTTCCATGGTCAAGATGTAAGCCAAGTCCATGCGAAAGATAGGCATGTTGGTTTCGTTTTCCAGCATTATGCGCTATTTCGCCATATGACGGTATTCGAGAATGTGGCGTTTGGTTTGACGGTATTACCTCGAAAACAGCGACCCTCAAAAGCAGCGATTAAGCAAAAAGCAATGGCGCTGCTTGAGATGGTGCAATTAGCCCATTTGGCTGAGCGTTTTCCTTCTCAGCTTTCTGGTGGACAAAAACAGCGGGTAGCATTGGCAAGAGCATTAGCGGTAGAGCCGCAAATTTTGCTGTTAGACGAACCGTTTGGTGCACTAGACGCGCAAGTGCGTATTGAATTACGTCGTTGGTTGCGTCAGCTTCATGAAGAGTTGAAATTCACGAGTGTATTCGTGACTCATGACCAAGAGGAAGCGATGGAAGTTGCAGATCGCATAGTCGTGATGAGCCAAGGGCATATTGAACAAGTCGGTACTCCAAATGAAATTTGGCAATCACCGGAAACGCGTTTTGTGCTTGAATTCATGGGGGAGGTTAACAAAATCCCTGGACAGATCCGCGGTTCACAGTTGCAGATAGCGAACTTTACCTTCCCACTCGCGCAGGTTAGTGCTCAGCAAGGGGAGGTTGATGTGTTTATTCGCCCTTGGGATATTCGTTTGCAGAAAGAAAGGGATGAACAATACCAATTGCCAGTAAGGATCATTGAATCAGGCCCTCGCGGCCATTTTTGGCAATTAACGGTGCAACCTTTAGGTTGGAGTGAGGAAACCTTGTCCGTGGTATGGCAGGATGCGCGTACTGTTCCTACAAGGGGCGAAAATTACTACCTCGGCAGCCAACAAACACAAATTTATCAGGGTAAAGAGCCATTATTTTTCCCCTCTCTAGCTAAAAGCGCGTAGATTAATAAGGGGTGATTGATTTTAGAATTAATTGTTAATTATATTATCAATCAATAAAAAATTATTATAAGGAAAAACACAGTGTCAACGTTGGAACAGTTTATTGGTCATACGCCGTTGGTTCGCTTGCAACGTCTAACGGAAGGTTTGGATGCTGAAATCTGGGTAAAGCTTGAAGGAAATAACCCTGCCGGTTCAGTAAAAGATAGAGCGGCATTTTCGATGATCAACGAAGCCGAAAAACGCGGGGAGATCAAACAGGGAGATACGCTTATTGAAGCCACCAGTGGCAATACAGGGATCGCTTTAGCGATGATTGCTGCGGTGAAAGGTTACAAACTGAAGCTGTTAATGCCGGATAACATGAGCCAAGAGCGTAAAGCGTCTATGCAAGCTTATGGTGCAGAACTTATTTTAGTGAGTACGACAGTAGGAATGGAAGGGGCGAGGGACTTAGCTCAAGAGATGGCAAAGCGAGGCGAAGGGAAGGTTTTAGACCAATTTAATAACCCTGATAATCCTTTAGCCCATTTTAAAACTACAGGACCCGAGATCTGGCAACAAACAGCAGGGCGAATTACCCATTTTGTGTCTAGTATGGGGACAACAGGCACCATCACTGGTGTGAGTCGTTACTTAAAAAGCCAATCACAAGATGTGGAAATTGTGGGCTTACAACCCGCTGAAAAGAGCCAAATCCCAGGGATTCGCCGTTGGTCTCCAGAATATTTACCGGGGATTTTTGACAGCGAATTAGTGGATACTGTACTCGATATTAATCAGCAAGAAGCTGAAGACACGATGCGCGCTTTAGCAAAACGTGAAGGTATTTTTTGTGGTGTAAGTTCAGGTGGTGCGGTAGCGGGTGCGTTACGAGTAGCAAAAGAGAACCCTCATGCCGTGATTGTGGCGATTATTTGTGATCGTGGTGACCGCTATTTGTCGACAGGTGTTTTTGATAAATAAACGTTTGTTGATAGAACGTCTAGAAAATAGAACCCAACAAAAAACCACCAGGGCAAAAATGTCGCTGGTGGTTTGTTATTAAGCTGCTTTTTAAGGTTTAGCGCAATTATTTCTTAATACGCATAATGACTGTTTCACCCACAGTCACGGTACCGCTTAATTTATTCAGCTCTTTGATCTCGTCCATATTTGAAATAACAACTGGAGTCAGAACTGATTTTGCTTTTTCTTCTAACAGGGCTAAGTCAAACTCAATGACAACGTCGCCTTTTTTCACAGATTGACCTTCTTCTGCGATACGTTTAAAGCCTTCGCCTTTGAGTTCAACAGTATCAATACCGAAGTGAACAAACAGTTCGATACCATCATCAGATTCAATAGAAAACGCATGGTTAGTTTCAAAGATTTTACCGATTGTACCATCAACCGGAGCCACAATTTTGTTGCCAGAAGGCTTGATAGCAATACCGTCACCAACAATTTTTTCTGCGAACACAACGTCTGGTACATCTTCAATATTGACTATCTCGCCTGATAATGGCGCGATGATTTCAATATTGCCACTGCTACTCTTGTCTTCCGAAACTAGTGATTTCAGTTTGTCAAACAGACCCATGGACCTTCTCCTAATCGTTTTATATGGGACCGAACTAATGTGCTGCTGTTAGCATAACGTTTTTTCTTGGATAAAGGTATCGACAAGTTTCATCAATTCATCGGCTGTTGGTTGAGCAAGTGCTTGTTCCGCTAGCGCTTGAGTATCTGCAAAATTCGCATTACGAATAAGCTTTTTGATACGAGGAATTGAGATTGCGCTCATACTAAATTCGTCCAGACCCATGCCTAACAGCAATAAGGTCGCACGTTCATCACCTGCTAATTCACCACACATACCCGTCCATTTACCTTCCGCGTGAGAAGCGTCAATCACTTGTTTAATCAAGTTCAAGACGGCTGGAGACATCGGATTATAAAGGTGTGAAATCAGCTCATTACCACGGTCAACCGCTAAAGTGTATTGAGTGAGATCATTCGTCCCAATACTAAAGAAATCAACTTCCTTCGCCAAATGATGTGCAATGACTGCCGCAGCTGGCGTTTCCACCATAATACCGACTTCAATCGCTTCATCAAAGGCTTTGCCTTCTTCTCGTAGCTGCTCTTTAAGCATCTCAAGTTCTGCTTTCAGTTCTCGAACTTCTTCGACAGAAATAACCATCGGGAACATGATACGCAGTTTACCAAATTTAGACGCCCTTAAAATAGCTCTTAATTGAGAGTGTAGAATTTCTTTGCGGTCAAGACAAATACGAATTGCACGCCAGCCAAGGAATGGGTTCTCTTCCTTCGGTAAGTTCATGTAAGGTAAGTCTTTATCACCACCAATATCCATTGTACGTACAATCACTGCTTGGCTGCCCATGGCTTCTGCTACAGCTTTATACGCTTGGAATTGCTCTTCTTCTGTTGGCAGAGCGTCTCTGTCCATGAATAAGAATTCAGTGCGGTATAGACCCACACCTTCTGCGCCATTACGCTCAGCACCTGCGACATCACGCACAGTACCGATGTTTGCACAGACTTCAACTTGATGACCGTCTAAGGTCATTGCTGGTAAATCTTTTAATTTCGCCAGCTCTTCTTTTTCTTGTAGGTATTCATTTCTGAAGGCTTTCAGCTTATCAATTTCGCTTTCAGATGGATTGAGGTAAATGGTGTTGTTCACGCCATCTAATACAATAAAATCACCGCTTTTCACTTTGCTGGTCGCATCGGTGGTACCGACAATCGCAGGAATTTCCAGTGAACGAGCCATGATAGAGGTATGGGAAGTACGACCACCGAGGTCAGTGATAAAACCTAATACTTTGTCTAAGTTTAACTGAGCAGTTTCGGATGGAGTCAAATCAGGGGCAACTAAAATAACTTCTTCGGTGATTGCGCTTAAATCGACAATCGGCATATTAAGAATATTTCTGAGCAGGCGTTTACCAATGTCACGTACGTCAGCGGCACGCTCTTTCAGATATTCGTCATCTAATGCTTCTAATGCTTGAGCTTGGTCTTCAATGACTGAGTAAACCGCCGCATCCGCGGTTTTTTTATCGCCTTTGATGAGAGAAATAATTTCTTGCTCTAATTCTTCATCTTCCAGCAGCATGATATGACCTTCAAAAATCTCAGCTTTTTCCGCACCAAGATTTTTTTCTGCTTTATCTTTGATAAGGCTAAGCTGCTCAGCTGATTTGTTACGTCCATCAATGAAGTTTTGGATCTCTTTATCAATTTGCTCGTCAGTGATTTTACGGGTGCTGACAACAATAGGATCTTCTTTGAGGATGAGAGCCTGACCAAAAGCAAAACCTGGGGATACTAAAATTCCTGAAATCATAATATTACCTTACTACTGATAGGAGATTTGATGTTGCAGAGACAACAGTAGATATAAGTGATTAAGCAGGTGTCCCCGAATAAATTATTCAGGGACAGGGAATTATTACGTTAAAACAAGATGGCAAAGTGAAACGTTATTCTAATTCGCCCATCAGTTTAACTAAAAATTCAACTGCTTGTTGCTCATCTTCACCTTCAGCAGAAATGGTGACTACGGTGCCTTGGGTTAAACCTAATGTTTGTAGTTTGAACAGGCTTTTTGCGCTAGCTGACTTGCCGCCTGAACTCAGAGTAATGTCTGAAGTGAACGCTTTTGCTTCTTTAACGAATTGAGCCGCAGGACGAGTATGTAAACCGTTAGGTGCTGTAATAGTAACTTCTTGCTGGAACATAATATTTCCTCAGTGATTTTAAGATTTTTATGATGACACAGCCTATTGTAGATGAAATATGCTGAGCATGCGTATAATTTAGATTATCAACGATTCATTTGGTTTTCTACTTTGTTTGGTATCAACCAAATTATCATTTATTTAGCTTAAATTTCACACAACGCTTTTAGTGGGTATTTTGCCATTCAATAGATGAGTGACTAAAAAATGATTAATTTCGAGGTGTGAAATAATTACTATGTTTAATACTAAATGCCGGATAATAAATCATCCCAATCCGTGCTAATCTATGATCTCACCCACAAAAAAAGCACCTAATTGGTGCTTTTTTAACGTAATGTTAACCTAACAATCATTATTCGGCATTAATATCTGCAAACAGTGCGGTGGATAAGTAACGCTCTCCTGAAGACGGAAGAATGACCACAATATTTTTGTCTTTATATTCTGGTAGTGCAGCAAGTTTAGCGGCTGCCGCAATCGCAGCACCCGAAGAAATACCCGCCAGAATACCTTCTTTTTCCATTAACTCACGAGCGGTTGAAATTGCTTCGTCATCAGTAATTTGCAGGACTTTATCAATAATAGAAAGGTCTAAGTTGCCAGGGATAAAACCAGCACCGATTCCTTGGATTTTATGGGGGCCCGGCTTAATTTCTTCACCCGCAAGAGCTTGAGTGATTACTGGGGAAGTTGCGGGTTCAACGGCAACCATCACCACATCTTTTTTCCCTTTTGTCTGCTTTAAATAGCGTCCAATACCTGTGATAGTCCCGCCAGTTCCAACACCAGAAACAACGACATCCACGTTGCCATCAGTATCATTCCATATTTCAGGCCCGGTCGTTTTCTCGTGAATGGCTGGGTTGGCTGGGTTACTAAATTGCTGTAATAGCAGATACTTACTTGGGTTGCTGTTGACGATTTCTTCCGCTTTCGCAATAGCGCCTTTCATACCTTTGGCGCCTTCAGTCAGGATTAAATTAGCGCCAAGGGCTTTTAGAAGTTTACGGCGTTCTACGCTCATGGTTTCTGGCATGGTCAGCGTTAGTTTATAACCACGAGCCGCGGCCACGTAAGCGAGGGCAATCCCCGTATTTCCGCTTGTTGGCTCAACCAGTTCTTTATCTTTTGTCAGGATGCCTTTTTTCTCTGCATCCCAAATCATGTTCGCGCCCACACGGCATTTCACGCTGAAGCTTGGGTTACGAGATTCCACTTTTGCCAAAATATTACCGTTGCCAAAATGCTGTAAACGCACTAATGGAGTATTTCCAATGGTCAACGAATTATCTTCATAAATTTTGCTCATGGGAGATCCTTAAAATTAACGGTTAGCCAAGAATTAGGTGTGTTTTCAAAATTGAATATGAATTCAACATACTCGAACATCTGATTATTGCAAATATGATTTAACGCTAGAATATAACCATGGGTTATTTAAAATTGCATTATTATAACTAAGATGGAATGTTTGATATCGGGCGAATTTGAGAGTAGGAGCAGTGGAGAAGGATATGCAGATAGGTACCTGCATATCCCTAGAAAGCGTTAGTTTTGATGAGGGCTAATAGCGAGCATAACGAGCGCGATAACGGTCAACCCACATTAAGGTTGCGCCACAAACTGCAACCGGCATGATGACTAAATTCAAAATTGGGATCATCATTAATAAGCTGACGGCACCACCAAATTGAACATTATTCACTCGGTCTTTTGAGAGTGCTTGCTTCATGTCGTTAAACCCAACTCGATGGTTATCAAATGGGTAATCGCAATATTGAATAGACATCATCCAAGCGCCGAACAGGAACCATAAAACGGGTGCAACAGTTTGTCCAATACCGGGAATAAAGAACAGCACCAATAACACGATGGCTCGTGGCAAATAGTAAGCAATTCGCACAAATTCGCGTTTAATCATGCGCGGTACATCTTTTAGCAATTCTGCCATTCCCGTATCAGGTGCAGGCTTACCAGTCAATTCAGCTTCTAAATGCTCTGATAGCCAGCCGTTAAACGGAGCCGCGATGATGTTGGTAATCGTGCTAAAGAAATAGCTGAAAATCAGTAAGATAGAAATGACGGCAACAGGCCAAATCAGATAGTCAAGCCATTGTAGCCAGCTAGGGATGTAGCTCATAACCTGCTCAATCCATCCGCCAAGCTTGCTGTATAACCACCAAAAAGCGCCACCAAGCAGCAGAATGTTTGCTAATAGGGGTAAAATAACAAAACGCTTAATGCCAGGACGAGTGATTAGTCGCCACCCTTGTGAAAAGTAATAAAAACCAGAGTGATTTTTTTGTGGCGAAAATGTCGATTGGGTCATACTTCTTATTATCTCCTTTGCGGGTGAGCATGTATCATATAGGTATGAAATTACACTGACTAGTGATAATTTTGTTTAAAAAAGCAGCAAACGAAGGCGGAATATTCTCTTTCTTGTAAGAAAATCGTTCTGAGGGTTGCACTTAGAGCAATTGAGAAATAATCTTAAGGTAGTTTCCGCCGTGATGGCATCATTATTCATCAACTAGAGATAGCAGCGATGCAGGATTTGCGTCTAATATTAGTGGTCGTAGGTGCGATAGCCATTGTCGCTTTATTACTGCATGGTTTATGGACCAGCCGTAAAGAGCGCTCTAAGTTATTTCGCGACAGACCTGTAAAACGTAGAAAGAATGACACGCAGGAAAGTTCATCAGAATATGATGATTCTGCTCTGTTTACTGAAAATCAACCGGTACAAAAAGCCGCTGTTGAAGATCAGCCTATCTATATGGTGAAAGAGGAGCCGCGTGCTGAGCCTGTCTCTCAACCCCATACAATTCAACGTGACGCTGAGCCTGAGTTTAATTTAACTGCGGAGCACTCACCACAGCCTGCTTCAAAGCCAGTTAAACCAACAGCTTCTGAGCCTGTGTTTGCTCCACATGTTGATAATCGCCATGCCCCTGAGCAATTGACGATTAATATGGCAGATGAAGCTGATTTACAAGAGCATGTTTCAGAACCTGTACGCATTCATACAGAGCCGAAAATCCATGTTTCTGCACAGCCAGAGTCTGTACCACAAGTCTCTGCTCATCAAGAAGCGGTACAACCTGTGGCTCAACCTCATAGTGAAGTAGAGCATGAAGCACCAAGTGCATCAGTAGAAAAAGCGGCAGTTGCAAGTGAAAAAGAAATTGTTCTGGTACTGCATGTTGCAGCGCATCACGGGCAGGTTCTTGAAGGTGAAGCATTACTGCAAAGTATTCTTCAAGCGGGCTTCCAGTTCGGTGCCATGAATATCTTCCACCGTCACGTTCATCCAGCGGGATCGGGTCCAGTATTATTTAGTCTGGCAAACATGGTGAAACCAGGATCATTTGACCCAGAAGCTATGTCTGATTTCACCACACCGGGCGTCTCTATCTTTATGATGGTGCCGTCTTATGGTGAAGCTAGCCAGAACTTTAAATTAATGCTCCAAGCGGCACAACGTATTGCATCAGATGCAGGTGGTGTTGTGTTGGATGATGAACGAAAAATACTGACACCTCAAAAAATAGAGGTGTATCATGCAAGAATTCGAAATACATTAAGTTAATTAAAACCCCCGACTCAGGGGGTTTTTTATATCTATTGGTGAAACATGACGACGAAACAAACCCCAGACGCACTCACGCAAAAAATAGACGCGCTAAAACAACAATTGCGCCATCACGAATACCTCTATCATGTTATGGATGCGCCAGAAATTCCTGATGTGGAATATGACAAACTGATGCAGGAACTTAAAAGCCTCGAAGCGCAGCATCCAGAACTGATCACCACAGATTCCCCAACCCAGCGTGTGGGTGCCGCACCATTAGCTGCATTCGATACAGTTCGCCATGAAATTCCCATGCTCTCTTTAGATAACGTGTTTGATGAAGAAAGCTATCTCGCATTTGATAAACGCGTGAAAGACCGACTGCATAACCACACTGAATTAACATTTTGCTGCGAACTCAAATTAGATGGTTTAGCCGTCAGCTTGCTGTATGAAAATGGTGAGTTAGTTCAAGCCGCTACCCGTGGTGATGGTACTGTTGGTGAAAATATCACGGCTAACGTACGCACGATCAAAGCGATTCCGCTGCGTTTACGGGGGGATAATATTCCTGCCCGTGTTGAAATTCGTGGTGAAGTTTTTATGCCTCAAAAAGGCTTTGAGGCCATGAACGAAGAAGCGCGTAAAACGGATGGTAAGATTTTTGCTAACCCACGCAATGCGGCGGCGGGTTCCCTTCGCCAGTTAGACCCGCGTATTACCGCTAAACGCCCATTAACCTTCTACTGCTATGGTGTAGGGCTGGTGGAAGGCAAAACATTGCCAGATACCCATTACGAGCGCTTGATGCAATTTAAAGCGTGGGGGTTGCCAGTGAGTGAGCATGTACAGCTACGTGTTGGTTGCCAGCAAGTGCTCGATTTCTATCACCATGTTGAAAAAATTCGCCCGACGCTCGGTTTTGATATCGATGGTGTCGTGATTAAAGTGAATGATATTGCCACTCAAGAAGAATTAGGTTTTGTTTCCCGGGCACCACGCTGGGCAACGGCGTTTAAATTCCCAGCTCAAGAGCAAATCACATTACTAAAAGATGTCGAGTTCCAAGTGGGGCGCACAGGGGCGATTACGCCCGTGGCTCGATTAGAGCCAGTGCAAGTTGCGGGTGTTGTGGTGAGTAATGCCACACTCCATAACGCGGATGAAATTGACCGTTTGGGTGTTCGCATTGGGGATACTGTCGTGATCCGCCGAGCAGGGGATGTTATTCCTCAAATCGTGAGTGTCGTGCTGGATAAACGCCCTGCGGATAGTCGTGAAATTTTATTCCCAACCCATTGCCCAGTCTGTAATTCGGATATTGAGCGTATCGAAGGGGAAGCGGTGGCTCGCTGTACAGGTGGGTTAACCTGTGGCGCTCAATTAAAAGAATCACTGAAACACTTTGTTTCTCGCCGTGCGATGGATGTCGATGGGATGGGGGATAAAATTATTGAGCAGCTGGTCGACGCGGAATATGTGAAAAATGCGGCGCAGCTCTATCAATTATCAGCGGGTAAATTAACCGGCCTAGAACGAATGGGACCGAAATCTGCACAAAAACTCATTGATGCGCTCGAAAAATCCAAACAAACGACACTGGCTCGCTTTATCTATGCATTAGGGATCCGTGAAGTGGGTGAGGCGACAGCGGCGAACCTCGCAGCACATTATGCATCATTAGATGCGGTGATGGCGGCGGATGAAGAATCACTGAAAACCGTTCAAGATATTGGTGAAGTGGTGGCAAAACATGTGGTGCATTTCTTCCGCGAAGAGCACAATCGCCAAGTTATTCATGATTTACTGACCATCGCGAACATCCACTGGCCTGAAGTGAAAGTGATTAACAGTGCTGACATCGATAGCCCATTTGCTGGAAAAACAATCGTACTTACTGGATCGATGTCAACGCTTTCTCGCGATGAAGCTAAGGATAGATTGATTGCCTTAGGCGCGAAAGTCGCGGGTAGTGTATCGAAAAAAACTGACTTGGTGATTGCCGGTGAAGCGGCGGGTTCAAAGTTAGCGAAAGCGACAGAATTGGGGATAAAAGTCATTGATGAAGAAGAATTAATTCGTTTGCTGAATATCTAATCGTGACCTATATTTAATGCGCAATGCCATTATCGTCCGTCGTGATAATGGCATTTCTTATTTTCTGGCTAACATTTTTACAGTTGTTATTAATGTGTTACTCATGAAACGTGATCTGGTCGTGACTTTTGACAGATAGGCTGAGTCAGTTTTCATATTAATGTGACGTTAATCTCATTTAAATGTTGTCTATTACATAGAATATGCGCATAGACTGATTCGTAACTTTGTTGGAGTCAAATATGACCTCGATCCTGCACTTTATTTTATCCATCGTCATCATCGGCGCTCTCGCTATTTTAGCGAGTAGTAACCGTAGAGGGATCCGCCCTCGCTATGTTATTCAATTACTTGTGATCCAAATTGCACTCGCTTACCTGTTCTTAAAATCAGGTATCGGTGAGTCTTTCGTTCTTGGTGTTGCTGGCGTATTTACCCATTTATTGGGTTATGCGGCAGAAGGGACCAAATTTATCTTTGGCGGAATGATTGAAGGCAACTTAGCATTCTTCTTCCTACAAGTATTGTGTCCAATTATCTTTATCTCTGCACTGATTGGTATTTTACAGCACATTAAAGTCCTGCCTTTCGTTATCCGCATCATCGGTACGGTGCTGTCGAAAGTAAACGGCATGGGTAAACTTGAGTCATTCAACGCAGTAAGTTCATTACTGTTGGGTCAGTCAGAAAACTTTATTGCCTATAAAGACCAATTAGGCAGCATGTCAGAAAGAAGAATGTACACCATGGCGGCAACGGCGATGTCTACCGTTTCAATGTCCATCGTGGGTGCATACATGACCATGTTAGATCCAAAATATGTGGTTGCCGCTTTGGTCTTAAACATGTTTGGTACATTCGTGGTGTTATCGCTGATCAACCCGTACCCACCAGAAGGGGAAAAAGAGATCCAAATGCGCAGCCTGCATGAAGGTCAAAGCTTCTTCGAAATGCTGGGTGAATATATTCTTGCTGGGTTTAAAGTTGCGATTATCGTTTCTGCGATGCTGATTGGTTTTATCGCCCTGATTGCGATGGTTAACGGAATCTGCTCTGCTATTTTCAATGTTAGCTTCCAAACTATGCTGGGCTATGTGTTCTATCCATTTGCTTGGATGTTAGGTATCCCTGCGAATGAAGCGTTACAAGTTGGCGGTATCATGGCAGTGAAAATGGTGACCAACGAATTCGTGGCAATGGATGGCTTAAAAGCCGTAGCATCGGGTTTATCTGACCGCTCTGTGGGTATCTTATCTGTATTCTTAGTGTCATTCGCTAACTTCTCTTCCATCGGTATTATTGCTGGTGCTATTAAAGGGTTAGATGAAAAACAAGGTAATACCGTTGCACGTTTTGGTCTGAAATTACTGTACGGTTCAACGCTGGTAAGCTTCTTATCTGCTGCGGTGGTTGGATTAATCCTGTAGTTATTACGATAAAAAGTGTTACAGTGAGAAACGGCATTCAGTGAATGCCGTTTTTTTTATATCTAAAACAAGAGCGGATAAATGGAAAAACAAGACTTACTCGATATAGCCAATACATCGATGCCATTTGGTAAATATAAAGGTTGTGTCCTGATTGATCTTCCTGAGGAATACTTGCTGTGGTTTTATAAAAAAGGGGAGTTTCCTGCAGGGCGATTAGGGGAATTGATGGAGATGACTCTTGGGCTGAAGATAGAAGGGCTAGATAGCATTGTTAAGCCCCTAAAACGAAAGTAAGGGTTAGAGGCTTAATCGATAATTAAAGCGTATTAAGCAGGCTGTTGGCGGCATCTATACCCGATTGATAAGCACCGTGTACGGTACCAGCTCCTGATAGTGCTAAATGTTCTCCTGCAAAGAAAACTTTGTTATCAATAGGCTGTTTTAATTGGGCAATTTGATCCGCTGAATAGTTAGGTGCGGGGTAGCTAAACGAGCCATAAGCGTAAATATCTTTTTCCCACTCGGTTTTTATCAGCTGTATAGGTGCGGGTACATTATCAAATACCTTACTGAGCGATTGTTGCAGTTCATGCCATGCGGCGTATTCATCACACTCTTCAAGCCATTTTGCGGACAACCCACCAAATAAAAACAGCAACGTTGGTTTTTGGTAAATCGCGCTTACATCCATAAAATTTAGCCAATAATCAGACTCATGAATATACATACTATTGACGTTGTTGAGTGAATTTTTACGCCAAAAAGCCTGTTCAAAGGTGACAAATAACTTGTTGAATACACCGAAACCTAACTGATGAATAGCTTCTTGAGTTTTTTCAGGCAGTGCAGGCGTAAAATGAATTTTGTTTTTCTTCAACACCCCTAGCGGTACGGTGACAACGACTTTATGGGCATTGAATTGTTGTCCATTAAGCGTGGTGATAGTGACATAATTATCTAAGTAATGAATATGTTCAACTGGATGGTTAAGGCGAATATCCAGCCCATTTGATAGCGTTTCGATAATTTGGGAATATCCGCGAGGGAAGATCACTTCATCGCCTTCACAAAAGCCTTCAAGTTGTAAAAAATAGGGAGATAATGTCTCTAATGTGCAAGCACAGGGATCTTCAGCGATAACTTCAAAAAACTCATGTAAACCTGTTTGTAGCTGTTCAAACAGGGATTGACTTGCATGGTGGTCTACTGTCAATAAATGGTGGAATTCAGGGCTTTGCAACCAACTATTTAACGCTTCGGCTGCATTGTTAAATTGGCAGGGTGATGAAATGGTTTCAAACTGTTCCATTAAATAGTCAAGACCCGCTTCAAAAGCCTCTTTTTCGTTCTCACACAAAACCAAGCCATTTTTTTTATAGAAAATAGCGTCTTGGTAATTGAAAACAACGGTTTGAATATGGTGCTGTTGTGCGATTGCACTGATTGGATTGTCGGTAATACCGTGGATCCAAGAAGCGCCTAAATCATAAAATTGGTTATCAATTTCACGCGTATGAATACGCCCACCAAGACGGTCGCGTGCTTCTAAGATAAGGACTTTTTTATGTTGGGGGGGTTGTGACTGTAATTGATTTGCGACTGATAAACCTGAAACGCCTGCTCCTATCACAATGATATCGGCATCTATGTGTGGCATAACTCACCTAGTTGAAATGGAATAGGGACGATGTGCGATGAGACATCTGAATAATTCTATTTAAATAAAATTATAAGCTAATTATATATGAGTAAATCAAATGTGAATAGACGGTACAGTAGGGGAAAGTGAGTTAGGCTAAATTATTAAGATAAACTGCAAATAGAATTTGGAAAAGGAAAGAGTGAATTAAAGGGAGATAAGAAAGAGTTTGGTGGAGCTAAGCGGGATCGAACCGCTGACCTCTTGCATGCCATGCAAGCGCTCTCCCAGCTGAGCTATAGCCCCAAACGTAGTCTTTTGTTATGAAATTCAGCCATCTAAACTGGTTTTTAGATGGTGGAGCTAAGCGGGATCGAACCGCTGACCTCTTGCATGCCATGCAAGCGCTCTCCCAGCTGAGCTATAGCCCCAAACAAAATCTTTTGGACGGGAGGCATCATATTCAAGCTCGATTGGAGTGTCAATATATTAATATGTTTTTCGGGTTTAACTGCTGAAATATAGAACATTTTGCAATCAATTCCCATTTAATGCGGGAGCTGAAAAGCAAACTGCCTCTTAAGTTAAGAGGCAGTAAAATAGAAAGGCTTCTTAATTTAGAAAATTATTGTGCGGATGCTTCGCGTTCTGCGATAAACGCTAATGCTTTTTCGATACGAGCTACAGAACGAGCCTGACCGATAGCATGAACGGTAACATCTAACCCAGGTGATTGGCCTGCACCAGTTACCGCTACACGTAAAGGCATTCCCACTTTACCCATACCCACATCTAATTCAGCCGCGGTCGCTTCAATCGCTTGATGGACATTCTCGGCCGTCCAATCGGAAATAGCGATTAATTTGTCTTTCACCACTTCTAATGGCTGACGTGCAACTGGGCGTAAGTGTTTTTTCGCTGCATCAGCATCAAACTCTTCAAAGTCCTGATAGAAGTAGTGGCAAGATTCCGCCATTTCTTTCAGTGTCTTACAGCGCTCACCCAGTAATTTGATTAACTCAACTAACTGTGGACCTGTGCTGGTGTCGATATTTTGCTGTTCGATATGCCATGCAAGGTAGGTTGCCACTTCTTCAGCTGGCAGAGTATTGATGTAGTGATGGTTCAGCCACTGTAATTTCTCAGTGTTGAATGCACTCGCTGATTTGCTGATAGCATCAAGAGAAAAATATTCTTTCATTTCTTCAATTGAGAAGATCTCTTGGTCGCCGTGTGACCAGCCTAAGCGTACTAAATAGTTTAATAGTGCTTGTGGCAGGTAACCGTCATCGCGATATTGCATAACGCTAACAGCGCCATGGCGTTTAGACAGTTTTTTACCATCATCACCTAAAATCATCGAAACGTGAGCATATTCAGGCACTGGCGCGCCTAATGCTTTGAGAATGTTGATTTGGCGAGGGGTGTTATTGATATGGTCTTCACCACGAATGACGTGGGTAATTTCCATATCCCAGTCATCAATAACGACACAGAAGTTGTAAGTTGGAGAACCATCGGTACGACGGATGATTAAGTCATCCAGCTCTTGGTTGCTAAATTCAATTGGACCACGAATGGTGTCATTGAAAATTACAGAACCGTCTTGTGGGTTACGGAAGCGAACAACATGCGGTTCTGCCGCAGTGTGGTTATGTTCATGGTCACGGCAACAACCGTCATAGCGAGGTTTTTCGCCTTTTGCCATTTGTTCTTCGCGTAACGCTTCTAAACGCTCTTTAGAGCAGTAGCAGCGGTAAGCGGTACCTGCTTCTAACATGGTATCAATTACCGCATTGTAGCGGTCGAAACGCTTAGTTTGATAGTAAGGACCTTCATCCCAATTTAAATTCAACCAGTTCATACCGTCCATAATGGCGTCGATAGCTTCCTGAGTTGAACGTTCTAAGTCGGTGTCTTCAATACGCAGGACAAATTCGCCCTGATTGTGGCGACTATATAACCAGGAATACAGGGCGGTACGAGCACCACCAACGTGCAAGTAGCCAGTTGGGCTTGGTGCAAAACGGGTTTTGATTTTACTCATCGAGATTGCCTTAATTGCGAAACGTTGTTTCTTATGCGCTTATGTTCATCGTAAGCATTGCTAAAAGTTCCTCTATTCTATCACCCTGTAGTGAATCCTCAATCTGCTTCTCTCTATACAGATAAAGAAAATCATCAAATTGGGAAAATAACCGCTGAAATTTTTAGTCTGGTGAGCTTCGGATGATTTTTTTCTAATAAAATTTAGTAGGATAATGTAGTTAATTGATTAAAAAGGGTACTTCTTAGGTGATAATTAAAACATCTTGATTATTTTTGCAACGAACAGAAAAAATCTATTCAAAAACCGTTGACTCAGAACGCAGTATCCCTATAATGCACCTCCATCGACGACGGGGCGATTAGCTCAGTTGGTAGAGCACCTCCCTTACAAGGAGGGGGTCAGTGGTTCGAGCCCGCTATCGCCCACCACCGTTGACGATGAAAACATAAATGATTGGGCGATTAGCTCAGTTGGTAGAGCACCTCCCTTACAAGGAGGGGGTCAGTGGTTCGAGCCCGCTATCGCCCACCAATTATTTATGACAATGTGGTTATTATGAAGTGGGCGATTAGCTCAGTTGGTAGAGCACCTCCCTTACAAGGAGGGGGTCAGTGGTTCGAGCCCGCTATCGCCCACCACTTCATCTTTTCTTGCATTAAAAACAATTCAGAAATACAGATGGGTCGTTAGCTCAGTTGGTAGAGCAGTTGACTTTTAATCAATTGGTCGCAGGTTCGAATCCTGCACGACCCACCATCTAAATGAAATAAGTCATTCAAGCAGTACAGATACTTGAATATGGGTCGTTAGCTCAGTTGGTAGAGCAGTTGACTTTTAATCAATTGGTCGCAGGTTCGAATCCTGCACGACCCACCATCAAGTACAGCGTCATGAAGTGGGCGATTAGCTCAGTTGGTAGAGCACCTCCCTTACAAGGAGGGGGTCAGTGGTTCGAGCCCGCTATCGCCCACCACTTCATCATTCTAAAAAAGCGCCTCTCTAAAAACGTCAATTGAAGATATAACTTACTGATTTTAGTTAATTTGCGTATAGTTACATTCAATAAATTTTCATCATCCTCTCTCTATGATCCTTCGTTGATTTTGCTTAAATATTCATATTACTCATTAAGTATTATTCCTATTAAGATTGAATATGGCGTTATATTGACCATTATATTATTAATATAAACTTTTGTTTTTTTTATGAATCAATATATTCAATGAAACGATAACGAGATTTTTCCTTGCATTGAATAAGTCTCAATTTGGTTAAAATCAAAATCTAGTTAATAAAAATAAAGAATGTTAACGCCTTAAGTGAAATTACCTAAATGGAGATGTTAAAGGATTAATGCATTAATAGTTTTATCTGAAATGAATTTTTATTTAAAACTATGGCGGTAATGTAACTGCGTTAGAAACTAAATTATGCGATACCCATGAACAGCCTTATGTTGGTTTGGATTAAATAAATTATTAAGAATATTCTTAGATGATATTAAAGAAATAACAAACAAAACTTTCATTGATATTACAGTAAAAGAATATCTTCAAAGTAGTATATTAGTGAATAATTCTAGCTATTCACGTTTTGATAATCTTAAAGTTCAATAATTTCTGAGTGTTCATGTATTCATAATATTAAAATAAGATTATCGATAATCAGTAATGTTCATATTTTTGTGATATTCATCAAGTAAAGTGAATGTTCGGCTTCCTTAACGTTAATGTTTTGTTATGTTGAATATGTAGGTGCATTAAATTCACTAAGTTACTTTAAAAATATAGCGTTTAATTAATTTGTAGCATGCGGTTCAAAAATGTAAGTTATTGATGTTTTATGTTGCAAAATAGTTATATATGTAAAACACATATTTTTTACTTTCTTTTACAGAAAATGCTCACTTAATGTGGTTTTTGACTCAAAAAACTACCAATGTTATCGTGAAACGATTAACTTTGTTACAGTGTTAAATTATTCTGTTTATTTCCTTTATTTTTGGATTTATTGGCGGGAAAGTGGTTGGTTTTTAGTGAATTGTCTTGCGATGTGCTCTTTCACCTGAGTTTACTCGGTGATATTCACTGGCTATCAATTTGCATAACAGATTGATAATTAAGGATTTATTTGCTAACTCGTCTTGTTTGTATAGAAAAAAATATTTTGTTACATAGTTGCAATGTCATTTTTGGACTAGTTGAAACTAATTAGAAGGCTAGTATATCATTCTCTTAGTGATGTTGGATGTATCACCATGTTTTTATCGATGAACTATATAGTACATATAAAATAACAATGAAAATGGCAGAAAATACCTGCTGATTTTTATTCAATTAATATAGATTGAAGCGAGAATGTTTATGAATACAAAATATCCTGTCGCTTGTGCAGTTGGACAAAAAATTAAGTCTTTAAGAAAAGCTCAAGGCTATACGGTTTTCCAATTAGCTAAAGAGATCGACATCAGTGAACAACAACTATTTCGTTATGAACGAGGTGTGAATCGTATTGATATAGATTGCTTAGTTCGCGTATTAAAGGTACTAGGCGTAAATATGGGTGAGTTCTTCAGTGAAGTTCTCCAGGATGATATCAACGCGTCTGAGGAAAGAGAATCTAAAGGGTTTAACGACTCACTTTATTCTCTCGTATAATATCTATTCCATGTATACGTTTCATAATGAAACAAATTAAGTACAGTAATTAAATTGTTTCAATTGAGAACGATAAAATTAATTAACTCAAGTTAGTTAGTAAAAGTCATTGAATATATTAATCTCCCTCTTATATAGAGTACTTGCAAAAATAAAAGCCCCTTTGGGGCTTTTATTTTTTATGCATACAATTTAGAAAATAAGCGTGGAAAAATGAAAATGGATTATCACTATTTTTAACATATTATTCCTGCTGGATTTTTACTGGCTCTAAAATAACAGTAACGATACGTGGGCCGATCATTTCATCAATTTTTATTTGTATGCCATCTAGCTTAATCACATCCCCTTGAGAGGGTTCATTTTCAGTATTGACGTGAATAAATTGATTGAGTGTTTTATCGGAATCAACTTCAATCAAAATCCCATATGACTCATAAATTTCATTTAATCGCGTTGTGCCTTTTAAGCTTAAACCTGATTCAGGTAGCTCCATAACGGTTGGTTCTGAAGAAGTTTGTTCGGAGAATAATCTTTCTAAGAATAGGCGACTTTGCGGTTTTAGTACGACAAACAAATGATCATTCGCCATTAAGATTGTTGAGCCGCGTGGTGGCAATACACTTTTTTCTCGGGTGATCATCGCAATCACGGTTTGGTCAGGCAGGGCTAATTGAGATAACCTTCGTCCTACCGCAGAGCAGTCCTCGCCCAGCGTATATTCGACCAAGTCAGCATCAATCTGGTCGACAGCAGTAATATCTAATGTCGCAGCGGGCAGAAGCGGTGGTGGTTGCATAAGATTTAACTTGCGAGCAAAGTAAGGCAGCGTGGAACCTTGTAGCGTTGCAGAAATGAGTACCACGAAGAAAACAACATCAAAAATGAGGTTGGCCCCCGGTAACCCAAAAATGAAGGGGAAAATAGCCAAAATAATCGGAACAGAGCCTCTTAGTCCAACCCAGGAGATAAGTGCTATCTCATTTCGAGTGAAGCGAAATAGTTTGAGTACAGGGACAACCGCCAACGGTCTTGCAACAAAGGTTAATACCAGCGCAATGAGCAACCCTTCCTGCCATACCTCAATTAATGAGCTAGGGTTAACCAATAAGCCTAACATCACGAACATGATGATTTGGCTTAACCATGCCAGCCCATCATGGAATAGAAAGGTATTGCGCTGGAAAACAAATGAGTGATTACCAATAACCACACCCGTGACAAAAATAGATAAGAAGCCACTTCCATCTAAATTACTGGCGACACCGAATGAAAACAAACCACAAGCCGCCACTAAAACGGGATAAAGACCTGCCGCAAGTAACTTAATTTTGTTGATGATCTTTATTGAAATCCAACCAACACCTACCCCTACAGCAGCACCAATTCCCATTTGGCTAACAAATAATAAAGCTAATTCACTGCCAGAGGCTTGTGGGTTCATTAGTAGTTGCAGTAGTCCAACGGTTAAAAATATGGCCATGGGGTCGTTGGTTGCACTCTCTATCTCTAAAGTCGCCTGTAAACGCTCATTTAGGTAAATGCCTGCATTGCGTAGCAGTGAAAATACGGCGGCGGCATCCGTTGAGCCAACAATGGCGCCTAAAAGCAACCCTTCAAGAAGTGGAATACCTAAAATATAGGCAGCGGCTAACCCAGTGATACCCGCAGTAATCAAAACACCAACGGTAGCTAAGGTGAATGCAGGTTTCCAGACTAGCTTAATTGATTTTACTGAGGTTTGTAGCCCACCATCGAAAAGGATTAGAGCAAGGGCGAGAGAGCCAACAGCATAAGATACATTGACGTTATCAAAGGTAATTTTCCCTAAGCCATCCTCACCTGCCAGCATGCCAATAAAGAGAAACATAACCAACATTGGCAAACCAAGTCTTGCAGACAATTTACTCGAAAAAATACCGAGTAAAATCAATATGGATGAAAGCAATATAAGTTGTTCGATAGTCGGCATAATCAGTTTTCAGTTAGAGGTTAATAAAACGCTGACGATGCATCGTAAAGCGCGCGAGGTAGCTAAAGATGTTATCAAAGTGACTAAAATATACATTTCATAGTGTTTTTGGTCTCAAGTGGTCAAATAAACATTATGATGTATAGTATTATGATTATATATGAATCATTTAAAATATATTGGTATTTTACTGCATTTTTTAAAATTTAATTTTTAGAAATAGCCTGTTTTTTTATTAAACTCGTATTAATAGCGACTTTTTTATGTGTAAATATTTTTTGCGGAGGAATTGAAAAGGGAAGAGAGATGGTTAATTGTATGAAAAATAAATAAAAGTCGATGAAGATATTTCATCGACTTTATATTAACTAGTGAAAACGCGCCTTTCTTGCCAAAGTGTCACCAATAAACTGTATTCCTTGCACGATAATCACCAAGGTCACAACCGTAATTGCCATAGCAACATTATCAAAGCGTTGATAACCGTAATTTAGCGCAAGATCACCAACACCGCCGCCACCAACGGCTCCAGCCATCGCCGTTGCCCCAACCAGCGTTATACTGGCAGCCGTTAAGCTTAAAATTAATGATGACTTTGCTTCCGGTAGAATAAAGTGCCAAACAATTTGCCAGTTGGTCGCCCCCATTGCATCGGCAGCTTCAATAATACCCGAATGGACACTGAGCAATGAATTCTCAACCAATCTTGCCGTATATGGCGCAATATAAATGACTAAAGGGACTATCGCCGCGGTGGTGCCAATAGATGTTCCTACCACAAAGCGTGTTAATGGGATTATAGCCACTAATAAAATAATAAAAGGTAGTGAACGGAATATATTAATAATAGGGTTAATAACGCGATAAATACGTTTGTTTTCCCAAATTCCGTCTGGGCGAGTAATAACTAATAAAATTCCCAATAAGATCCCGAATAGCGAACCGAGGACAAGCGCAATACTCACCATAGTGAATGTTTCTGACATGGCCAATAAAAATTGTTTACTTGTCAGTGCTGTTTCAAAAAACTCACTCATACTGTCCCCTTATTCACTGCAACGCCACGATGGCGTAAATAGGCTACGGCTTCATCAATGTGCTGTTTATCGCCTAACATCTGAACAAACATACTGCCTAAAACGACGCTGTTGATCTCTTTCATGTTGGCAAATAGGATATTGATTTTAATAATATTTTTGATAATAAGTTCATTCACCACAGGCTCTTGAGCGGATTTGCCTAAAAATTCTAATCGATATACATCCTCTTGATGTTCAAGCTGATGGAGTACACGCTCCGGAATTTTTTCATTGAGCACAGTACCCACAAATTTTTGCGTGGTTGGATGTTGAGGATTGGCAAAAATATCAAGTACTGTGCCTTCTTCAACAATGCGACCGGATTCCATGACGGCGACACGATGACAAATCTGCTCAATGACTTCCATTTCATGAGTGACCAATAAAATGGTAATTTTCTGCTCACGATTGATTTTTTGCAGTAATGCCAAAATAGAGGCGGTGGTTTGCGGATCCAAGGCAGAGGTTGCCTCATCACACAGCAAGATTTGTGGATTATTAATCAACGCTCTCGCTATTCCAACACGCTGTTTTTGCCCACCAGAAAGCTGGTTAGGGTATTGGTGTTTCTTATCGCTTAATTCAACGTATTCAAGAATGTTATCTACGCGACGGGCAATTTCGTGCTTATCAATGCCAAGTAAAACCAGGGGCATAGCAACATTCTGTTCGACAGTCTTGGTTTCCAACAAATTGAAATGTTGGAAAATCATTCCGATACTTTTTTTATGTGTCCGTATTTGCGATGGGGTATGCTCCGCCAAATTGTGCTGATCGACCTTGATGGCGCCACCGGTAGGCTTTTCTAATTGATTGACTAAGCGGATCAAGGAACTTTTACCTGCACCGCTATAACCAATAAAACCAAAAATATCACCTTTATTGATATGCAAATTAATATCTTGTAGAGCGACTAAGGATTGCCCATTTTTTTCATAAATCTTTTGGACATTGTTAAATTCAATCATCCTTTACTCCACATTTTCAATCAGTTGTACACGCTGAGCGGGTGGTAAGGCAGGTTGCCATTCATCACCTAATAACTCATTTTCTGTACTGGTTTTAACCAACTCAAGGTGCTGTTGCCGATGGGCTAGATACAACTTGGCAGCAATATGATCCGCTAAACGCTCAGCTCCGGTATTGGTGCCTGGGATCAAGCCAATTAAGGGACCCATGCTGAGCGAAGCGCTTAAATTGAAGCAATAAAAGTGGTCGATAAACGGAAACTCGTAACCCGATTTTGCTTGCAATTCAAAGTGTTCACCAAGATAGGGATGCGCGGCAAGTTCATCATTTTCCTCACCTTTAGGTGGGGTATAAACATCTCTCCACGTTTTAATAAACGGCGCTAGGCGATGAAATGGGCTGTATTTTTGCCAATTTAGTCGGTAGCCAGTCGCTAAAATGAGGTAATCAAAAGAGAAATCCCCTTGGTTGGTGGAAACGTGCAATTTATTCTCTTTGACGGTGACATCATTGACTTGTGTATTGAAGTTAAAATAAGCATGTGTATGACGAGAAACTCGTAGTGTACTACCATGAGGGGCAGGGGTTTTCGCTTTCAAAACATAATCGGCATAATGCCATTTTTGCGCATCGGTAAAATACCCATAGGCATTGGTAAAACCGGCACTTCCGGCGACCTTTCCTCGGTTTACTCGCGGCATCTCTTTTGCTCGGATCAACAACTCAACAGACTTAGCACCATGTTCTAATGCAGTGGCTGAACTGTCCATAGCTCCCGCACTGTAGCCTACAACGCCAATATCGAGCCCGTTAAATCTCTCATAGTTGCTACCCGCATATGAATGCTCCCAGTATTGAGTTGGAATTTTATTCATAAATTCTGGGATGTTAGGCTCGCTAAATGATTCCATGCCGGTTGCAATGACAACATGCTGAGCAACAAAAGAGGTTTGTCCATTGGGAGTATCAAACGTTAACTCACGGCCTTGAGGGATTAATTTAACATCGACTAATTGGTGCTGATTTAGCAGTGTGGGTGCCGTCATGGTTTTAAACCATTGTAGGTACTCACCCCATTGTAAGCGTGGGATTTTATCGAGATTTTCCCACACATCATCGCCAAATTGAGCTTTAAACCAGGCTTGGAATGTTAAAGAGGGGGATGCAAGAGCAGGGCCGACAACCTGTTTAGGTGACCGCAAGGTTTCCATCAAGGCTGGCGTTTGCCAAGGACCTTCTTTGCCTGAGGGCGCTTGGTCAAAAACGATAGCGTTAATTCCCCGTAATTTTAAGGCAAAAGCCGCCGTTACTCCCGACATTCCCCCACCGATAATGGCGACATTAATCTTTTGTTTATCAAGATCTTCATCTGACAACGACCATGAGCTAATCGGTAAATTAAGATACTGCAAATCCTGATTTATTTGCGCCTCTAGAGCCGCTAATCCAATGACCTTATCCATGGTATTACTCCTTATTTTCAGGGAGTTCAAACGGTTCTCCCAATGTCAGCATTAAGCGATTAGCCCATGAAAAAAATGCACTGGATTGAATTAAATCGAGTAACTCTAGTTCCGTTAACCCTAATGAGCGTAGCTGATCGATTTGCTCAACTGAGGCTTGAATAGGCGTAGTAGAGAGCGAAGCAACAAGAGAAACGATAGCTAAAAGCCTCGATTCATAGCCTTCAGCAAGCACATTTCCTGCGGGTGTCGCCAGCAGTTTCTCGATATCACCGAGATGTTCTTTTGCATACTGGCTAGCTTTGCGCGCATGAACTGAAGCGCAATAAATGCAGCCATTCACTTTACTGACCGCAGCAGCAGCAAACTCTCTCTCCCAGCGAGGTAGCCCACCTGAGGTATAAAAAATACCTCGGTCTATCTGTGTACGTAGCGCTAAAATCTCGCTTTGATGAGCTAACAGAAGGAAATATTCAGAATTTAATTGCCCATGTTTTTTCAGCGTTTGAGTTTCATCGTCACTTAACGAATTGACATCTCGCGCAGATAACCAAGACTCCCAACCTAATTGCTGCTGTGTAAAGGCGGTCGGTGATGGTTGCCCTAACTGTGTTGTCGTTGCGTGGTTCCAATTTCCTGCCAAAATTGGAAAGTGTTGGTCTGCTTTATTATCTGAATTCTGGCTTTGTCCAATTAATAATTCCAGGCCAGCAACTAAGCGGGATTGATAAGTGACAAAGGTAATTAACTGAGCCAATAAAATAATATCGGGCTCAGACCATCCTTGCTGAATAAATTGTTGTGTTAAAGCATAATCAGCTTGATTTGGATTGCTGGTTAATACTCGCAGATATTTCTCTGCAAGCGTAATCTCAGGTGTTATTTCGACGATGGATTGTGATGATAATAATTCAGCATAATATTTTGCGAGTAATATTGAACCAGTAATTTTCGCCACGGAAAGCGCAAAATAGTATTTCACATTTAGAGGCAATATTTGAGATGGCACAGAAAAAACAGCCTCAAAAGCGGCTTGAGTATTTTCTGTTGCAACCGGTCTTTCTGCGCGGTTTTTCGCTAATTCTGAGTCTGGTGTCAGGTTAAGAATATTGTTAATTAAATCAAATTTTACTGTCATAAATAACTCACTTTATTTAAATTTTTTTATCTCCTTCATTACATATCAATCACATCATTATTCGAACTACCATTTTGTTATATCGTTATAACCATTTTGGTTTGATTCATTTTTATATTCATTTCTATTTAAGTTATAACGAACGGATCTAAGACGTTAAATAAATCCTGTTTATACTCCGGTCGATTGGCAATATTAAAAGCTGAAAGTAATTAAAAAGTAATCACCATAGGAAATTTCAAATGTTCAAACAAAAAATAATAAATTTATCTTTAGTGGCAACCGCAATCATTTTATTGGCAGGATGTGGTGATAATAAAGAAAAAGACAGCTCAGATAAAAAGCAAATTACTATTGGCTTCGGTGTTGGGAATTATATCGACCAAGTCGATAAAGGCATTGTACCTATTTTAGAGAAAAAAGGTTACCAAGTGACGTTACGTCAGTTTTCACAAAACAGGCAAATTAACCCTGCATTTGAAGAAGGGGCAATTGACGCATCAGTAAACCAAAGTCGCGCTTATATGGAAGCGTATAACCAAAAAAATAATATTAATATGGTCGCATTGGCCGATTCACCAAGCGCACCGCAGAGTTTACGTTCGAATAAACACAAAACGCTGAATGATGTGCAAGATGGCATGATTGTCGCGCTGTCAAATGACCCTGTAAACGCGGAACGTGGAGCTCGAATTTTAGAGCAACTGGGTTGGATTAAAATCAAACCGAATGTCAGTACGCTCAGCTTTAGCGTCAATGACATTGAACCTGCAAAATATAAGCTCGATATCCGTGAAACAGATGCCGCGCAAGGTTTACGTCTATTGGATGATGTGGATTTTGTAGTAGTGAATGGTAATTATGTGGCGAGTGCAGGGCAGCGTATTGCGGATGGTTTGGTTGTTGAAAATTCACCGCTTGAGCATCGCGTTGTGGTTTCTGTGCTACAAAAAGATCTCGACACTCAATGGGCTAAAGATTTAAAAGAGGCTTTTGAATCAAAAGAGTATGCAGATTATATTCGCTCTCAGCGTATTTATGATGGTTTTATTGAACCTGCTGCATGGGCAAATTATTCTAAATAATATTCGAATCTTCGTTGCCAATTTGGTGAAAAATTGGCAACGGATTGTTTAGAAAGATAGACAAACGTCATAGAGTTGGTTATTACCTATTCAGAATAAATAAAAATAGCAAAATAAAATTGTCTTGATAAAGACTAAAACCAGATAGGGGAAAATGATGGCTAACGAAGTTTTAAATGCACTAAAGGTATTAAAATCCAAAAAATGGGTGGATTTAACGCACAGCTTTGATAAAGATTCTCCTCATTTCTTTATGTTTGACTCTGCAGAATTTAAAACATTATTTGGCTACTCTGACGGCTTTTTTGCTCAGCAATTTACCTTTCCTGGGCAATACGGCACGCATATTGACGCGCCTTGCCATTTTGTTGAAGGAAAACGCTTTTTACATGAATTGGAGCTGCAAGAGTTAGTCTTACCGCTGATCGTTATCAACCAATCTGAGCGAGCGGCACAAGACCCTAATTTTGCATTTTCTCGCGAAGATGTTTTAGCTTTCGAGCGTGAACATGGGCGAATCGAACCGGATAGTTTTGTAGCACTACGCACAGATTGGCATAAGCGCTGGCCTTCTCAAGAAGCCATGGATAATAAAGACGCAGAAGGTAATAATCAAATCCCGGGATGGGGTATGGATGCGCTCAAATTTTTATTTGAAGAGCGTGGCATTAAAGCCATTGGGCATGAGACATTTGATACTGATGCAGCGAAAGATTTTCGCCAAAATAACGCGCTATTAGGTGAATATTACGTATTAGAACAAGATACTTACCAAATAGAGTTGATGGCGAATTTAGATCAATTACCGACTCGTGGTGCTGTGATTTTTAATATTGTGGCGAAACCCAATAATGCTAGTGGGTTTCCTGTGCGCTCATTTGCTATTCTTCCCTGAAAATCCTAAACGCCTTTCTCAGTTAAATAGGCTGAGAAAGGCGTTAGTTTTATAACGCGAATAAAATCCATGCAGTGGCTAATAGCATACAGAGAACGGCAACAATTCCCCCAGATTTTGCAAATTCTGAGAATGAAATTTTCACACCATAAGCCGCCGCTTGTTCCACAACAATAATGCCCGCCAAGCTACCAAACACAAACAAGTTACTGGAAAAACCAGAGCCAAGGACTAATGCGGCGCCTAATGCATCAGCGTTACCGTCAGGCGTTAAAAAAGGCACCAGCAGCATGACAGAGGGGTTATTTCCGACAATAGTGCTGAGAACGCCGGTTACTAAAAATAGAATGAATGGGTTATTGAGTTCAACACCATGAGCGCGTAAATCATTCAACATTTGCTGCGGTAATCCTGTTCCAGCAAATGCCGCGTTGACGACAAATAATCCCATGATTAATAGTAATAAATTCCCATCCACTAACTTAAGCATATCGCTAGATGCAATGGAACGGTTCAGTAATAGGAAACCCGCTGCCGTTAATGCGATTAACTCTTTTGGTATATCACTCACCACAAAAGCCACAATCACGGCGAGTGTGATCACACCGGCTTTAGCAGTTTCCCATGTATCGAGTGGTGTTGGAGGAGAGACCGTTTTAGGGGTATTAGTCGGCTCTTTAGCTAAGTACCAGCGGTTGCGATATAACCACACCAATACCAGCCAGGTGAGCGGTAAAGATAATAATGCCGGTATTGCCGAGGATTGTAATAAGCCCACAAAGGAAATATCTAGCCCCTGTGCCGCGATCATATTTTGCGGGCTACCAATCAGCGAGCCGGTTGCACCGTTGTTGGCGGCAAAACAGAATCCAAGCAGAAACGGAATGGGGTTAAGCCCGCGAGATAGTGTGATGGAGACCAATAATGGTGTCATCGCGACGACAACCACGTCGTTGGTTAACAGTGCGGAAAGTAATCCGCCAACGGCGATCAGTACGGCAAGCAGTGTAGGCGCACTGACTTTGAGCATCGCCACGCGATCGGCGGTCCAACTATAAAAGCCGGAAACCACAAACGAAGCGGAGACCACCATCAAACCAAATAGCATGCCGATAGTGCGGTAATCAATGGCATTCCAGGCATGAGGTGGCGTGATGCTGTCGATGGCCATCATGGCTAATGCACCGATGACGGCGGCGCCCGTTCTATCAACTTTAAAGCCGGGTAGTTTGCCAAATGCCATGGCGATATAGACCAACACAAAAATAATAATGGTAAGCGTCATATTATTCACATTTTTTCTGAAAGATTAGGGGGATTTTACGGTGAATAAAATTACAGGCAAGATAAAAAATGTTTAGTTTTTAATTAAGTAAATGGTGTCTAACTAGGATATTCGTAATACGATGTTATACGGACAGTAAGCGATAATTAATTTGTTGGCGGGATGTTTTCTACATCATAAAAATACCGATAAATAAAATGAGGTTGTTATGAAAGTTACAGTTACACATGATATTACCCCTGAAGATAAAGAAGAGTTATTTACTGGTCTAAGAAGCTACAACCGATCTTTTTTGCAAAATAGCTATTTTGGGCAACTTGGTGTGTATAGCAAGGATGAAAATGGGATCATGCAGGGTGGGCTTCTCGCGTCAATTAAAGGTCGATGGTTATGTATTGATTATCTGTGGGTGGATGAGTCAATGCGTAAGAATGGATTAGGTAGCCAATTAATGCACGTCGCAGAAGAAGAGAGTAAAAAACTCGGCTGCCACAATGCATTAGTGGATACTTTTAGTTTCCAAGCTTTGCCATTTTATGAAAAACTGGGTTACGTGAAACAAATGTCTCTCCCTAATTTTCCGGAATTAGGCATGCAACGCCATTATCTTTCTAAAGAAATATAACAATCCTCATGGCACCAGTTTATCTTTTAGTTCATGTGAGCTGATGGGTTTGTTGGTAAGGATTGGCTATCTATCCATTGAGATAATATTTGTTTTGCAGTTAATCTCAATGGTGTATTTGTCGCATTAGACGAATTTAAATATTGCGTAGAATATTCTAACAAGTATCCATTCTTAAAAATAAACCAGCGGTCTGTTATTTTTACTGTGGCTTCTGGTTGTTGTTTATCATGATAAACCATTAGCTGATAACCATCCTGCCTCGTTTGCTCATCCGGCGTTCCTTCTATTTGCATCACTTGGTTTGATGTCATCCCTGTCATAACAACAGAAGGCGATTTTTCCATCGTACAACCTATCAGAAGAATACCAATTAATAAGGCAAAAAGTGTTCGCATCGTGGTCAGTCCATCAAATAGGGATATAAGCAAAATACTATAGGGGAAGAAGTAAAAGCGAAATAGGGCGAAGAAAGATTGGGAAAGTTCTTGGGGGGGCTTAGTGCAGGAATCTGTCCCCTGCAGGAATCGAACCTGCAACTAGCCCTTAGGAGGGGCTCGTTATATCCATTTAACTAAGGGGACATTGAGATGCTGCGTAATAGCGCTTGGCATTTTACTGGCCACCCTCCATTGAATCAAGCTGTTACAGCCAAATTCTCTGCTTTTATCTTTTTTATTCTTTTCTTTGTTGGTTTTTTAAGCATCTTGCAGTTTAGCCTAAAATTATTTCAGATAAGTCTATCTCTATGTTAATGCACTAATTAATGACATTTACTGAAGCAACCCTGGCGTTTGGGGGGATTCGTATGTATTTCTTATGATAAGTTGATAATTAAATAGGTTATAATTATATCTATATGGCAATTAAACCACTCAAAACGCTTAACATGTTTTTCTATTTGCTTTTATGATAAAGCGATTAGTAATAACGATAAAAACACCATGGCAAGGTGGAATAAAGGATGGAGAGAATGATGAAGTTTCGCATAAGTAGCGTTCTTCTCGCGGGAGTTTTAATGGCTGGATGTGCGAGCGTTGACCCAGAAACGCAGCAGCGTTCAGACCCGTTAGAAGGCTTTAACCGAGCAATGTTTAACTTTAACTATAATGTCTTAGACCCATATGTCTTAAGACCTGTAGCCGTTGCTTGGAATGATTACGTGCCAATGCCTGCTCGAAACGGACTCAGTAACTTTCTTGGCAACCTTGAAGAACCGGCCAGTATGTTAAACAGCTTTTTCCGTGGAGAAGTGGAGCAAGGCTTTAAGCACTTTAACCGCTTCTTCTTAAACTCAGTGTTTGGTATCGGTGGCTTAATTGATGTTGCTGGCATGGCAAACCCTCAGTTAGTCAAAGAAGAGCCAAAGCGTTTCGGGAATACACTAGGCTACTATGATGTGGGTTATGGCCCATATGTGGTTTTACCGGGTTATGGCAGCGCAACATTGCGTGAGCAAGGTGGTGATCTAGCGGACGATCTCTACCCAATGCTGAGTTATTTAACTTTCTGGATGTCTGCGGGTAAATGGGCACTGGAAGGGATTGAAACCCGTGCAAGATTACTTGATTCGGATGGATTGCTGAAAAGCTCTTCCGACCCTTACTTAATGTTCCGCGAAGCTTACTTCCAACGTAATGATTTCTTATCAAGAGGGGGAACGCTGCAACCAGCAAATAACCCAAATGCGTCAGTCATTGAAGGAGAGCTGGATTCGATTGATTAATTAGTTGATCGATTGATTTGGTGGGGTTTATCACTCTCTATGTTTTTTTAGACATCAGAGAGTGATAAATAAACTGCTAGTCATTGTCCTGTTTTCCTCGTTGGATGACTGTGTCAATCACGGCACTGACGACTAACACGCTAACAAAGCTTATAGTGAATAATGTTCCCATAATGCCCTCCTATGTTTTTTCCATGATTTTCCTCAGATGGTAGCTTAGTGAGCAACTCTACTGCTTCTTCATGTCAAAAAAATGAAGGGCAGCATTGCAGTTAAAAATCGATATCAAAATGATTGAGTGGATATTTATGACTGGGATCAGTACATGAATAAGCCGCGGGAATGTTTTTAACAATAAAATAACATCGGGCTATAATTAATATATAAATCTGTACAAAAAAAAGTCAAGAAAAAATTTGGCTTGAGGATGTTTTTTCTGCGAAGAGCATAAAAGGAAAGTGGGCAAAGGAAGAGATAGAAAAGGAGATATCAGGGGAGCGAACTCCCCCGATAAGATATAACTGATTAGAATGTATAGTTAAAGTTAATACCTGCTAACCACGCTGAACCTTCTGATTTAAAGTTGTATACAGGTGAAGCGATAGGAAGTTTGTCACTTTCGATCAGTTTTTCACTGATATTGACTTTTTTACCGTACATATAAGCTAATC
Organism: Providencia sp. wls1916; assembly: GCF_009706585.1. Classification (NCBI taxonomy): domain Bacteria; kingdom Pseudomonadati; phylum Pseudomonadota; class Gammaproteobacteria; order Enterobacterales; family Morganellaceae; genus Providencia; species Providencia sp. wls1916. Next base: position 138,705 of record NZ_WLUL01000021.1, read on the forward strand.
CAAGATCTACAGAGGCATTTGGTGTAAATGCATAGGTGGTTCCTGCAGTTAACCAATAACGATCTTGATCTGGGATGGAAATTGAACGGTATTTAGATGGTACCGGACTTTCATCGTAAGCAATACCCGTACGGAATGTCCAATTATCATCATAGAAATAGGTCGTACCGACAGCTAAACGCCATGCATCTTTAAAGTTTTCTGGTTTGTGGAACAGGACTTCACCATCACTTTTTCTATAAGCTGTTAAATCTTTGAAGGTGCTCCAGCCAGTATAGGCAACGCTATAGTGCAGCGCCCATTTAGGGTCAACTTTATGGTAGCCAGAGAACTCCCAGATATCAGGTAAATTTAAGTCTAAAGTTCCTTTCTCTGTTGCTCCACCAGTGCCGTTGAGTAGGCCTTTTGGTAGATCGTTAGAGAACTTACCATTTTCAAATTTTACTTTTACTTTTGAGCGGTAGGTAAAACTTAAACGGTTATCTTGGTTGATTTCATATAGTAAGCCAGCATTCCAGCCATAGCCCCAGTCATCACCTTTAAGCTTTGCCATAGTTGTACTTGCTGGGAAGGGGGGAAGTGCTCCGTGACTGATAATTGGCGCTAATGCACCTAAGTCACCAGCATGGCGAGTGATTTCAGCGTCAGCATAAACGGCATTCGCACCTACACCAAAACTAAAATTATCGTTAATACGATAAGCGCCACTTAAATTCAAGTTAACAGTTTTTAAATCCGTTTTTCCACCGATAGGGCCTGCTGCATAATTTTTATTAAAATCGGTAGCTAAACCAAAGTTAGTGGTCATTGAGGTACCGACAGCCCACTTATCATTAATTGGGAAGATAAAGTGTGCGTTAGGGACTAGCGCACTTGGGGCGATATCGTTGGCTGTAGTATTGCTATTAAGTGGTGAGCCACCTTTACCTTTAATATCAACACTTGGGTTAATGTGAACTGCACCAACAGAAATAGTTGGTCGATCAAATAACATCATTGCAGCTGGGTTGCGGCTGCCTTCACTTGCGTTGTCGCCGACGGCTCCTGCGCCTGAAAATGCACGTCCTAGGGCTGAGGTTGAATATTCATTCAGCAAAAAACCAGCTGCACTTGCATTGGAAGAAATAACAGCCACTGCGATTGCTAAAGCTGATCGAGCAAATAGGTTTTTCTGGTTCATGACCAACACCCTCTTGTATGTTTTATTTAAATAAGCGACTTCTATCGCAAGAAGCGCTGAATTGTAGGGTCGCTTGCCTCTACGACAAATCAGACCAGTTCAATGAGTATAGGTCTGACCACTGGGGATGTTGCAAGGTTGTTTTGTTTTTGTGCGATTTTTCTTTTCGAAAATGCGATGTAATTAACAAAATGGCAACATTTGTGTGAGCTTAACGAGTAATAAGTGCTCATATAAGGAGCTAGATCAAACTTATATTGAATTATTAGCAACTAAATTTGATATCACTAGTGTTTGGCACTTTTTCAGCGTTATGATACTTACTTAACAGTTTGTTCATTGGGAGAATAAAATGACTGATGCGATTAAACGTTGTAGCGCGGATGAAACAGCTGCGTGCTGCTGTGTAGATGTGGGTACAGTTCTGGAAAATAAAGATTGCACCGCATCGTATCAGCATGTTTTTGCGACTCAGCAAGAAGCTGAAGCGATGCTGAAAACACTCACAGAAAAAGCCAAATCTGTTGAGTCAGAACCGTGTGAAATTGCTCACTCAATCAACCCCGTTGCGGGTGGTGTAGAGTTATCGGCTCACTTTACATTTAGCTGTGAAGCAGAAAGTCTGATTTTCCAATTAGGCTTACGTTAATCAAACGTTTGAATTCCTTTTTGAAGCCCATTAACTCTATTATTTCGCGGATGCGTCATTTTTAGAAGTGAATGGGTTTTTTATTACTCAAAACTTACCTAATTTCCCCTCTTTATTGCCAATTAATTGTAACTTGTGTGTGAGCTCGCATTTTTTATCGACGCTGATTGATAAATGTGAAGAATATGTTAACAATCGATACAGGTCAGACCTCTTAATTTAATCACAACAATTCTACTTATTTTTCTTTTAGCAGGAGCGACCATGAATCAACTCTCCCACCATGGCGATAATAAGCATGCCGCAAAAGAAAGGATTGCTATCGTTAGTGGATTACGTTTGCCTTTTGCTAAGCAATCTACCGCTTATCTCAATATTCCAGCCGTGGATTTAGGCAAAACCGTCGTTGCAGAACTATTACATCGTAGTGATATTGACCCGTCGATTATTGAGCAATTGGTTTTTGGACAAGTGGTTCAAATGCCTGAAGCACCTAATATTGCGAGAGAAATTGTGTTGGGTACGGGTATGAGCGTATCGACGGATGCTTACAGTGTTTCTCGCGCCTGTGCGACCAGCTTTCAAGCGATTGTGAATGTCGCGCAAAGCATGATGGTGGGGGATATTTCCGTGGGTGTCGCGGGTGGCGCAGATTCATCCTCTGTGCTGCCTATCGGCGTATCAAAAAAGCTCGCAGCCACACTATTGGCGCTAAGCAAAGCCAAATCATTTGGGCAAAAATTATCGCTTATCAGTAAATTACGCCTGAAAGATTTAGCGCCAGTTGCACCTGGTGTCGCGGAATACTCCACTGGATTACGCATGGGAGACACCGCCGAACAGATGGCGAAAAGTTACCATATTAGCCGTGAGCAACAAGATGAATTAGCCCATCGTTCTCATTTGCTGGCTGCCAAAGCTTGGAAAAGCGGGGTGTTAGAGCAAGAAGTGATGACCGCATATATGCCACCTTACAAGCAGGCATTCTCGCAGGATAATAACGTGCGTGAAAATTCCGTGCTCGCTTCTTATGCGAAACTCAGACCTGCCTTTGATAGAAAACACGGTAGCGTTACCGCAGCCAACAGCACGCCATTAACGGATGGGGCGGCTGCTGTGTTGATGATGACCGAATCTCGAGCAAAAGCATTAGGTTATACCCCGTTAGGGTACATCAAAAGTTATGCTTTCTCGGCAATTGATGTGTGGGAAGATATGCTACTGGGACCATCCTATGCCACACCGATTGCCTTACAAAGAGCAGGGCTTACTCTGCAAGATTTGACTTTAATTGATATGCACGAAGCGTTCGCAGCTCAAACTCTCTCCAATATTCAAATGTTTGCCTGTCAAAAATTTGCCCAGGAAAAGCTTGGCTTGTCGAAGGCGATTGGGGAAATTGATATGGACAAATTTAATGTGCTGGGCGGTTCTATTGCTTATGGTCATCCTTTTGCCGCGACAGGGGCGAGAATGGTGACTCAAACATTGAATGAGCTACGTAGACGTGGTGGCGGGTTTGGGCTAACTACCGCTTGTGCGGCGGGTGGGCTTGGTGTGGCAATGATTTTGGAGGCGGAATAATGACGCAACATTCAGCAGTCATCACAGAACCTGCATTCACGTTAAAGGTAGTCAATGGCAATGTTGGGGTGATTTATATTGATGTTCCTAATGAAAAAGTGAACACCCTAAAGGCGGAGTTTGCGCAGCAATTTCATGCCATTTTACAACAAGCACAATCGACATCTGGTCTGAAAGGATTGGTGATCACCTCCGGTAAAAAAGACAGTTTTATCGCAGGAGCAGATATTAGCATGATAGCTAACTGCACCAGTAAAGAGCAGGCGAGTGAGCTATCTAAGCAGGGGCACACTCTGTTCGATAAGATTGAAAATTATCCGCTGCCGATTATTGCAGCTATCCACGGCGCATGCCTAGGTGGTGGCTTGGAGTTAGCGCTCGCTTGCCATGCGCGCATTTGTTCTGATGACGATAAAACCAAACTGGGTTTACCTGAAGTGCAGTTAGGGTTACTGCCAGGATCCGGCGGCACTCAGCGTTTACCGCGTTTAATTGGGATCCCAAATGCCTTAGACATGATGCTGACAGGACGCCAATTAAAAGGTAAACAAGCGTTAAAAATGCGATTAATCGATGACGTAGTTCCGGTTTCGATTCTACTGGACACGGCGGTTGAGCTGGCGCAGAAAGGGGGCGTAAAACGTAAGCCTCTCCCTTGGCAACAGCGTTTACTCAGTAGCAAGTTATTGCGTAATAAAGTTTTCTCCAGCGCGAAAGAGAAAACATTAAGTAAAACCCAAGGACACTATCCGGCACCAGAAAAGATTATTCAGGTGGTGAAAGCGGGTATGAATAGCGGGCTAAAAACAGGATTCGCCGAAGAAGCCAAAGCGTTTGGTGAACTGGCGATGACACCAGAATCTGCCGCATTACGTAGTTTATTTTTTGCCTCTACCGCATTGAAAAATGAAACTGGGGCGGACGCTAAACCAAAAACTATCAAACAAGTGGGTGTGCTTGGTGGTGGCTTGATGGGCGGCGGGATCGCTTATGTGAGTGCGGTATTGGGTAAATATCCGGTACGCATTAAAGATATTTCGGACAAGGGTATCGCTCAAGCTCTGCGTTATAGCTGGGATCTGCTTTCTCAGCGAGTGAGTAAAAGGCGCTTACCGCCTCGGGAGCGGGATGCGATTATGGCTAGAATCTCGGGAACATTGACCTATCAAGGATTAGAGTCAGCAGACATTGTAGTGGAGGCTGTGTTTGAAGATCTGGCACTGAAACGTAAAATGGTGCAAGAAACCGCAAAAATGTCAGATGGCAAAGCGATTTTTGCCTCAAATACCTCTTCGTTACCTATCCATCGTATTGCGGAAGGTAGCCCTCATCCAGAGAAAGTGATTGGGCTGCACTATTTTAGTCCTGTGGATAAAATGCCGCTGGTGGAAGTGATCCCTCATCAGCAAACGGATGCCACTACTATCGCAACCACGGTTGCCTTTGCTAAGCGCCAAGGTAAAACAGCCATCGTCGTTGGTGATGATGCGGGCTTCTATGTGAACCGTATTCTGGCACCTTATTTGTGTGAAGCGGCTCAATGTCTTGTGGAAGGCGAGGCGATTGACCATATTGATAAGGCATTAGTGAAATTTGGTTTCCCTGTTGGACCTTTCCATCTACTTGATGAAGTGGGTATTGATGTTGGAACCAAAATTTTACCGATTCTCGTTGAACGTTTTGGCAACCGCTTTAAAGCCCCTGACGCTCTCGACAAAGTGGTCAACGATGACCGTAAAGGGAAGAAAAACGGTCGTGGTTTTTATGTTTACGGGCAGCCAAAAAGTAAGCTGGCTTTCTGGAAAAAATCCACAAAACGTCAAGTTGACCAGGGTATTTATTCACTGATTAACATTCACCCCTCAACGTCAACGAACCAAACGGATATTGCTCAACGCTGCGTTATGTTAATGCTCAATGAGGCTGCACGTTGTTTAGATGAGAAGATTATCCGTAGCGCGCGAGATGGGGATATTGGTGCGGTATTTGGAATTGGTTTCCCGCCATTCTTTGGGGGGCCTTTCCGTTATATGGATAGCCTTGGCCTCAGTAAAACCGTGGAAACGTTGCAACATTTAGCGGAAAAACATGGTGATAAGTTTGTGCCATGCGACTTATTGATTGAAATGGCACAGTCTAATCGCACGTTTTATCCGGTGAATGATCATGAAAAAAATGCATCTTCAGCGGAAGAAAATAGTGATATTTAATAAGCGATAATCGCTGTCTAATCAACCTGATGCCACAGTTAAACGCTGTGGTTATCAGGTTTTTTTATGGCTGAATGACAAAAAATGTCAGTAAAAAACAATGTAAATCATTTTATTTGCAACGGGTTTGTTGCAGAATCTCTCCTCACCCCAACTGATGGTTATCTTTAACAATAATTATCTTAACAAAAAGACCCGTATTCTCCTGTGGGACTGCGGCACAGATGGTGGATTATGCAAGTTTATATTATGCGTCACGGTGATGCTGCAATTCAGGCGGCGAGTGATTCAGCGAGACCATTAACCCAAAAGGGAAAAGATGATTCGGTACTGATGGCGAAATGGCTAAAAGCCCGCCAACCTCAAATTGATACCGTATTAGTGAGCCCCTATTTGCGCGCGGAACAGACATTACAAGTGATGCGTGAGGAATTATCGTTGCCAGCGCAAGCGCAAATCATGGAAGGGTTAACCCCCGGAGGAAATGCGGATTGGGTTGCCTCTCAAATTCGAGATTATGCATTTAGTGGTGCCAAGGCAGTTTTGGTGGTTTCGCACCTGCCACTGGTCGGCTATTTGGTCTCGGAGTTATGTCCCCACGAAGCACCGCCAATGTTTACAACATCGACGATTGCATGCGTTGAGGTGGATACTGAGCAGATGAAGTGTCACTTAGAATGGATGCTCAGCCCATCGCAGATTTCGTTGACCCAATCTTAAGTTTGAGCATCCTAGGGGATGAAAACTAAACGAAGTGAGTGCTTAACGGCGAGCACTCTCAGTCGTTTCAATTAATAATAGCAGCGAAGCATTGCCACCCCACTCTTTAGGGGCTTGGTGAAAAGCGACAATATCAGGATGTTGGGCAAGCCATAGAGGTGTTTGCTGCTTCAAAATATGCTTACCGTGTCCATGCATAATGCAGGCACAATGGACATTTTCCCGCTTACAGGCTGCAATTAACGCGCCAATTTCTTGTTTCGCTTCCATTTGGGTTAACCCATGGAGATCCAGAAATAACTCCGGCACATAGTCTCCACGACGTAATTTTTTCAGCTCATACGGGTTGGCATCCGGTCTTAAATAACGAGTAGGACCTTCATTATCTAGCTGTGGTTGAAATTCATCAGAAAAATAAAATGAAGCATCCACTTGTTCTTGCTGAACTTTTTTACTGGATGGTTGAGTGACTTTCGCACGAATAGGGGCATGCACTATTTGGTCTTGGTGAATTTTCTTAGCACCTTGAATAGCGTCTTTAAAGAGATTGATGTCGCCGTCTTCTAAGGCGAATTTATTTTTAGTCATTGTTTATAAATCAATTGTTAATAAATGATGCTTTCTTGGATGGGCAAAACAGAACCCACAAAACGGAGCGTAGTGTAACCCATTTTTCCCATGAACAGTTATCATAGAATATTTTTAGCGCTACGTAACAAATTTATAACTTTTACGAGAGTAAACATTGACAACAGACCGATAAGTAGTCTAATTGTATATACATATCTATACGTTTATATCTGTACCTTTCATATGTGAAGCCGAATCGGGTTTCTGCTGCCATGGGATGATTTATGTTATTTAAAGCACACGCAAATGATGTGATCTGGCGTAACGGGCGGATCGCCACAATGAATAGTGAACTTGGAACGGCATATGGGTTATTGGAAAATCACGATTTAATCATTCGTGGTGAGCAGATCATTGCCATTCACCCAAGCGACAAAGTTGATGCCAACGGCTGCCACATCATTGATGTTGAAGGTCGCTTAATCACGCCGGGACTAATTGATTGCCATACCCACTTAGTGTTTGGTGGTAACCGAGCCGCAGAGTGGGAACAACGTATGAATGGCGTCTCCTATGAAACAATTAGCGCACAAGGTGGCGGAATCAATTCTACCGTTCGCTCCACACGAGCTATGAGTGAAGATGGGTTATATGAGGTGTCGAAACCGCGTTTAGAAGCGTTGATCGGTGAAGGCGTCACTACTGTTGAAATGAAATCGGGTTATGGGTTAGATCTTGTCAATGAAGAGAAACAACTGTCAGTGGCAAAACGATTATTTGCAGCTTATCCGATCGACGTGAGCTCGACATTACTTTCCGCGCATACAGTTCCGCCAGAATATAAAGGTAAAGCTGACGATTATATTGACCTTATTTGCGATGAAATTATGCCGCAGCTATGGAAAAAAGGGCTATTTGATGCCGTGGACGTGTTCTGTGAAAGTGTTGGCTTTTCTCTTAAACAAAGCGAGAAGTTATTCTTAGCAGCGAAAAAACTAGGAATTCCAGTAAAAGGACATGTCGAGCAACTCTCTAATTTAGGGGGAAGTGAGCTGGTGGCAGAATTTAACGGGCTATCAGTCGACCATATTGAATACTTAGATCTCCAAGGTATTCAAGCCCTCAAACGCAGTGGAACCGTGGCAGTATTATTACCTGGTGCGTTCTATTTTTTACGCGAAACCAAACTACCGCCGATTGAACTATTACGCGAAAACCAAGTACCTATGGCCATCTCCACGGACTTTAATCCAGGCACCAGCCCATTTGCCTCACTGCGTATGGTGATGAATATGGCGGCGGTATTATTTAGATTAACCCCTGAAGAAATTTGGGCAGGAGTGACACGCCATGCAGCAAAAGCATTAGGGCGAGAACATAGCCTTGGGCAATTACGCGTCGGCTATCAAGCTAACTTTGTGGTATGGGATGCCAAGGATCCGGTAGAAATGATTTATGAACAGGGCAGCAATCCATTAAATCAGCGTGTTTATCAAGGAAAAGTCACCCATAAAAATTAATGGTTTATTTTAGTTAAAATAGAAAAAGCGTTTCTGTTTTTCAGGTTATAATATTATTTGCTCATAAAATTCTGATGTATTCATAAAGTTCTGATTGCTGCCTAGGAATATCACCTCCACTATAGGCAGTAATTATTTTGATTGATTTTCAATGTTGACGACTCACACACATTACTTATTTGGAAATAAACGTGACAGCCGAAAAAAAACCGAAGCTGAAAACTCCTGTTCCATTGTATTTGCAAGTTAAGCAGTCAATTATTGAAAAAATACAAGCAGGAGAGTGGCAAGCCAACGACCGTGTGCCTTCAGAAGCCGAGTTAGTTGTGCAGTTTGATTGTAGCCGAATGACGGCAAACCGAGCCTTACGGGAGCTTACCGCTGAAGGGTTATTGGTGCGTCTTCAAGGGGTTGGCACCTTTGTTGCCGAACCTAAAGGGCAATCCGCTTTGTTTGAAATCCACAGCATTGAAGATGAGATCCTCGCCAGAAATCATCAATACAGCTGCAAAATTAATAAGTTAGAGAAAGTCAGTGCATCAGTCACACTGGCAAAAGAGTTAAATATTTCCCCAGAAACGCCGGTTTATCATTCCGTGATTGTCCATTTGGAGAATGATATTCCTGTGCAAATTGAAGATCGTTTTGTGAATGCGCTGGCAGCACCGGATTATCTGGAACAAGACTTTCTGACCATCACTCCCCACGATTATTTATCCCGTGTTGCGCCGTTGACTCAGGGTGAGCATATTGTTGAAGCGGTAGAGGCGGATGACCGCAGTGCTCGGCTTTTGCAAGTGCATGTGGGCGCATCCTGCCTGCAAATTACCCGCCGAACATGGTCACAAAGCCATATCGTGACCAGTACGAAGTTATTGTTTCCCGGTCATCGATATAAACTGAAAGGCAGTTTTTCTTCCTAGTGGTATGAAATAAGACCATTCCGTCGGCATGAGCGCAGCCATTATGGCTGTGCTGACCCCTATCATCCCTAAGATAAATGTAAAATAACTGTGAACTAAATGTGATCTGGTAGGCAGATTTAGAATAAAAAAACATCAGTAAAATCAAAGGGTGTTTTTTTATTTCATTGTTTTTAATGAATAATATTTTTCGTTAGAGTCTGTTTTAGTCATCACAATTGTTAAAAAATAAATTGATCGTACATGTATATACAACTATATCTATAAGGAGACGCAATAAGTCAAACACGCATCTAAGTGAGGGTATATTCGTGACAAAGTTAAATAACAAATATCGTAATATTGAAATTCGAGCACCTCGTGGAACGACCTTAACAGCTAAAAGTTGGCTGACAGAAGCGCCACTGCGCATGTTGATGAACAACCTCGATCCTGACGTGGCAGAGAATCCCCATGAGCTTGTGGTTTATGGTGGGATTGGCCGTGCAGCCCGTAACTGGCAATGCTATGACCAAATTATTGAATCCCTGAAACAGCTAGATAGCGACGAAACCCTGCTGGTGCAATCAGGGAAACCTGTCGGTGTATTCAAAACCCACGAAAATGCCCCCCGTGTATTAATCGCTAACTCTAACCTTGTACCGCATTGGGCGAATTGGGAGCATTTCAACGAGTTGGATGCAAAAGGCTTAGCCATGTATGGTCAAATGACCGCTGGAAGCTGGATTTATATTGGTAGCCAAGGGATTGTGCAAGGTACCTATGAAACCTTCGTTGAAGCGGGGCGCCAACATTACAATGGCGATCTTACAGGGCGTTGGGTATTAACAGCAGGTCTAGGTGGAATGGGTGGCGCACAGCCATTAGCGGCTACATTAGCAGGAGCTTGCTCATTAAATATTGAGTGCCAGCAAAGCCGTATCGATTTCCGTTTAAGAACCCGTTATGTGGATGAACAAGCCACTGATCTGGATGACGCATTAGCGCGCATCAAAAAGTACACATCAGAAGGCAAAGCTGTTTCTATCGCACTGTGTGCTAACGCGGCTGAAGTTTTACCTGAAATGGTTCGTCGTGGCATTAAGCCAGACATGGTTACCGACCAAACCAGTGCTCATGACCCGCTCAATGGCTATCTGCCGATTGGTATGAGCTGGGATGAGTATCGCGAAAAGAGCGTGAAAGACCCACAAGGTACTGCGTTGGCGGCGAAAAAATCCATGGCGGAACATGTGAAAGCGATGTTGGCTTTCCAAGCCCAAGGTATTCCAACATTCGATTACGGTAACAATATTCGTCAAATGGCGTTGGAAATGGGTGTTGAACATGCATTTGATTTCCCTGGATTTGTTCCAGCCTATATTCGCCCACTATTTTGCCGCGGTGTTGGTCCATTCCGTTGGGTGGCGTTATCAGGGGATCCTGAAGATATCTATAAAACAGATGCTAAAGTGAAAGAATTACTGCCAGATGATAAACATCTGCATCGTTGGCTGGACATGGCGCGTGAGCGTATTAGTTTCCAAGGCTTACCAGCACGTATTTGCTGGGTTGGTTTGGGGGATCGTGCCAAGTTAGGTTTAGCGTTCAATGAAATGGTCAGAAGTGGCGAGGTCTCTGCACCGATTGTTATTGGTCGTGACCATTTAGATTCAGGCTCAGTAGCGAGTCCAAACCGTGAAACTGAAGCGATGAAAGATGGCTCGGATGCGGTGTCGGATTGGCCGTTACTGAACGCGCTATTAAATACGGCGAGCGGCGCGACATGGGTGTCATTACACCATGGTGGCGGTGTTGGAATGGGCTTCTCTCAACATTCTGGCGTAGTGATTGTCTGCGATGGTACAGATGCAGCGGCGGAGCGTATTGCTCGCGTACTGCACAATGACCCAGCGATAGGGGTGATGCGCCACGCGGATGCGGGCTATGACATCGCTATCGAATGCGCTAAAGAGAAAAACTTAAACCTACCTATGCTAAAAACACGTTAAGGAGTGCCATTGATGACTAAATTAACTATCCATCCAGGGAAAATGACACTCGACGAATTACGCGTTGTTTTCCAAAAACCAGTGACTGTTGCGTTAGATAAACATGCCCACAGCGTCATTGCCAAAAGCGTTGCGACCGTAAATCAAATTATTGCGGAAGATAAAACCGCGTATGGCATCAATACTGGGTTTGGTTTACTTGCTAACACCCGTATTGCTAGCAAAGATTTGCAATCTTTACAGCGCTCTATTGTGATGTCTCATGCGGCTGGCGTTGGTGAACCACTGGACGATGATCTGGTTCGCTTGATTATGGTATTAAAGATAAACAGCCTTGCGCGTGGTTTCTCAGGCATTCGCTTAGAAGTGATTGAAGCGCTGATTGCACTGGTTAACGCACAAGTCTACCCGTATATTCCTGCAAAAGGGTCAGTGGGCGCATCGGGTGATTTAGCGCCGCTAGCACATATGAGCTTAATTCTGATTGGCGAAGGGCAGGCGCGCTTTGAAGGTCAATGGCTACCTGCGAAAAAAGCGTTAGAAAAAGCGGGCTTGAAACCATTAACTCTGGAAGCTAAAGAAGGTTTGGCACTCCTGAACGGCACTCAAACCTCAACCGCGTTTGCGTTAAAAGGCTTGTTTGCGGCGGAAAATCTGCTGTTATCCGGCATTGTGTGTGGGGCGTTAAGCGTAGAAGCGACATTAGGCTCTCGCAAGCCATTTGATGCGCGAGTCCAAGAAGTTCGTGGTCAAAAAGGTCAAATCGATGTGGCTGCGCTGTTCCGCGATGTGTTATCGCCAACCAGCGAACTGTCCCAATCTCACGCAAATTGTTCTAAAGTCCAAGACCCGTATTCATTACGCTGTCAGCCTCAAGTGATGGGCGCGTGTTTAACGCAAATCCGTCAAGCGGCAGAAGTTATTTTAATTGAATCTAATGCGGTATCCGATAACCCGCTGGTGTTTACCGATAATGGCGACATTATTTCTGGTGGTAACTTCCATGCGGAGCCAGTTGCTATGGCGTCGGACAATATCGCGCTGGCATTAGCTGAAATAGGTGCATTATCAGAGCGACGCATTGCGATGTTGATGGACACGCACATGTCCCAATTACCGCCATTCTTAGTTAACAATGGTGGGGTGAACTCCGGCTTTATGATTGCACAGGTGACGGCAGCAGCATTAGCCAGTGAAAACAAAGCATTAGCGCATCCATCTAGCGTGGATAGTTTACCAACATCTGCTAACCAAGAAGACCACGTTTCCATGGCACCAGCAGCAGGTCGCCGTTTATGGGAAATGGCGAAAAACGTGACAGGCATTTTAGCCATTGAATGGTTATCTGCGTGTCAGGGAATGGATTTCCGCGACGGTTTGAAATCGAGCGAAAAACTGGAAAAAGCCCGTAAAACCCTGCGTGATAAAGTCGCGTATTACGATAAAGACCGTTATTTCGCACCGGATATCGAGGCGGCTATCTCGCTTATTGATCAACATAAACTTGCCACGTTGTTTGCAGCAAACTCGGTTTTTCATTCATAAAAACTTGTCGTTCATATACCGATAGTTCCTATAAGTAAGTGTTTTAGAAGCAGCCGACTATGTATCGGCTGCGAATTCTCTTCGAAACGACTGATAAAAATACGAAGGACACAACATGCAAAGCACATCACAACTTGCGCGTGGGCTTTCTGCGCGCCACATCCGATTTATGGCCCTCGGTTCAGCAATAGGAACGGGGTTATTTTATGGTTCAGCCAAAGCCATTGAAACTGCCGGTCCGGCCGTTTTACTGGCTTATATTATTGGGGGCGCCGCTGTTTTTATGGTGATGCGTGCTCTTGGTGAAATGGCGGTTCGTAGCCCATTGGCAGGATCATTCTCCCAATATGCTAGCCACTATTTAGGTCCGCGAGCGGGCTTTTTCACAGGTTGGACGTATGTTTTTGAAATGCTCATTGTCTGCTTGGCTGACGTGACGGCATTTGGGGTCTATATGAAATTATGGTTCCCTGATGTGGCTCAGTGGATTTGGGTGCTCAGCATTATCTGTTTTATCGGTGCCATTAACCTGTGCCACGTCAAAACATTCGGCGAAATGGAATTTTGGTTGTCGATAGTGAAAGTGGGGGCGATTGTCGCGATGATCGTCGGTGGCGCTGCCATTATGATGTTTGGCTTCGGTCAAGCCTCTGAACATGCGGTTGGGGTATCAAACCTATTTGACCATGGTGGGTTTATGCCAAATGGCATAGGCGGGGTCATCGCCTCATTTGCCGTGGTCATGTTCGCCTTTGGGGGAATTGAAGTCATCGGGATCACGGCGAGCGAAGCCAAAAACCCAGAAGTGACTATTCCTAAAGCCATTAATGCGGTGCCTGTACGTATCTTACTGTTCTACGTATTAACGTTGTTTGTACTGATGTGCATCTACCCATGGAATCAAATTGGCCAAAATGGCAGCCCGTTTGTGCAGATTTTTGATAGTTTAGGCATTTCAGCTGCGGCGAATATCTTGAACGTGGTAGTGATCACCGCCGCCATCTCGGCAATTAATAGTGATATTTTTGGTGCCGGTCGCATGATGTACGGCATGGCTCATGAAGGGCAGGCGCCTAAATCATTCACTAAGTTAACCAAAAATGGGGTGCCATGGATGACGGTGTTAGTCATGGTGCTGGTACTGTTTATTGGTGTGGTACTGAACTATCTGATCCCTGAAGATGTGTTCTTAGTGATCGCTTCGATTGCCACGTTTGCCACGATTTGGGTCTGGTTCATGATTTTACTGGCACAATTTGCGATGCGCCGTAAGATGACGCCAGAGCAAGTTCAGCAATTGAAATTCCCAGTACCGATGTGGCCAGTTGCGCCTATCCTTGCAATTGCCTTTATGGTGTTTATTTTCGGTGTATTAGGTTATTTCGAAAGTACTCGAATTGCGCTGTATGTGGGGATCGGTTGGTTGTTGTTACTCACTATTGCTTACGCGGTATGGGTGAAAAAACCGGAAGAAACCGAGAAAGAAGTCGAAGAATTAGCGTAACGTTTTTAATATCATGATAAACACTGCGCCCTTGATGAAAATCCGGGGCGCGGTTATTTTTAGCGCCAAAATGCGCAAACAAGTGCTTATCTGCGTATTTTCTTACATTAATCTGCTGATTTGTCTTTCACTTCGTGGCAAACTTTAGCCATTCAAATTTTTCCTTTTAATCCACAGGCAGGAGAATCCCTTCTTGGAAAAGATCTTCGTTGATGAAGCCGTCGCAGAACTTCATACCATTCAAGACATTTTACGTTGGACCATGAGCCGCTTTAATGCTGCCAATATCTATTATGGTCACGGTACCGATAACCCATGGGATGAAGCTTTACAGTTAGTTTTGCCAAGCCTGTATTTACCGCTGGACTTACCGGATGAGCTACTAACTTCGCGCCTGACTCCAACGGAGCGTCACCGCATTATTGAGCGCGTATTACGCCGTATCAATGACCGTATTCCAGTTGCCTATCTGACTAACAGTTCGTGGTTCTGTGGACATGAATTCTATGTGGATGAGCGAGTGCTGATCCCGCGTTCGCCAATTGGTGAGCTGATTAACAACCATTTTGTGGGTTTATTATCTGATGAACCACAAACCATCCTTGACCTGTGTACGGGAAGTGGCTGCATTGCGATTGCCTGCGCCCATGAATTCCCTGAAGCTGAAGTGGATGCCGTGGATATCTCTACGGATGTCTTGGCTGTGACTGAGCAAAACATTGCGAATCATGGTTTAGAGCACCGTGTGATCCCAATTCGTTCTGATTTATTCAGAGATATGCCAGACGTTAAATATGACCTGATTGTCACCAATCCGCCGTATGTGGATGCCGAGGATATGGACGATCTGCCACAAGAGTTCCGTGTCGAGCCTGAACTGGCGTTGGCGGCTGGTAGCGATGGTCTGAAACTGGTTCGCCGCATTCTCGCTAACGCTCCGCGCTTCTTAACTGAAGAGGGGATTTTGGTGTGCGAAGTGGGTAACAGCATGGTGCATCTGATTGACCAATATCCAGATATTCCATTTATCTGGTTAGATTTCGAATTTGGTGGTGACGGCGTGTTTATGTTAACCCGTGAACAGTTGGTGGAACATCACGAGCACTTTGCTCTTTATATTGATTAATATATTAATTAATAAAGAGTTGCGTTACTCGGCATAATCAAATAAAACATAATAGTTACGCATAACATCATATTTCTTAACAAGTATAAGAATCGCAAGCAAATAGGAAACAGGGAATGGCTGGAAATTCAATTGGGCAACTGTTTCGTGTGACCACTTTTGGAGAGTCACACGGGCTAGCATTAGGCTGCATCGTTGACGGTGTTCCGCCGGGATTAGCGCTGACAGAAGCAGATTTACAAATCGACTTAGACCGCCGTCGTCCAGGCACATCGCGCTATACCACTGCGCGCCGTGAACCTGACCAAGTGAAAATCCTATCGGGGGTTTTTAACGGTGTGACGACAGGCACCAGTATCGGTTTATTAATTGAAAATACCGATCAACGTTCCCAAGATTATGGTGCGATTAAAGACGTGTTCCGTCCAGGGCACGCCGATTACACATATGAACAGAAATATGGTCTGCGCGATTATCGCGGTGGCGGTCGTTCATCCGCCCGTGAAACCGCGATGCGTGTTGCTGCGGGGGCGATTGCCAAGAAATTCTTGCAAGAAAAATTTGGCATTCAAATTCGTGCATGTCTGACCCAAATGGGCAGCGTAGAGTGTGAAATTAAAGATTGGTCGATTGTCGAAGAAAACCCATTCTTCTGCCCTGATCCAAGCAAATTGGATGCCCTTGATGAGCTGTTACGTGGCTTGAAAAAAGAGGGTGATTCCATTGGTGCGAAAGTCACCGTTGTGGCTGAGAACGTTCCCGCGGGTTTAGGCGAGCCAGTTTTTGACCGCTTAGATGCTGATATCGCTCATGCACTGATGAGCATTAATGCAGTAAAAGGCGTAGAAATTGGCGATGGTTTTGGAGTGGTGAGCTTAAAAGGCAGTGAAAACCGCGATGAAATCACCCGCCATGGTTTTACATCTAACCATGCTGGTGGAATTTTAGGGGGCATTAGCAGCAGCCAGCCGATTATTGCCCATATCGCGATGAAACCGACCTCTAGCATTACTGTTTCAGGAAAAACCTTGAATCGTGATGGTGAAGAAGTTGAGATGATCACCAAAGGTCGCCATGACCCTTGTGTAGGCATTCGCGCGGTACCTATCGCGGAAGCCATGATGGCGATTGTGCTGATGGATCACTTTTTGCGTCACCGTGGGCAATGTGCGGATGTTGTGCCAGCAGTGGCACCATTCGAATAAGTCATTGACGTTTTTCAGTGGATATTCTTGCTTGGCAAGGGTATCCACTGTGAGTTAAAGGTTAGGATGAAACCTCGATTATAATCCATCCGGGCTGTGATATTGCTTAACTTTCAATAAGATAATCAATAAATAACAAATCTGCATCGTGATAGTTTACTTATCTGGAATGTGAAATGGATTGGCTTACCGCCGTTGCGCCTGAAGTTTACGCTCTGCTGTTTTTTGTCGCTCTACTTGCTGGTTTTATTGACTCTATCGCTGGGGGCGGTGGTTTACTGACGATTCCTGCGCTGCTTTCTGTGGGGATCACCCCTGTCGAAACCTTGGCGACCAATAAATTACAAGCCATTGGCGGTTCATTTTCTGCCACACTCTATTTTGCAAGACGTAAAGCCATTAATTTGCGAGAGCAAATTTTCCCGGTGGTCATGACCATAATAGGGGCAATGCTCGGGGCAATTTTAATTCAATCCATCGATACCGCATTTTTGAAACAGCTGTTGCCAGTAATGGTCATCTGTGTCGGTCTCTATTTCTTACTCACACCCTCTTTGGGTGTGCAAGATAGACCTCAGCGCGTCAGCATGCCAATCTTTGGGGTTGCTGCGGGGATGAGTATCGGCTTTTATGATGGGGCATTTGGTCCAGGAACTGGCTCATTTTTAGCGCTCGCTTATGTCCTACTATTAGGGTATAACCTCGCCAAAGCTACCGCCCATGCTAAATTGTTAAATTTCGCCTCCAATTTCGGATCTTTGATCTTTTTTATTATCGGAGGTCATGTTCTTTGGGTGCTCGGTTTTGTTATGCTTGCCGGCCAAATGGTTGGTGCGAGGCTTGGCGCTCGCTTAGTGTTAACCAAAGGACAAAAACTTATCAGGCCGATGATCGTCGTGATTTCACTCTTAATGAGTATTAAGCTGTTAAATGACAGCCACGGTGACGATATTAAAGCTTGGTTTCTCACATTATTTTAAGATGATTTAAGCGTTCCATGACCCAACATCATTATCAGCAACTTATTGATATTTTCGAACAGTGTTTCGGCGAAGAGTACAATACCAAATTGGTAAAAGGGGACGACGAGCCTGTCTATTTACCTGCCGATGACACCACACCATACAACCAAATTGTGTTTGCACATGGCTTTTTTACCAGTGGACTCCATGAAATTTCTCACTGGTGCATTGCGGGGGAAAAACGCCGCCAGCAAGTGGATTACGGTTATTGGTACTGCCCAGATGGTCGCGATGAAAAAACTCAGTGTGACTTTGAAGTGGTCGAAATCAAACCTCAAGCATTGGATTGGTTTTTCTGTGTGGCAACAGGTATCCCATTTAATGTGAGTTGTGACAACTTGGAAGGGGATTTTGAACCTGACCGTATTGCCTTTATGCGCAAAGTGCATGGTCAAGTGATGGAGTACCTCGAAAAAGGTATTCCAGAGAGACCACTGCGCTTTATTAATGCGTTACAATCGTTTTACAATACACCCCCACTTTGCGCGGAACTGTTTCCTTATCCGGAAGATATTTTCGCCTAATAGAATCACTCACTACAGTAAGGATTAAGCATGCTTGCGGATTTTGAAACACGCATACTGACAAAAATTGATGATATGGTTGAACACGCCAGCGATGATGAGCTGTTTGCTGGTGGCTATCTGCGTGGTCACTTAACCCTTGCTGTAGCAGAGCTGGAAGAAGAGAACGAAACCAGTGTTGATGCACTGTATCAGCGCGTTGAGCTGAGTATCCAAAACGCCATCAAAGCAGGTGAATTGACCCCGCCAGACCAAATTTTGGTGCTGGGTATGTGGAAAACACTGTTAGATACCGTGCGTTAGTTTTATGGACTCTATTGACCGCATGTATTCTATTCGATTAGCAACCCATGAAGATGCCCAATTTTTACCTGAGGTAGAAGCGTCTGCGGGGCAGACTTTTGCTGGGCATTTGAAGTTTGATTGGATTGCCCAAGGTGAAGTTCAACCGGAAGAAAACCATATTGAGTGTATTGCGAACGGCTTAGAGTGGCTCGCTGTGGATAATCATGATCAGCCTGTTGGCTTTATTATGGCGGAGCATTTGAGCGATAGCCTGCATATTGTGGAGCTTTCAGTTCAGCAGTCAGCGCAAGGGCAGGGCTTAGGTAAGCGGCTTATTCAGCAGGTTATTGAGTTCGCTCAATCCCAACAGATTGGTCAGGTTACACTAACCACATTTCGTGATATTCCGTGGAATGCGCCGTATTATCAGCGCCTTGGTTTTTCGATAATGGAAGAGGCGCAATTGACGCGCGAATTACAAGATATATTGCAACACGAAGTGGATGCAGGGTTTCAAAGCATTGATCGCTGCGCCATGCAGTTGAGCGTGAATTAATCTCAATATTACTTCGTTCTGAGGGCTTCCAAATGGAAGCCCTTGAGGTTGATGACAAAGAGGGATAAAAGC
This sequence comes from Providencia sp. wls1916, assembly GCF_009706585.1. Lineage (NCBI taxonomy): Bacteria > Pseudomonadati > Pseudomonadota > Gammaproteobacteria > Enterobacterales > Morganellaceae > Providencia > Providencia sp. wls1916. Next base: position 157,891 of record NZ_WLUL01000021.1, read on the forward strand.
GTGGTTTTTCCCTCTTTGTGATATCAGGCGAAAATCAATAAATTGATTTTCCTCGTTAATTTTACAACCCAAAAGAGCCATTTCCAAACCTGATGGGTTTGTCAATGGTCTGAGGGCTTCCAAATGGAAGCCCTTTTTCGTTTATGCTTCTTTTGTTTACGCCTCTTTTGTCGTGATTGGACGTCCCGCCAGCAGTTTTCTCACCCAAAAACGATTTGGATGTAATGCGGCAAGCACGTCATCGTCGGCAGGCATTGGCTCGTCAAAAATTTGAGCGGCGAGGATTTCAGCACAAAGTGGTGCAGTGGAAAGCCCTCGTGCGCCTAATGCGCCAAATACAAATAGGTTAGGATAGGCTGGAGAGGGTTCAACAGGTTGTTGACGGTGAAGTTGCTCAGGTAAATTCGCATATTGTTGCATCAGGGCATCGAAGTTAGGAACATTACCAAGTAGTGGCATATGGTCGCGGATCACGCAGCGGATCCCTTGGCGTGACTGTTGGTCAGAGATATCCACCTGCGACGTCCAGTCCACATCCGGTAGGCTGGTGAGCAGCTTTTGCAGATTTTCTTGCTGCTCTTCCTCGGAGTATTCAAGGCTCAAATTATCTCGTTGATAGCTAGCTCCCAAGCAGTGATGCTGGTTTGTAGCATCTTCTGGTGTCATATAACCTTCGAAGCACAGCACAGTTTTTAATTGCTGCAACGTAGGGTTAGTCGGAATGTGGCTGACTTGCCCGCGCACAGGCGTGATAGGCAAGTTTTTTGTTTGCTCAAACTGATTCAATAAATGACCATTGGCAATCACCACGGTTTGATGATGGGCTTTTTTCTGGTTATTGAGTGTCAGCGCCCAATCTTCCCCTGAGCGCTGTAAGTCGGTGACTGACAGACCAAAGTGGAAATTAACGCCTTCTTCAGCGAGTTTTTGCGCTAAGCTTTCGCATAATTGCGCAGGACAGAGCCAGCCACCAGTGGGGTAATAAATACCTCGATGGTTGACATCCACACCACTAAGTTCACTGAGTTGTTGCCTATCTTTACCAACGGCAAATTCTTCTGGCCAGTCAGTTTGCAGCATGTTGTCGATTTTTTTTGTAGATTTAGGGTTATACGCCATTTGGCTTACCCCGCACCATTGCCCATTAAATTCGATACCTTGCGTACTAAGTTGCTGATAAAAACGAATTGCAAACGGGAAACCACTGACAAAAAAGCGTTCTAAGGCATTATCGTTCCCGGTTAAGAGAGGGTAGACTGCGCCTTGACGGTTTCCAGATGCGTTTTGCGCGACATGCTGGTCTTGACAATAAATCGTGACATTCGCCCCGCGTTTTTTGAGTGAATTGGCTAAGGCGAGGCTGGCAATTCCGCCGCCAATAATCGCGATATCATCATTATGAGATGCAGGTTGACGCGCAAACCAAGGCGCCATTGGGCGAGTCAGATTATTTTCTAGTACTCCCGTCAGCATTTGACGCTTTTGACCAAATCCTTTGGTCTTCATGATAGTAAAGCCCGCTTGTTGTAATCCACGTTTGACAAATCCGGCTACCGTAAAGGTGGCAAATGTACCGCCTTCACGCGCAAATTTTGCCATTGCAGCGAACAACTGTTCGCTCCACATTTGCGGATTTTTGGAAGGTGCAAAACCATCTAAAAACCACGCATCTATCTTATTGTTTAAATTGTCATTAAGTATGGATACTTGCGTATTTACATCACCAATCCATAAATCGAGGGTGATTAAGCCGTTTTCTAAAATAATTCGATGGTTGCCGGGTAGGGCGGGTGGCCACTGTTCACATAATTGCTCTGAGAGCTCAGCTAATTCAGGCCAACAACGGTGCGCGGCGATTAAATCGGCTTTTGATAACGGGTATTTTTCAAAGCTAATAAAATGTAATCGTTGTAATTTTGCATTGGGATTTTCGGCTTTGAATTGATTGAAGACCTGCCATAAAGCGAGAAAATTCAATCCGGTACCAAATCCTGTCTCGGCAATCACACAAGTTTCATCTTGGTGTGTTAGAAATCGCTGTGGAAAATGGTTTCCCTGCAAAAACACATGGCGACTCTCTTCTAATCCATTCTGGTTAGAAAAATAGATGTCTTCAAACTGTTCTGAAATCGGTGTGCCTTCCTCATTCCAACTGAGGTGAGCGGTTTGTACAGCTGTCTTTTTCACGTTTAAGCCCGTTATTGCAAAATCATTTTCAAATTCTAACGCTGATATCACTGTAAGGCTACCGTCACATAAAAGCCTTGTTTGTGTCATGATAAAAAAAATACAAATATTTACCCTGATCGGACTTGTTCAGCGTACAAGTGTAAGCTAAAGTGACACCTGTAATCCCGTAATCATATAATTATAGACATGAGGTAACGAATGAAGCGTGCAGTCATAACTGGCCTAGGTATTGTTTCCAGCATTGGTAATAACCAGGAAGAAGTACTGGCTTCTCTGAAGGAAGGTCGTTCCGGGATCACTTTCTCAGAAGAATTTAAAGAGGCAGGGCTGCGTAGCCATGTCTGGGGTGATGTAAAGCTGGATACTGAAGGTCTGATTGACCGTAAAGTCCGCCGTTTCATGAGTGATTGCTCTGTCTATGCTTACCTGTCAATGGAACAGGCGATTAAAGATTCAGGTTTAGCGGAAGACCAAGTGTCTAACCTGCGTACGGGTGTTGTTGTTGGTTCTGGTGGTGGTTCACCGCGTAACCAAGTCGCTGGCTCTGACGGTATGCGTGCAAAAGGTCTGCGTGGTGTGGGTCCATATATGGTGACTCGTGCAATGGCTTCCGGTATTTCTGCTTGCTTAGCAACGCCGTTCAAAATCAAAGGCGTTAACTACTCAATCAGCTCTGCATGTTCAACGTCTGCACACTGTATCGGTCACGCGGTTGAACTGATCCAACTGGGCAAACAAGATGTTGTGTTTGCTGGTGGTGGTGAAGAACTGAGCTGGGAAATGACCTGTGAGTTCGATGCAATGGGTGCGTTGTCGACTAAGTACAACGAAACCCCATCAAAAGCGTCAAGAACGTATGACCAAGACCGTGATGGTTTTGTTATTGCAGGCGGTGGCGGTATCGTCGTCGTTGAAGAGTTAGAGCACGCATTAGCACGTGGTGCACACATTTACGCAGAAGTGGTTGGCTACGGTGCAACTTCTGACGGTGCTGATATGGTGGCTCCATCGGGCGAAGGCGCAGTGCGTTGTATGCAAATGGCAATGCAGGGTGTTGATAAAATCGATTACATCAACACACACGGTACTTCAACGCCAGTCGGTGATACTAAAGAGTTAGAAGCTATCCAAGAAGTGTTTGGTCATGATTGCCCAGCACTTTCTGCAACCAAAGCGATGACAGGTCACTCTTTAGGTGCAGCGGGCGTTCAAGAAGCGATTTATAGCTTGCTGATGTTAGAGCATGGTTTTATCGCACCAAGCATTAACGTTGAGAATTTAGATGAGAAAGCGAAAGGCTTGAACATCATCACCAAACCAACTGAGCAAGCGCTGAACACAGTGATGTCTAACAGCTTCGGTTTCGGTGGTACTAACGCAACGTTAGTGATGAGCAAATACAAAGCGTAAGTTTCTTCACTGAAATGCACAAAATAGAAAGCGAGGGCCAAGGCTCTCGCTTTTTTTATGACTCAATTATTGCCGCCACCATAATCATCATTTTATTAAATTACCGTAATGAAAATAGTGCCATGATATTTGCTCTATTAATGTATCAATAAGGAGTTAATATGGATTTCACACGGTGTAAGATTTGGAAAAATGATTTAAAACTTTTGGGTAATGCACTAATTAAAAGTATTAAGGGGCTGTTTCCTGCCAAAGTTAAGCGTGCATTTAATACTAATATCATGTATCCACTTTTTGGAAAGCAAGAAGAAAAGACGATGTTTCCGCGCCACGGCTAAAATATGTTTATATTGGCAAAAACGCAGATAATAAAAACGTTGTTTCGCTGAGTTACACGTAGTATCCCTTTTATTAATCAAAAAGTTTGCCCCGAAATCTTTATGGGGCAAACTTTATTGTTCACGACAACCCGAACTACTCATTGAATATTGAAGTTCCTTCGACGATTATCAGAGTTATCCGCGAGCATCTTACCTTCAAACTGCGTATAAATGCTCAATACATAAAATAGTCAAAAAGAAAGGTAAAAAAGATGGCGTATTGGACGGCGAAGAGTGTTCCCGAATTAGCAGGATTAGAGAGAAAAGAGCAAGGACGCCTATTTCGTCAATGCCTGAAAGAAGGTAAAAAACGCATGGGTGCGAAATATTGGAAGCTCACTGGACTCGCGGTTTTACTTTCCGCTGTATTAGCCTTTATGTTGTTTTTCTTTGGTTTCTTTTCCGGTGGTTTTCTAGGTGGCGCATTGTTAGGCGGTATGATTGGTGCCTTGTTTGTCTTTATTGTACAAACACCAACCATTGATGTGGGTCGCGAATGGTTACGCGAGCAGGGCTATCCGAAACAAGACATCTAGGATAGGTCAAGTGAAGAAAAAGTGAGAGTCAAGGCTTTCGCTTTTTTTATAAATTCTGATAGATAGTAGAAACCCTGCCCCTTGTTAACCCTCGTTTTCGCCATAAAACTTGCGGTCATCTTTTAATTGTTCAGCGATAATGCCTCTAAACCACTCTAATGCTTTATCAGTATCACTACGTTGGTGCCATACCATTTGGAAATCCAAATCAGGAAGAGATAATGGAGGCGAAAATAACGTAAACTTGCCTAACATTGATTGAGGTATCGCTTTTTCCGCCACCGTTAGGATCAAGTCAGTTCCTGTTAATAATTGGGGGGCAATTTGCCAGTAAGGCACAGTCACTGCGACACGGCGCTGTTGGTTAATTAATTGGAGTTGATGGTCTATTTCGTTAGCATCAAAAGGCTTCATACTCACTAAAATGTGGGGATGGGATAGCCAATCAACTAAATCCATTTTGCCTTGTGAGCCGAGTTGATGATCAACCAGACAGACAAATTTATCAGTAAAGACAGTTTGATTTCGTAACGAATAATCCAACGTATTAAATATACCGAATGCTAAATCTAAGCTCCCTTCATGCAATTTATTTTGCATTTCTTCCCGACTACAGTGCCAGATATTGAGATCAATATTGGGGGCATATTTGCGTAAATAAGAAACCAATTTTACCGCAATTAAAGCCGCGCCGTAGTCGGACATCGCGATATTAAAGCGTCTTTGGCAGCTGAGCGGAGAAAACTGTTTTTGGGCAATCAAGTCATCTAACTGGTTTAATGCTTCATTTAATGGGAGATAAAGAGACTCAGCTTTGCTGGTTAATTGATATTGGCCTTCACGGCGAACCAATAATGGGTCTTGAAAAATGTCTCTCAATTGATTTAATGCATGGCTGACTGCGGGCTGACTTTTATGTAAAGCTTCTGCTGCTCGGCTGACATGACGCTCCCGTAATAAGACTGACAACGTCACAAGTTGATTTAAATCTAATTTTCTTAAGTTATTCATCCTACGAATAGTGCCTTATAAAATTGTTCATTTTCCAATGTCGTTATCTCTCTTTACTATGGCAACCAATCAATTTAAGTCAATATTAATGAAGAGGTTTCGATGTCAGCATTTTCAATCATAGGGATCATACTTGCCTTTGTTGCATTATTGGCAGGCGCAGTTGTGCCAATCCAAGCAGCAAGTAATGCCATACTTGCTCGGCAATTAGGTCACCCATTATGGGCGAGCGCGACATCGCTCGTGATCAGTTTAATTGTGTTAATTCCACTATTAATTATTTTTAAAGTACCAAAACCCCATTTTAGTACTGAGTTATTTAATCAACCCATCTGGATCTGGTTTGGTGGTATCGCAGGAATGCTCTATCTCACTTCGGCTTTGATTTTAGTCCCTAAAATAGGGAGTACGACATTCTTTGTTTTGGTGATTGCGGGTCAATTAATTATTTCCGCGCTTATTGAGCAATTTGGTTGGTTTGGTATGAATCGAAATCCCATTCCAATTGAGAAAGTGGTGGGTATCGGTTTAGTGATTCTAGGGGTTTTATGCGTCCAATTTTCACGAAAGTAATGGTATCGAACCTAAGTAATGCATTTTTACTAGGAGGATTTATCAGTAGACCTGCCCCACTTTCATGGGGCGAAGTCTGACAGTCATAACGTACAATTTGGAATTAGGCTTGCGCGGTTTGATGACGACGTTTGCGAATAAGCTTCACAATGGGTGGTAACACCAGAACCAGCACCGCCAGAATTAATAAGCTCTTAGAAATAGTGCTACTCCAGAGAATATTAAAATCCCCATTACTGATAGATAACGAGCGTCGCAGGTTTTGCTCTAACATTTCACCCAAAACAAACCCGAGGATCAGCGGAGATAGCGGGAAATTCATCTTCCGCAAGATATAGCCGAAGACCCCAAGCCCCATCATTAACAGTAGGTCAAAAGTGGTGCTGTGTACGGCGTAAACGCCCACCGCAGAGACACAAGCAATCGCAGGGACTAAGAACCACAGTGGCACGGTGAGCATACGAGTGAATAAACCGATGAGCGGAATATTCATTACCAACAACACGACGTTAGCGATAAGCAGTGCAGCAATTAATCCCCAAACGATATGTGGTTGTTCAGTAAACATGCCTGGACCTGGGGTGATGTTATACAGAGTCAGCGCCCCCATCATTACTGCCGTCGTGCCTGAACCCGGAACACCGAGGGTTAACATCGGAATAAATGACCCACAGGCAGAGGCGTTGTTGGCGGCTTCAGGTGCCGCGACACCGCGAACATCCCCTTCACCAAATGTCCCTTTATCCCCTGCAATTTTTTTCTCTGTCATATAGGTGATGGCACTAGCGATAGTCGCCCCTGCACCCGGTAAAATCCCCACAAAAAAGCCAATAAATGAGGAACGTAATGTTGGACCAGCACAGGTCTTGGCTTCTTTCTTGCTAAATAACATTCGACCCGTTTTGCGGATCAATCCTTGTCCTGTTGCCGTGCTTTCTAGCATGAGTAATATTTCACTGACAGAGAACAGACCAATAACCACGACGATAAACTGGACGCCATCGGATAGGTTAACGCTGTCAAAGGTAAAGCGGTATTCCCCAGAGTTGGCATCGACACCGACGGTTGCTAGTGCCAAACCAATCAATGCTGCGAGCAGCGATTTGACAGGGTTTTGGCTCATCATGCTGCCTAAACACGCGATAGCAAAAACCATCAATGCGAAATATTCAGCAGGACCAAATGCGAGTGACCATTGTGCCAGTAAAGGTGCAAATAAAATGATCCCAACAATCGCAATTGTGGAACCGATAAATGAACTGACGGCAGAAATCGAGAGCGCGATACCGCCTTGACCTTGCTTCGCCATCGGATAACCATCTAACGTGGTCATGATCGCCGCGGCGTCACCGGGAACGTTCAATAGGATGGCGGAAATTCGCCCTCCATACTCACAGCCTAAATAAACGGTTGCCAACAAAATTAGGGCAGATTCAGCCGGTAACTTTAGTGCAAATGCCAATGGCAATAGAATTGCGACACCGTTAATTGGGCCAAGACCCGGTAACATACCGACAATGGTGCCGATAAAGCAGCCAATCAGCCCGATCATAATGTTTTGAGGGATCAGCGCGACCTCAAAGCCTTGAGATAAATACATCCACGTTTCCATACTTTCTCCTTAGCTAAAAAGCTCGCCGATTGGCAATGTCACATCGAGTAATCGGTCAAAGGCATAGAATAGGGAAATGCCTAGGATTGGACCGGAAATCAGGGCGGCTATCGGGGTTGCACCAAATAACAGGGCAACGCTGATGGTCAACAAAGTGGTCGATAATGGAAATCCTAACCACTCAAACGCCCATGCATAAATAACTAATGCAATGATTAACAAGACTAAACGGCGCAAGACATAGGGCTTTGGCCATTCAACCGCTTCTTGGCGACCCAGCAGGAGTGCGAGTGCGCACAGGGTCATTAATGACAGTATGGCAATCGGGAAAGGGCGGGGGCCCAATGGTTCATAGGTAAACTCACTTTGGATGCCCCAGCCGATGTACAGCCCGATCCCACACAGTATTAGCCAGACTATGGCAAATATGCGTTGGCTCATGGTGACTCCGTTATTTCGCTAACCCGAAGGAACGCGCTTGCTCACGGTAGTTCTCAACTTCTTTTTTCACGTAAGCGTCCAGTTCTGGGCCCGATAAGTTGTATTCAAACAAGCCACGTAATTCACGCTGCTTTTTAAATTCGTCGGTTTGTTGTAATTTTTGGAAGGCTTCAACCCATTGATTGTAATCCGCATCGGATACTTTTGGTCCCATGTAGAATCCGCGAATGATTGGCCAAACTATGTCATAGCCTTGCTCTTTAGCGGTTGGGATATTAGCGAGCCCATCCGGTAGGCGTTTATCCGCATATACCGCTAGGATGCGGATTTTTCCGTCACTGATATAGGGGGTCATTTCACTGATATCACCGGAGATCACTTGGATGTGGTTGCCTAACAGGGCTGTCAGTGTTTCGCCACCGCCTTCGAAAGCAACATAGCGCATTTTTCGTGGGTCTAAATCGATCGCTTTGGCGAGTAACGCCGTTTTCATCCAATCTTGGCTACCGATGGAGCCACCAGCACCGAAGACAATGCTGTTTGGATCTTTTTTGAAGGCGTCCATCAGTTCGCCTAAGGTTTTATAAGGGGAGTCTGCACGCACGGCAATCATGCCATAGTCACTGCCAACACTCGCTAGCCAGCGAACATCATTTTCGTTGTAACGACCAAATTTACCTTGTGCAAGGTTGAGTAAGGAGCCACCAGAGAATGCGACGATGGTTCCCGGCTCAGCTGGGCGTTGAGCCACAATGGCATTGTAGGCAACGGCACCAATTCCACCTGGCATGTATGTCACACGCATCGGTTTTTCGATTTCTTTGGTTTCCAGCATGGAGACTTGAACGAGTTTACAGGTTAAGTCAAAGCCACCGCCAGGTTTGGCTGGGGCAATACATTCGGTTCTTTCGGGTAACGCCATTGCTTGGTTAACGCCAACTAAAAAAATTGCTGCAGCTAAGGTATTGATTGTGAAATTCTTCATGCTTCATTCCTCACTAGACAATAATTAAGTTACTTGGTTGTTGTTGGTTATGTCGTTATGGATCTACCGTTGTAGATGAATATGTTTTTGTAGATAAATAACTGTGGGCGATGTTTGCTCGCCACTCATCATTGTATTGAGAACCTTTCATTTACCTTTCATTAACAAATAAAATTATTTTTATGTGATACATATCAGATTGTTTTATATTATCTCTTCTTATATTTGTTAATTTAATGTTAATTTCTATTTGTGGTAGCAGGTTAATGAAGGATAGTTGTGATAGCTTCGGTAAAAATCACGTTTAACACTTTTCATTCAATTGAGAGAGTGCCAACTTATACGCATAAATAATCATAATGAGTGGGCGACGGATGAGAATGTTATTGGTTGAAGATCATGACGAGTTGTCATTGTGGTTACAAAAAGCCTTAACCGCATCGGGATTTGCTGTTGATATTGCCAGTGATGGCTATAGTGCTGACCAGTTATTACAAACTGAAAATTATTCGTTGGTGGTATTGGATGTTTCATTACCACGGATGAGTGGTTTGGATGTATTAGCCCAGATGCGCAAGCGGCATCAAGAAACACCTGTGCTGCTATTAACGGCGAATTCAGATGTGGCTGACCGCGTAAAAGGGCTGAATGCAGGGGCGGATGATTACCTGACTAAACCCTTTGATATTGCCGAATTAGAAGCCCGAGTGCGCGCGCTATTACGTCGTAGCCAAGGGAATGCGAATAGCGACCAATGTTTTGGTGATCTTTGTTTTCATGACGAGGGTTATTTTTCACTGAAGGCGGAGCCGCTAGGTTTAACCCCGCGAGAATACGCGGTATTGAATACACTTTTTCATCGCAGAGGGCGACCTGTTTCAAAAACACAATTATTTGAACAGGTATTCTCACTGTCGGATGAAGCCAACTTACAAAGTATTGAATTGTATGTGCATCGGGTTCGCAAAAAACTCGCGGGTTCAGATGTTAATATCAATACTTTACGCGGATTGGGATACCGATTAGAGCAGTGTAGTGTATGAAATTAGTCTCTCATCCACGCTCTCTCTTTCATCAGTTGCTGCTTTTTTTCGGTATCCCCCTCATTTTGTTGGGAAGTTTCTCCGTTTATACCCACTATTACAGCGCTAAAAACGCCGCTAACCTCGCCTATGACCGGACATTACTGGCGTCGGCGAGAACGGTGGCGGAGCGATTACAAGTTGTGGATGAACATCTTTCCGTGAATGTGCCTTACGTGGTACTTGATAGCTTTGAACTGAACAATAATGACCGTCTATTTTATCAAGTCATCGCTCCTCATGGGGAGACCATTTCTGGCTATGATGACCTACCGCCAATCCCCCCTTACTGGATGCGCTCTCAACATTACACGGCCTTAGTCTACTTTTATGATGCGGAATATATGGGGCTTCCCATTCGCGTAGCGACCTTTTTCCAACCGATTAATGAAGGTGGGATCCAAGGCATGGTGGAGATCCGCGTCGCTGAAACGGTGTATGCTCGGCAAGATTTTGCCAATCAATTGCTGATCTCGGCTTTGATGAGCCAAGGTACTGTGGTGGTTGTGACGCTGATATTGGCGTATTTGCTATTACGTAAGTTATTAACACCGTTGAAAAAACTTTCTAATCTCATGTTGGGTCGTGCCGCGAATGACCTAACTCCAATCCCGAATGTGTTGCCATGGTCAGAACTTTCGCCTCTGGTGGATGCATTGAACCGCTATGTGGAGCGATTAAGGCGTATGTTAAAACGCCAAGAGCGTTTCAGTGCAGATGCTTCCCATCAATTAAAAACCCCGTTAGCCGTATTAAAAACTCAAGTTTCGGTGGCTCTTAATAGCGATGATGAGCAACAGAAACAGCAAAGTTTGCAGGCGATTAATAAAACTTTGGATAACACCATTGTATTAACTGATCGGTTATTGCAGCTTGCCCGTTTAAAAGAGCACGAAAAAGAGGCGATCAGGCTTTATCGTGCAGTTAATTTGGTCGAAATTGTTCAGCAAGTCTGTTTTACCCGCTTAGGGCAATCCGAAAGTAAGCAGATTGATTTAGGCTATGAGGGGCTAGAACATTGTTGGGTGAAAGGGGATGCTATTTTGCTGGCGGAAATGTGCGCGAACTTAATCGATAATGCGATTAAATATACCCCAGAGAAGGGGGTTGTCACGGTACGTATTATTGCAGATGAAAGTCATAAGTCGATGATCAAGTTGGAAATTGAAGACTCAGGACCTGGTATCGAAAATAAATATATTCACCGCTCATTAAAAGCCTTCATGCGCTTGAATAATGCCAAAGGGCTGGAAGGTTCAGGGTTGGGTTTGGCGCTTGTAAAAGATATCGCCAGTTATCACGGCTCAGAATTGCAGCTGTTAAAGAGTGAGCATCTCGGCGGCCTGTTGGTACGTATCACTTTGAAAGCGAGCCGGGCACCGAAGAAAGCTTAGTGGCTACTCTGTTATTATCTAGTTGCACCTAAAAACGGTCATTATCAAATTTACACACCTTTTTAGGTGCAATTGATCTGTGTAATTAGCCGGAAAGGCATAAAATAAACAAAGCCCCATAACCTTGAAGTAGATTTATGGGGCTTTTAATCAATCGAACTATTAATGTGGCTTACTGGCAAGTCTCTTCTTCTAACGCTTTTTTCTTGCGAGAAAATAGCTGGGTGAGCGGGGTGCGCAGCTGTTGAGCTAACATCACGCCAAGTAACACGATTCCGCCCCCAATTAAGTGGTAACTCTTTAACTCTTCCCCAAGTGTGAATACCGCGATAATGGCAGTAAATACCGGCGCGAGGTTCATAAAGATAGAGGTGGTATTGGCGCCTAAGCGGAGCACGCCTTGGATCCACATTGCTGGAGCCAGAATCGATGCAGCAATCCCTGCGAATAAAACTAACCCGATATTATTGCTGTTAAGGCTCACATCATCTGCCATCAAGAAGTTTGGAATTAATAATAAAACGCCAAAGAAGACTTGCACGTACAGTGAATCCCAACTCGATAGCTGAATAGACCAACGCTTAGTTAATACTCCGTATAGGGCATAAGCGGCGGAAGCGACGATCATCAGCAATTCGCCTTGACCCAATCCATTATCCAGTAATGAACTTGGGTTCCCTTGGCTGACTAACCAAGCCAATCCAAACAAAGATAGAACGGAACCAATAACAATCCCAACGGTTGGGATCACCCTCAGAACGAAAATACTAATCACCACAGTTAATAGCGGAATAAATGAGTTCATAACACCCATAAATGTCGCGCTTACTGTGTGTGCGGCATAGTAAGCCAAACTTTGATACAGCATCATCCCCAAAGCACCTAAGATGGCCAGTTGCCACCAATGTTGTTTAACCACTTTGGCATTGCGCAGTACCGAGCGCAGAACAAATGGGGTCATGACTAAAAATGCCAGAGCCCAGCGATAAAACGAAATAGCAGCAGGGTCAATTGCCGTTGCAGCGGCTTTGTTGACGATGGCATTGATGGACCATAATAAAACCGCGGTCAGCGGAAACAGGAAATATTTCATTAACAACGTTCTCCCTAATCAGTCACAGGAGTATACATCTGTCCGAAATATTATATATACTGATATTCAGACAATCGATAACGCTTTTCAGACAGCTTATGAATAATTTAAAAAGTGATGTTCTGCAAATTAACGAATGCAATATTATTGAGCCTGAATTTATTGCCTTGCGTCATGAGCAGATCAACCAGCAAACCGAATACAAATCCCATTCCCATACCTTTGGTCAATTGCTGTATGTGGTCTGTGGGATTATGGAAATGGAAGTGGAAGGCAAGCATTATATGGCACCGCCAGAGTTTTGCATCTGGATCCCCGCTAATACCCAACATGCGAGTTTTAATAAGCAGAGTGTCAAATTTCGCATTATTGATTTTGCCCAATCTTATACACCGCGACTTGCTAGTAAGGCATGTGTTGTGCGATTAAGCCCCATTTTCCATACGATCATGACGGATATGTATCAACGGGGCATTGTTCAGCCCGAAACCGAGCAGGATATTCGTTTGGGGGAGGTATTGATTGACCAATTTGCTATTTCGCCATGCCAAGATACCTATTTACCCACCAGCAAAGATAAATTGTTAGCGCCTATTTTAGCGGAGCTACAGCAAGACCCTGCGGATAATACAACGCTCGCCCAGTGGGCAAAGCGGGCTTATACCTCGGAGCGAACATTATCTCGCCGTTGCCAACAAGAGCTGGGTATGTCATTCAGTGAGTGGCGCCAGCGACTACGTTACTTACATGCAGTGGCTGGATTGGATAAAGGTAAAAGTGTCCATGAAGTTGCTTTGGATGTGGGGTATAGCTCGGCATCTGCATTTATTGCGATGTTCCAGCAAATTTCAGGGGTCACTCCAGACCGGTTTCGAATGAAAGAGCTGACCCCATAGTAGAGGGAAAATCAATATACATAATTGTATTTGATATTAGCGTGGTAGTTGTACACGCTATCTTTCCCTCCGTGTTCATCTTTAATTAATGTGGTGATCTTTTTTTCCGCGTCGGTGCACCTTCCGAACGTATTCCAGCTGTTACAGGTGGTCGCGGTTGTTTCGGTGGTAAAAAATTCTTCAATGGTTTTGTTGGTTAACATTCTGTCATCATCATCATAGGTAAACTCTTTGACGGTTGAGTCAGACTGCATGCGAACTAAGCGATTTTTCGCATCATAGAGGAAGGCTGTTTTCACACTATCATTTTCTAGCGTACTGACTCGGTTGGATTCAGATAATCGTCCTTTATCATCAGTTAAAAAAGTGGTGACTGCTCTTGTTAACATGCGCTCTTTATCGAGGGTTGTCGTATAAGAAGAATCTTTGGCTTCGGTTATTTTTCCATTCTGATCAGTGAAAAACTTTCCGTTCATTTTTTGCTGTAAGATAGTTTTTTCAACATTATCTTGATTAATAACAGACAGCTTAAATGCGGATTTGTAGTCCCAACCGTTGCCATTTTTTTTCATGCTCATATCAATGGATTTGACGGATACACTGTCGTGGATGCTGAATTTGATAACTTCATGACCAGTTAACTCAATTAGGGCTCCACAATCATCAAACTTCGTTTGAACCGTATTGCTGATGTAATCATCTTGACTGGTGGTGCGTGAGTTCATTGCTTTTAATGAGTCGTTAAATGGGCGCTCTTGGGCAAAGACGAAATTATTAAAGTTGTTGATGGCGATGGTGTCCGTCGAGCAGTTTTGGTCGCCAGCATAGGCATAAAACGAGCACATTAGGGGAAGCGACAGTAATACTTTTTTCACAATCAATATGCCTTTCAAAATAAATGCCTTCCTGAAAAATGAATAACTTTTAATGTGGTTTTGCTGATTAAACATGAAATTCTTTAGATTAGATAGTCAGACTCATCTGTAAGATTGTTTAATAAAAAGAAAAATTAAATGTCGCCGAATAGACTATCAATTTCAACCAAAAGCATTGTCATGTAAATGATTCAGCCTATCGACGATTTGGAGTATAGTGTGGCAGCCAAATCGGGCATGACACACATTCTATTGGGACGAATTCCGTGAAAATTTTGGTTGATGAAAACATGCCATATGCTCAAACACTGTTTAGTGAGCTAGGCGAAGTTAAAGCAGTACCAGGGCGCCCAGTGCCAGAACAGGAACTGGTTGATGCAGATGCATTAATGGTGCGCTCAATTACCAAAGTGAATAAATCATTACTGAGCAATACGCCAGTAAAATTCGTCGGCACGGCAACAGCAGGGTTTGACCACGTTGATACCCAGTGGCTTGCCGAAGCCAATATTGGATTCTCTTCAGCGCCAGGGTGCAATGCCATTGCTGTCGTTGAGTATGTTTTTTCTGCATTATTGATGCTGGCGGAACGCGATAACTTTGATTTACGCGATAAAACTGTTGGGATAGTCGGGGTTGGTAATGTGGGAGGGCGTTTGTATAAACGTCTGCAAGCGTGGGGCGTGAATACCGTATTATGTGACCCTCCTCGAGCAGATAAAGGCGACCAAGAAGTTTTTGTTCCATTCGATTCGCTACTGGAGCAGGCTGATATTTTAACCTTCCATACACCGCTCAACATGGAAGGCGAATATTCTACCTTCCATTTAATGGATAAATCTCGACTAGCAAATTTACGCGACGGTACCATTTTGGTGAATGCGAGCCGTGGTGAAGTGGTGGATAACCAAGCGCTATTACAGTTGCTTGAGCAAGGTAAGCCGCTGAGTGTGGTATTGGATGTGTGGGAGCCTGAGCCTGATCTGGATACAGAATTACTGGCGTATGTGGATATCGGTACGCCGCATATTGCGGGCTATACTTTAGAGGGTAAAGCACGAGGAACAACCCAAGTCTTTGAAGCTTATTGCGAATTCCTAGGTAAGCCTACTAATGTATCTCTGGCATCGCTGTTACCGAAACCGGATATCGACTGCATTAATTTCAATGGTAAATTAACGCAAAGCCAGCTCAAAAGATTAGTGCATCTCGTGTATGATGTGCGCCGTGATGATGCATCGTTGCGCGCAGTGGCTGGCATTCCCGGTGAGTTCGATAAATTACGTAAACACTACCAAGAACGCCGTGAATGGTCATCGTTAACAGTTCAATGCGATAGCCAAGAGACAGCCCAGTTACTGAGCGAATTAGGCTTTAACGCAAAAATTTAATAACAGATTCTTTTAGGTGAAATAAGCGGCTAATCACGGCTTGTTTCACTTTGATTTTTTAGAGGAAAAACCATGACAGAAGGTTGGAATATTGCATTACTCGGGGCAACCGGCGCAGTGGGCGAAGGTATTCTTTCCCTGCTTCAAGAAAGAGAGTTTCCCGTTGGTGAGCTTTATTTACTAGCCAGTGAGCGTAGTGCAGGGGAGAGCATTCGCTTCAACGGTAAAAGTTATCTAGTGCAAGATGTCGCGGATTTCGATTGGTCGCAGGCACAAATTGCCTTTTTCGCGGCAGGCGAGGAAGCCGCAGCACAGTATGCGGAATTAGCGGCGCAAGAAGGCTGCATTGTGATTGATAACAGCGGTATTTTTGCGTTAGACCCTGATGTACCATTAGTGGTACCGGGAGTTAACCCGCAAGTATTAGCGGATTATCGTAATCGCAATATTATTTCGGTGGCAGACAGTTACGTTAGCCAACTCTTAACGTCTATCAAACCGTTAGTGGACGCGGCTGGGTTAGGACGCATTACACTTACCAATATGCTGTCGATGTCAGCGTACGGTAAAGCGGCTGTGGATGAATTAGCGGGTCAAAGTGCGCGTTTATTGAATGGTATCCCTGCGGAAGAAGGTCGTTTTACTAAGCAATTAGCCTTTAATATGCTGCCATTATTAGCGGATGGTGAAGGCAGTGTTGTGCAAGAGCGCCGTTTAGTTGAGCAAGTTCGTAAAGTGCTGCAAGACGATGGTTTGCCAGTCTCCGTAAGCTTTATTCAATCACCGGTATTCTATGGTAATGCGCAAGTGGTGCACTTAGAAACTCTACGCCCAGTTAGTGCAGAAGAAGCGAGCGAAGAATTTGAACGTTTTGATGATATTCAGGTCTCAGAAGAGGGTGATTATCCAACTCAAGTGACTGACGCATCAGGTAATGATTTCTTAAGCATTGGCTGTATTCGTAACGATTATGGTATACCGGAAATTTTACAGTTCTGGTCAGTGGCGGATAACGTTCGTTTTGGTGGTGCGTTAATGGCGGTTGAGACAGCAGAAAAACTGGCTCAGGAGCTGTATTACTAATGTCGGAGTCCCCAAAGCTGCATCGCATTGCCCTCGGAATTGAGTATAACGGTAGCCGTTATTATGGTTGGCAACGCCAGCAAGAAGTGAAAAGCGTACAGGGTTGCCTTGAGGTTGCCCTGTCTAAAATTGCCGCGGAGCCAATCACCGTCAATTGTGCGGGACGCACGGATGCAGGTGTTCATGCGACTGGGCAGGTGGTGCATTTTGAAACTTCAGCTAACCGTAAAGAGGCGGCATGGACGATGGGAGCAAATACCCACCTTCCTGACGATATTGCGGTTCGCTGGTGTAAACCTGTGGATGATGAGTTTCATGCGCGTTTTAGTGCAACGGCACGTCGATATCGTTATGTGATTTTTAATCACCGTTATCGACCTGCAATTTTATCGAATGGTGTCACGCACTTTCATTTTCCCCTTGATGAAAAGCGTATGCACCAAGCGGCACAAGCATTGCTGGGCGAGCGTGATTTTACCTCATTCCGCGCGGTGCAGTGTCAGTCAAAAAGCCCTTGGCGTAATGTGATGCACGTTAATGTAACGCGTCACGGAAACTATGTGGTTGTGGATATTAAAGCCAATGCGTTTGTACACCATATGGTGAGAAATATTGTTGGCAGTTTGTTGGAGATAGGCTGTGGTAATCAAGACATTGATTGGATGGCACATCTTCTAGAATTAAAAGATAGAACGAAAGCGGCGGCGACAGCCAAAGCGGAAGGACTGTATTTAGTGAGCGTGGATTATCCTGAAAAATTTGACCTACCACAGAATGTGATGGGGCCTCTATTTCTTGCGGATGAGCTGCTGTAAAGGTCGTTAATATAAATCTCCACATGAGGAACCCCATGGAGTTTATCAGTTTTATCATTGATTTTATTTTACATATTGATGTGCATCTTGCGGAATTGGTCGCCGAATATGGTGTTTGGGTTTACGGAATTTTATTCCTGATCCTATTCTGTGAGACGGGGCTGGTGGTTACGCCTTTCCTTCCCGGGGATTCTTTATTATTTGTCGCGGGTGCGTTAGCAGCATTGCCAAGTAATGATTTAAACGTACACGTCATGGTGTTGTTGATGATTATTGCGGCAATTATTGGTGATGCAGTGAACTACACCATTGGACGTATCTTTGGTGAAAAACTGTTTAAAAACCCAGATTCAAAAATTTTCCGTCGTAGCTATTTAGATAAAACCCATCAGTTTTATGAAAAACATGGCGGAAAAGCGATTATTTTGGCGCGTTTTGTGCCTATCGTGAGAACCTTTGCACCTTTCGTTGCAGGTATGGGTAAAATGTCTTACCGTCATTTTGCCTTTTATAATGTGGCAGGTGCGTTATTATGGGTGCTACTCTTTACCTATGCAGGGTATTTATTCGGTGATTTACCGATAGTACAAAAGAATTTGAAATTACTGATAGTCGCGATTATCTTTATTTCGATTCTGCCGGGTGTCATTGAAATTATTCGCCACCGTCGAGCTGCTGCAAAAGAAAAAAATGCAGTGGCAAAAGAAAAGAGTGCGGCGACGCAAAAAAACGATAACCAATAATCGGTTTGAAAAAAGTTTTTATCTACAGTGAGATATCATTGTGGTTTAATGGCAAAAAAATAACATACTGATAGATGCTTCTTATATAACCACCATCTGAAATTCAGTGATGGTATTATTCGAAGTGTCGTCAGAGTGCAATCAGACGAAAAGGTCCATTAATGAGCTGGATTGAGAAAATTTTAAAAAAAGGTACTTCAACCCCATCCCATAAAGCAAACATCCCTGAAGGTGTTTGGACTAAATGTGATAGCTGTGGGCAAGTCCTCTACGGTGCTGAGCTTGAGCGTAACCTACAAGTGTGTCCAAAATGTGACCACCATATGCGTATTCATGCTCGCCAACGCCTTGAATCTTTCCTTGATGAAAACTCAACAACGGAATTAGGTAGTGAATTAGAGCCAAAAGATGTGCTCAAATTCCGCGACTCTAAAAAATACAAAGACAGAATTAGCTCCGCCCAGAAAGAGACGGGTGAAAAAGATGCTATCGTCGTGATGAAAGGTACGCTCAAAGAGATGCCTGTTGTTGCCGCTGCATTTGAATTCTCCTTTATGGGTGGTTCAATGGCATCGGTTGTGGGGGCACGTTTTGTCCGTGCTGTAGAACAAGCTTTGGAAGATAACTGTCCATTAGTTTGCTTCTCATCCAGTGGTGGTGCGCGTATGCAAGAAGCGCTGCTGTCCCTGATGCAAATGGCGAAAACCAGTGCTGCACTGGCGAAAATGCAAGAACGTGGCTTACCGTACATTTCTGTACTGACCGACCCGACCATGGGCGGTGTTTCTGCAAGTTTAGCAATGTTGGGTGATATCAACGTGGCTGAACCTAAAGCACTGATTGGCTTCGCGGGTCCTCGCGTTATCGAACAGACCGTTCGTGAAAAATTACCTCAAGGTTTCCAGCGCAGTGAATTCCTGCTGGAAAAAGGGGCAATTGACATGATCGTGCGTCGTCAAGATATGCGTGATCGTCTGGCTGATGTCCTAGCGATGTTAACCAATCAACCAAGTCTGAACACCGCACCAGCGCTGGTTGTTGAAGTGGTTGACGTGGAAATTGACCTTGCTGATGCTGTCGATGGTGCAGATAAAGCAAAAGGCGTTAAACATAAAAAAGATGATGAGTAATCTAATCATTCCTACAGCCAAGTCTCCATTGGAGGCTTGGCTCTCTTATCTCACTGACCTGCATAGCCAAAATATTGATATGGGGTTGGAACGAGTAGGGCAAGCTGCCCGTCAAATGCATCTCACTCAACCTGCTCCTCGCGTCATCACTGTCACCGGCACAAACGGTAAAGGCACAACCTGCCATACACTTGAGTCTATTTTGATGGCTGCGGGTTTGAAGGTGGGTGTCTACAGTTCCCCACATTTAGTGCGCTACACGGAACGCGTCCGAATCCAAGGTAAAGAGCTTACTGAAAGTGAGTTTTGCCAAGCATTTGCGACTATCGAAGCGCAGCGTGGAAATATTTCATTAACCTACTTTGAATATGGCACCTTAGCTGCACTACAATTATTTAAGCAAGCTGAGTTAGATATTGTGATCCTTGAAGTAGGGTTAGGCGGTCGCCTTGATGCAACTAATGTCGTGGATGCGGATATCGCGGCAATCACCAGTATTGCGCTTGATCATACCGATTGGCTAGGTTCTGATCGTGAGCATATTGGTCATGAGAAAGCGGGTATTTTCCGTCAAGGTCATTATGGTGTGGTGGGCGAGCCTGATATGCCGGTTTCTATAGGCGCTTATGCCGATAAAATAGGCACTATACTGTTTCGTCGTGGAAAGGATTGGCATTACCAAGAGCAGGGGCAACATTGGTCTTGGGAAAGTTCTCAGCGCTCATGGGAAAATTTACCCTTACCGAATGTGCCGCTGGCCAATGCAGCAACTGCGATGGGGGTGATCAGCTGCCTGATGGAGATTGATTCCCAGCTAGCACAGAAAATCACTGACCAATCTATCCACCAAGGTTTAAGTACTGCTCAGTTACCGGGACGTTTTCAGATCATTGGAGAACATCCGTTAATGATCTTGGATGTAGCCCATAACCCTCATGCTGCAGGCTATTTAGTCACCAAACTCGCACAATTACCGATGACAGAAGGTCGTCGAGTTCGTGCTGTGGTGGGAATGCTAGGGGATAAAGATATTCAAGGGACATTAACCTGTTTATCCCAACAAGTAACTGACTGGTATCTCGCGCCGCTAAGAGAGTTTCGTGGTGCAGATGTGACTGAGCTTAGTCAGCATGTTGACGGTGCTCATGAGTTTGATTCCGTGGAAGCAGCTTGGCAACAAGCATGTGCGGATGCGCGACCACAAGATGTGATTGTGGTGTGTGGGTCATTCCATACCGTGGCTCATGTCATGATGTTATTAGAGAAAACAGAAGGATAAAGCCAGTGGCTAGTAAATTCCAGAATCGTCTTGCTGGCGCCATTGTTTTAGTCGCTGCAGGGGTCATCGTATTGCCTGCATTGCTGGATGGCGATAAAAAATACAATGAGAATGAATTTGCAGCCATTCCGATTATTCCCAAACCGGGTGATGAAGAAGATATTGAGTCAATTGCACCAATTACACACAGTGCATCGACCGCGTCTTCGGAAGGAACTTCTGAAGCGATGCTATCGGAAGCTATTACTGAGCAAAAGCAAAGTGAGCAGTCTCCTGTAGCCGCAAACAGTGCAAATCAAAGTAATAACAGCCAAAACGTGGTGAATCAAAATGGAAGTGCCATTCCAGCTAATGTCACTCCAGAAAAACCACGGGTAGAACCTAAACCGGAGCCTAAGCCTAAGGTGGAACCAAAGCCAGAACCTAAACCTGAACCGAAGCCAGAGCCGAAACAAGAACCTCAAGGTAAAGCGTATGTGGTGCAAGTGATTGCCCTCAATAATGCCAGCAAGGTTGAAGAAATTGTGGCGAAGCTAAGATTGTCTGGGTATCAGGTTTATACGGTGCCAGCGCAACCGGTGAACAACAAATTAACGCGTATTTATGTGGGACCAGAAGCATCAAGGCAGAAGCTTGAATCTGCTTTACCTGAACTGAACGCAATTACCGGTACAAAAGGGATAATCCAAGCCTTTAAGCCTTAAATTGACATTCAGTTATCCCTAAAAAATAAGGGTATTTAGTAACTTACTGCGGCGATTATGATTTTTTCTTTTCGCCGCTGATTTTTTTAAATTCGATGAAAAATGGTTACGCAAACGTTTTCGTTTTCTGTTAGAATGCATTCGCCGCTGACGTGAATGCGAATTTTGGAATGAAATATGGTCTGGATTGATTACACAATTATCGCCATTATTGGCTTCTCGGCACTGGTAAGCCTGATCCGTGGATTTGTACGTGAGGCATTATCGTTAATCACTTGGGGTTGTGCGTTCTTCGTAGCAAGTACGTTTTACCCTTATTTAGCGAGTTACTTTACGAACTTTGAGGATGTTTTGGTTCGTAATGGTATTGCGATTGCAGCGCTGTTTATCGCGACATTGATTGTCGGTGCAGTGGTGAACTATGTGATTAGCTCATTAGTACAAAAAACCGGATTATCGGGTACAGATCGTGTACTGGGGATCTGCTTCGGTGCGTTGCGTGGGGTATTAATTGTATCGGCGCTATTGTTCTTTCTCGATACATTTACACCGCTTCCTCAAAGTGAGGACTGGCATCGTTCACAGCTTATTCCGCAGTTCAGTCATATAATTAGGTGGTTCTTTGACTACCTGCAAAATGCGTCAAGTTTCCTACCGGAGAATATCTCTCCGTCTGGCTGATGAGGAAAGACTAAATGTGCGGTATTGTCGGTATCGCCGGTGTTTCACCGGTAAACCAATCAATTTATGATGCGTTAACGGTGCTACAGCATCGTGGGCAAGATGCAGCGGGTATTGCGACTATTGATGGTAAAAACAATATCCGTTTGCGTAAAGCAAATGGTTTAGTAAAAGATGTCTTTGAAACGCGCCACATGCTGCGCCTTCAAGGTTCAATGGGTATTGGACATGTTCGTTACCCAACCGCGGGTAGCTCTAGCGCATCGGAAGCCCAGCCTTTTTACGTTAACTCTCCTTTTGGTATCACCCTTGCGCATAATGGTAATCTGACAAATGCTCACGAACTCGCTCGGAGTCTATTTGAAACAGCGCGTCGCCATGTGAATACCACGTCAGACTCCGAAATTCTTCTAAACGTATTAGCATACGAATTAGATAAGTTTGATCATTTTCCTCTCGAACCCGACAATATTTTTAGTGCAGTAGCTTCAATGCACAAAAAAATCCGTGGTGCCTATGCTTGTGTGGCTCTGATTATTGGTCATGGGATGTTGGCATTCCGTGATCCTCACGGGATTCGCCCATTAGTTCTTGGTCGCCGTATTTTAGCGACTGGCGAACACGAATATATGGTCGCGTCTGAAGGTGTGGCTCTCGATACTTTAGGTTTCGAATTCCTACGTGATGTTGCACCAGGCGAAGCGGTATATGTCACTGAAGATGGCAAATTATTTACCCGCCAATGTGCAGAGAACCCGCAGCTGACACCGTGTATTTTTGAATATGTTTATTTTGCTCGCCAAGATTCGTTTATCGATAAAATCTCGGTGTATAACGCAAGATTACGTATGGGGCAAAAATTGGGCGCGAAAATTGCTCGTGAATGGGAGGATCTGCATATTGATGTAGTGATCCCAATCCCTGAAACCTCATGCGATATCGCGTTAGAAATCGCCCATATCCTAGATAAACCGTATCGCCAAGGTTTTGTGAAAAACCGCTATGTTGGACGTACCTTTATCATGCCTGGGCAACAAGAACGTCGTAAATCCGTGCGCCGTAAGCTGAATGCTAACCGTGCAGAGTTTCGTGATAAAAACGTTCTGCTGGTGGATGACTCTATTGTGCGCGGTACCACATCAGAACAGATCGTTGAATTGGCTCGTGAGGCGGGTGCAAAGAATGTCTACTTTGCTTCAGCCGCACCAGAAGTTCGCTTCCCTAACGTCTACGGAATCGATATGCCAAATGCGAATGAGTTGATTGCACATGGTCGAGAAGTGGATGAAATTCGTAAGCTGATTGGCGCAGATGGTCTAATTTTCCAAGATCTCAGCGACCTCATCGATGCGGTTCGTGAAGAAAATCCGGAAATCAATGAATTTGAATGTTCAGTATTTGATGGCATCTACGTGACCAAAGATATCGACCAAAGCTATTTAGACTATCTAGAAAATCTGCGCAAAGATGATGAGTTGAAGTTGAAAGATCAGAGTGATGTTGAGGATTTAGAGATTTACAACGAAGGCTAAACGTTAGGGAATCCTCGTCATACTTCACGCTGTAGCGTTGTTGGCTGCATTAGCTAACCCTAGTCACATACTTGTGTATGCTCCTAGGGATTAGCTAGCTTGCCGCCTAGCTACAACATGAATTATTTAGAGGATTAAATTTAAAACTAAGCTGAAAATGAAGTTAGTCTGAATTACCCTCCGTTCAAGTTTCCTTTATTGATGACTGCTTATTCAGTGAGTAAAGTTTTGCTCTGTATTTTCACTATCCTGACCTCCACACTTCGCCTCTCACTCACTACTTCACGATATTTAATATATAATGCAAGAAATGACGTGAATTGGGGCTGAACATGAAAAAATTGATCATTGGGTTAACAGGCGCAAGTGGAGCAATCTATGGCATTAGATTGCTGGAAGTGCTCAAACCTGTGAAGGATGTGGAAACCCACCTAGTGATGAGTGCAGCTGCGCGTCAGACATTAGCACTGGAAACAGAATTCAGTGTTAAAGATGTACAACAGCTTGCGGACCATGTTTATGATAGCCGCGATATCGCCGCTGCTATCTCCTCAGGCTCTTTTCGTACTGCGGGCATGGTCATCATGCCGTGTACCATGAAAACTCTTTCTGGCATCGTTCACAGCTATACAGACACGTTAGTTACCCGTGCTGCAGATGTCGTTTTGAAAGAAGGGAAAAAGTTGGTGCTGGGCGTGCGTGAAACACCGCTGCATATTGGCCATTTGAAATTGATGGTACAAGCCGCAGAAATGGGAGCGGTGATTATGCCCCCAATGCCTGCGTTTTATCACCAGCCTCAATCTATTCAAGATATTGTTAACCAGACTGTTAACCGCGTTCTTGACCAATTTGATATCGAGCTTGAACAAGATTTATTTACCCGTTGGCAGGGCGCTAAATAGTGCCTGTTTTTAAAATAATCATGATTTTGGTGCTAACAAATCTTCAAGTGCAATTCTCAGCTCAATAAATTCAAATTCAAAGCCAGCCTCTTCTAAACGTTTAGGTATGGCTTGTTGTCCACCAAGTAATAATGTCGCGGATTCCCCAAGTACACCCCTGACTGCAAATGCTGGGGTGCGGATAAAGGAAGGGCGGTTGGTAACATCCCCCATCATGGCGGCAAATTGATCATTATGGACAGGGTAAGGCGAGGTCATATTAAATGGGCCGGAGAGGGTTGGCGTCTCCATTAGGAATAAAATCGCCTTCACCATATCGTTAATATGGATCCACGGCATAAATTGTTTTCCGTGACCAATCGGTCCACCAGCACCCATTTTAAAAATAGGCAGAATTTTAGCGAGCAAACCGCCGTTAGGGGATAAAACTAATCCAGTACGTAGTAAACAAACTCGGGTTTTATCCGATTGCGCTTCTTGGGCGATAGCTTCCCAGTGAGCAGCTAGTTGATGGGTAAATTCATCATGAGGTTGATCTTCTTCCGTCACGACCGATTGACCTTGGTCGCCATAGTAACCAACAGCAGAACCTGACAGGAATACGCTCGGTGGGTTTTGACTGGCTTTGATTAAATTCGTCAATTGTTGCGTGATTTTCCAGCGACTATCACAAAGGATCTGTTTTTGTGCTGCCGTCCAACGTTTTTCTGCGATAGGTTCACCAGCAAGGTTGATGACCACATCAAAGCCATCAAGAGAGGTTTTATCTTGAAGGGTTGTCCAGCATTCAACGGCTTTACAAAATAAACTGTATACTTTTTGTGGTGAACGGCTTAACACGGTGACCTGATGTGAATGCATCACTAACGTTTGAACTAGTTGGGTACCAATTAACCCTGTTCCGCCTGTTATTAGAATTCTCATTTTTTATCCCCCTATTTAAAGCGCTATCACACTCTAAATAATCCAATTTTTACCACCCTGTAAAGATAACTATAGCATTTGCAAATGGGAATTGTTGGGTTTCAGTTAACGCTTCACAAAAAAGAATTTTGTACTGTATCTTAAAGAGATGCATTGATTTTTGTGATGGAAAGCAAGGTCAAATTTGGTTAGGATCCCTTGCAACATATATGCGAAAAGAATACCTTGTATCAAAGTATTTTGGTGGGCAAGCTAAATAAGGTTTTCAGGATGGAACAACAGACCGAATTCGTCGAATGGGTAGATATCGTTGACGAAGATAATAATGTAATAGCGCAAGCAACTCGTAGCCAAATGCGTGCAGAAAACTTACGCCACCGTGCGACCTATATCGTGGTGCACGATGGTATGGGTAAAATTCTGGTGCAACGAAGAACAGACATTAAAGATTTCTACCCAGGGCTTTTGGACGCAACGGCGGGCGGTGTCGTGATGCAAGATGAACAGATCCTTGAATCAGCTAAGCGCGAAGCTGAAGAAGAATTGGGGATTGCTGGCGTTCCGTTTGCAGAGCATGGCACTTTCTACTATGAAAATGAAATTTGCCGTGTGTGGGGTGGATTATTTAGTTGTGTGAGCCACGGTCCTTTTGCTTTGCAAGAAAGTGAAGTCGCGGAAGTAAGTTGGTTGACACCTAAGGAAATTACCGCTCGTTGCGATGAGTTCACGCCAGATTCACTCAAAGCGCTGTCATTATGGTTAACACGTAATAATGAAGCGGATAAGGCGATTAGTTGTTCAAACCCAGAGTAAATGCGAGTATTGAAATTAGGACTACCTTGGTAGTCCTTTTGTATTTTTATGATTTATAAAATTTAGGTTCTTTGATTTTATTGGATAGCGGATATTGATGAAGTTTATCGGCGTAGGAAGTATTAACCTCGATGATTTTCTCGTGTTGAGCATTAACTAAGCATGCTTGCTGAGACATTGTTTTCTCAATGAGATTAAAAAACTTTTTCTTATTTTTTGTTATATAAAGCCCTTTATTAGGATCAAAGAACTTGAATATAACTTTATCGTTGATATGTTTAATTGTGATCCCCATGGCATGATTTTTAGTAATAAAATCACAAATGGTATCCTTCTGTTGCTGTAGCCGATTATTAATACGCTGTTTGAATTGCTCGAAGGTTATATAATTTTGCGGATTTAATTTTATATCATTATCAATAATCGTATAGGTATCATACTTTATATTATATTGGCTATTTTTTTGTATTATTTGGTACTTAATGATTTTTTTCTGGTGATTTTTAACCAGTTCAAAAAAAGGTTTCATACCTTTGAGTGATAAGTCAGTTTTTGCAAAATTAGAACATTTTCTCTTAATTTCTCGAGCGGTTAACTTTATTAAATGACATTCAAAGTGGCTTTTCCCTTTTAATATATCTTCCCTGGCGTTTGCGGATGTAGAATATGCATAAGAATATAGCTGATGTAATGCTTTTTTTAAGTTGATAGCATCATCTTCTTTTATATTATCGAGTAACAATGCGCTATTTTTTAAAAAGATTTCACTGATGGAGTCAAGCATTTTTTTTGTTTTAATTCATGACTATCATTTGAAAAATCAAACTTTTTTATGGCGTTGTCAATGTGAAGGGCATAGTCAACCGATGCTTGTTTATAAATAATTTGACAGAAAGCATCATTTAAAAAAGTACGATAGTGACGAGTGTTTTCTTTGGCGTTATGTGTTTTTTTTAATGCGTGTGCCAGATTTTTTATATATTTCTTTTCATCATTTGCATGGGCATAAAATAAGAAAGCATGTGTTAATCCATAACAGACACCTTTTTCGGCTTCTTGGATATTTTTAATGCCAATTATATTGCGGGAAAACTCATTCTCAGCGGTGTTTTTAAAATGATCTGTTAATTTTATCTGTTCAAACTTAATATGAACTCTATGGGAAAGAATCATAATTAACCTCAATATTTTGTGAAAATATAGAGGTTAATGATATGGAAATGGGAGGATGTTATTTTCAGATAGCGATGAAAAAATAAAGGTCAACCCATTTCTGGATTGACCTTTTAACTCAATACTTAATAACTAAGATTATGCGTTTTCGTTTTGTACCGCTTGAATCGCAGTCAGTGCAACGGTGTAAACAATATCGTCTACCAGTGCACCACGGGATAAGTCGTTAACGGGTTTACGCATACCTTGCAGCATTGGACCGATAGAGACTAAGTCAGCAGAACGTTGTACTGCTTTATAGGTAGTATTACCGGTGTTCAAGTCTGGGAAGATAAACACAGTTGCTTTACCTGCAACCGGTGAGTTTGGCGCTTTAGATTTAGCCACATCTGCCATTACTGCAGCATCGTACTGTAACGGACCGTCGATCATCAGGTCAGGGCGTTTTTCTTGCGCTAAACGTGTTGCTTCACGCACTTTCTCAACATCGCTACCCGCACCGGAATTACCCGTTGAGTAAGAGATCATCGCAACGCGAGGCTCGATACCAAAGGCTTTTGCTGAATCCGCAGATTGAATTGCGATTTCAGACAGTTGCTCTGCCGTTGGATCTGGGTTAATCGCACAGTCACCATAAACAAACACTTGCTCTGGCAGCAGCATAAAGAATACAGAAGAAACTAATGAGCTACCTGGCGCAGTTTTGATTAACTGTAGTGGTGGGCGGATGGTGTTTGCGGTGGTATGAACCGCACCAGAGACCAGACCATCCACTTCGCCTTTTTCCAGCATCAATGTGCCCAGAACAACGTTATCTTCCAATTGTTCCCGAGCAACCACTTCGGTCATGCCCTTGCTCTTACGCAGTTCGACTAAGCGTGCAACATATTCTTCGCGAACTTTAATTGGGTCAACGATTTCGATGCCAGTGCCTAATTCGATACCCTGAGATGCTGCAACACGGCGGATATCATCAGGATTACCTAACAATACGCAGGTCGCGATACCACGTTCAGCACAAATCGATGCTGCTTTAACGGTACGTGGTTCATCACCTTCTGGCAGGACGATACGTTTGCCTGCTTTACGAGCCAGTTCAGTTAACTGGTAACGGAACGCCGGAGGAGACAGACGGTTAGGACGCTCAGAATCAGCAACCAGAGATTCAATCCAGTTACTGCTAATGTGGCGAGCCACATAGTTTTGAATTTTCTCGATACGCTCATGGTCATCAGCAGGTACTTCAAGGCTGAAGCTTTGCAGATTCAGTGAAGTTTGCCATGTGTTGCTGTTCACCATAAACACAGGTAAGCCAGTTTCGAATGCTTGTTCACAAAGTTTGCGAATAGGTGCATCGATATCATAGCCGCCTGTTAATAAGATAGCCCCAATTTCGACGCCATTCATTGCTGCTAAAGAGGCGGAAACCAGTACGTCAGGGCGATCCGCAGAGGTCACTAATAATGAACCTGGGCGGAAGTGTTCCAGCATGTGTGGAATGCTACGTGCGCAGAACGTGACGGATTTAACGCGGCGAGTATTGATTTCACCTTCGTTAACGACTTTCGCATTTAAGTGTTTTGCCATGTCGATTGCACGAGTGGCAATCAGGTCAAAGTTCCAAGGAATTGACGCTAAAACGGGTAGATTTAAACACTCCAGCGCTTTGGCATCGATATTTGCCACAGTCGCTTTGGTTGAATCATCAAAGATTTCAGACAGGTCAGGGCGAGTACGACCTTGTTCATCAACGGGGGCGTTAACTTTGTTAACGATAACCCCGATGATGCTTTCATTACGTTGACCACCAAATTCGTTACGAACCAGCTCTAAACGCTCTTGCATTTGCTGGATTGAGCTATTGCCCGGCGCAGTAACAAATACAATTTCAGCACCTAGGGTTTTAGCAATTTCGTAGTTCAGTGATTGAGCAAAAGAGTGTTTGCGAGTTGGGACTAAACCTTCGATCAGGATCACTTCTGCATCTTTAGTGTGGTCGTGGTAGCGCGCCACGATCTCTTCCATCAGAATATCTTTCTTCGATGAAGTCAGTAGAGACTCAACATATTCCATTGTTAAAGGCTCAACAATGGTTGTGATGCTGGAGTGAGAACGTAAAACTTCGGTAGTTTGGTCTTTATTACCGGAAACGCGTGGTTGTGCGATAGGTTTAAACACGCTCAGCTGGACACCTTTTTGTTCCATTGAGCGGACGACACCCAGACTAACGCTGGTTAAACCAACGCTGGTGCCAGTAGGAATTAGCATAATTGTACGGGACACAGGAACCTCGTTTTTTGGTTACTCTAAAGCAGTACCGCCAGCATAAGGCTGGCGGCAAGAAAGTCTTTATGCTGTTAAGCGTGCAGCATCTTGGGCAATCACCAACTCTTCATTGGTTGGGATAACCAGTGCCGGGCGGCTGTTGTCGGTGGTGATAACACCTTCTTTACCGAAACGTGCTGCTAAGTTGCGCTCGTGGTCATATTCGAAACCAAGAATTGCCAGTTTCTTCAGTGTGATTTCACGCACTTGTGCAGAGTTTTCACCGATACCACCAGTGAAGATGATTGCATCAAGACGACCTTCCATCAGCGCGCTGTACGCACCAACATATTTTGCTAAACGGTGGCAGAACACATCCATTGCACGGGTTGCATCCGCTTTAGTGCCGTAGTTATCTTCAACATAACGGCAGTCGCTAGTCACGCCAGTTAAGCCCAGTAAGCCAGATTCTTTGGTCAGCATTTTGTTGATTTGGTCAACGCTCATGCCTAATGAATCATGCAAGTGGAAAATAATCGCAGGGTCGATATCGCCGCTACGAGTTCCCATGACTAAGCCTTCTAATGGAGTTAAACCCATTGATGTATCAACACATTTACCGTTAACGATAGCAGATACTGAACCACCATTACCTAAATGGCAAGTGATAACGTTCAGTTCATCAACTGGCTTGTTCAGTTTTTTCGCCGCTTCGCGAGAAACGTAGAAATGGCTAGTACCGTGCGCACCATAACGACGGATGCTGTGCTCGGAATATAATTCGTATGGCAGTGCATACAGGTAAGCTTCTTCAGGCATGGTCTGATGGAACGCTGTATCGAATACCGCTACGTTTTTGGTGATCAGATGAGGGAATGATTTTCTCGCCTCTTCAATACCAATAAGGTGAGCTGGGTTATGTAAAGGCGCGAATGGGATTGCCGCTTTAATACCCGCGATAACTTCATCGTCAATAACAACAGAAGAAGTAAATTTCTCGCCACCATGAACAATACGGTGAC
This sequence comes from Providencia sp. wls1916, assembly GCF_009706585.1. Classification (NCBI taxonomy): domain Bacteria; kingdom Pseudomonadati; phylum Pseudomonadota; class Gammaproteobacteria; order Enterobacterales; family Morganellaceae; genus Providencia; species Providencia sp. wls1916. Next base: position 188,829 of record NZ_WLUL01000021.1, read on the forward strand.
CAATAGAGGAAATTTGAGCTGACAATTCAGGCTTCGCAGCAAGAATTGTGTTTACGATGAAGTTCAGTGCTTCGCTATGTGCAGCGCCTGCACCTAAAGGTGCCTCATGTTTTTCACCGTCCATTTTCCATTTAATGCGAGCTTCAGGCAAATTAAAACATTCAGCTAAACCTGATAGAAATTCATCTCCATTAGTCGGATCGATAATTGCAAATTTCAGTGAGGAGCTACCGCAGTTTAAAACCAGTACCAGCTTACTTGACATGGAAATACCTATCTTAGTTGATGTTGTGAAGCCCGTTATGAGGACACACAGACTTAGTTGAAAAATGTAATTCGCTAGAGCCTAGCGCATTTATATCCGACCAATTCATGATTGATATCATGATATGTGCAAAAAAGTACATGGGTCGATGATTTTACAGGGTTTTCTCGCGCAAACGTTACGTGATGCTGTTAAATAACTGTGAGAAATAAGTCACAGTATCGTGTTGAAATAACGCGCAGAACCCCAATATATCACTGTTGTTTACTTATTAAAGAGAACTATTAAGTAACATAGTTCGGCAGTAATTCTAATTACGGTCGATTCTACTAAAACTATTTTATATTTTATATGTTTTTTTTAAAAATAGGGCGTTTGGTTGATTAAAATCATAAATGCCATATAAAGTGTAGTTATAGCGGTGAGTTACGCATTCAAGAGAATAGCGGGTTTCATTTAAGTTAGCTTAATTAAAGCTAAATTTGTGAAAATTAACTTAAAAACTGAGTGTGCGTTCACGCTCAATTTGACGTAAGCTAGCCATAGATTGATATTGTTTTTGTGATGACATCCAGAAATGAATAGCGACAGAAAATGAATGGCAGTAGAAAATCAATAGTAGTAGGAAATTAATTGATGAGCACAATGCAGAGTACCCCTCCGGGTTTTTTCAAACGCTTCAGATTAGGTAATCACTATCTGAAGGTTTTCCCTATGGAAAAAAAGCTAACGCCACTGTTTCCTGAACTACGTATCAATAAAGCGATTCGGTTTGGGATCCGCTTTATGCCGCCCATTGCGATATTTACGCTGGCTTGGCAAATTGCGTTAGGCGGGCAGTTAGGTCCAGCTGTCGCAACGGCGCTATTTGCCTGCAGCTTGCCAATGCAAGGATTATGGTGGTTAGGTAAGCGTGCCGTCACACCATTACCGGCAGGGTTATTAAGCTGGTTCTATGAAATTCGCGATAAATTTACCGAAGCGGGAATCGCGATGGCACCCGTTGAGCAGCAGCCTGACTATATGGCGCTAGCCGAACTTTTGAAAAAAGCGTTCAATCAGTTAGATCATACCTTTATGGAAGATATCTAAACGGTTCATTGAACCTTATTTAGCATTCAATTTGATAACAAACCTTTATTTAACAGTAATTAACGCAAAATAACTGTTTAGATCAATAAAAGTGATATTTAATCTGTGCATTATCAACATTGAATGCGAAGATTGCAGAAAATTATCTACGGAGAGCTGTGATGGAAATGACCAATGCTGAACGCCTAATTTTATCCAATCAATATAAAATGATGACCATGTTAGACCCAGATAACGCGGAGCGTTACCGCCGTCTGCAAACTATCATTGAGCGTGGATTTGGTTTACAAATGCGCGAGCTGGATAGGGATTTTGGTGAACTCAGCGAGCAAACGTGTCGTACAGTTATTGAAGTGATGGAAATGTACCATGCGCTGCAAGTTTCTTACGGCAACATGGAAGACAAACATGGTGTGGATGGTCGTCGTGTGCAGTTTTTGGGCTTTGATGCCGCAACGGAAGCGCGTTATCTGAGTTACGTGCGCTTTATGGTTAATACAGAAGGGCGATATACCCATTTCGATAGCGGAACTCATGGCTTTAACTCACAAACACCAATGTGGGATAAATATTTAAGAATGCTGAAAATTTGGCAAGCTTGCCCTCGCCAATATCACCTTTCAGCGGTTGAGGTTTCTCAAATTCTCAATGCTTAACCTATCTTTTTAGGTAGACACATTTACGTCTTGCATTAGGTAGCACGATTTTCTGAAAAAGGGTTTGATGTGAAGTTAAAAGCAAAAGGTTTTTTATTCGATCTCGATGGCACGTTGGCGGACTCACTCGCTGTTGTTGAGCGCTGTTGGTGTTTATTCGGCGATAGAATTGGTGAAGATAAGCAAGCGATTATCGACTACATTCATGGAAAACCTGCAATGACCACATTGCGCCATTTCCTACCTAATGCGAGCGAAGAAGAGCTGCAAAGCCATTTTCGTTGGTTAGAGAAGATGGAAAGTGAAGATATGGAGGGGGTTGTTGCACTGCCAGGTGCAATAGCGCTGTTATCTTTATTGAATAAATTAGGCGCCCCTTGGGCGATTGTGACATCAGGTACAGTACCCATTGCTCACGGACGCCGAGCAGCAGCGGGTTTGCCTGAACCTAAACATTGGGTCACGTTTGAAAAAGTCTCGAAAGGTAAACCAGACCCAGAACCTTTCCAATTAGGGGCGAAAAGCCTCGAACTTCCTCCTGAAGCGTGCATTGCTTTTGAAGATGCGCCAGCGGGGATCCATTCAGCATTAAGTGCGGGCTGCCAAGTTATTGCGGTTCATGATCCAGAAGACATGCCAAGACGAAATGAAATCTCTGCGATTATTAGTACATTAGAACAAATTTCCGTGACAGGTCCTGACGATAACGGCTATTTTGAGCTTTTCGTGTCGAAAAACGTCTAATTGCGATCTAATCAAAGAAATCCTCTGAAAAACATGGTTAACTAACTAAAATCTTTAGCCTGTTTTTTTTCGTCGAAAGGGGATACTTTGAACGGAGAATTGCTGTGGGTGCTAACCCTACTATTGATCGCGGTTGTTCTATTTACTACCAATAAAGTCCGCATGGATGTGGTTGCCTTATTAGTCATTGTGGCGTTTGTATTAAGCGATACACTGACCTTACAACAGGCAACGGCGGGTTTTGCGGATCCTAACGTTTTGTTGATTGCCGCTCTGTTTGTCATCGGTGATGGTCTGGTTCGTACCGGAATTGCCTACCAAATGGGGGAGTGGCTCGTCCGAGTTGCAGGCAGCAGCGAAAGTAAAATGCTCGTCTTTTTAATGATGACGGTGGCGGGGCTCGGTGCATTTATGAGCTCCACTGGCGTGGTCGCTATCTTTATTCCGGTGGTGCTCAGTGTCGCAGCACGGATGAAAACCTCACCAAGTCGATTAATGATGCCGCTGGGCTTTGCTGGCTTAATCAGCGGCATGATGACATTAGTCGCAACTCCTCCCAACATGGTGGTCAACAGTGAATTAGTTCGCGAAGGATTACCCAGCTTTCAATTTTTCTCAATCACCCCAATAGGACTTCTTATTTTAGTCGCGGGTATTGGCTATATGTGGCTGACTCGTCGCTGGTTGGGTAGCAATGAACCGGATAAACAACCTGTTAAATATCAACGTAGTTTTCGTGATTTGATCCGCGATTATAAACTGGCTGGGCGTGCCCGCCGATTAGCGATTCGTAAAGGTTCTTCACTGATTGGACACACGCTTGATGAGCTTCATTTGCGTTCCCGTTATGGTGCAAACGTTGTGGGGATTGAGCGCTGGCGTAAGTTTCGCCGTGTGATGGTGAGTGCAACGGGGGGAACGGAGCTACGTGAGCGTGATGTTTTGCTAATTGATATTTCAGTGACTGACGATGAACTGCGCCAATTTTGTAGTGAACAGCTTCTTGAGCCGATGATTTTGCGTGGGGATTATTTTTCCGAGCAATCGAGGGATGTGGGGATGGCGGAAGTTTCCATGAACCCGGACTCGGAATTGCTAGGTAAAAGTTTACGAGAGATTAAATTTCGTACCCGATATGGTTTAAACGTCGTCGGGATCCGTCGCGATGGAAAAGCGCTTGATGGAAAACTGGTGGATGAACCTTTGCGCTTGGGGGATATTTTACTGGTCATCGGTGATTGGAAATTGATCCGTGTTCTATCAACAAAACCGCGTAATTTTATCGTATTGAACTTAGCCGCCGAAGTCGAAGCTGTTGCCCCTGCCTCCTCACAAGCCCCTCATGCGTTATTTTGCCTTGCGCTCATGGTGGCGATGATGGTTACCAATGAAATCCCTAACTTTATTGCAGCGTTGATTGCCTGTTTATTAATGGGAAAATTTCGCTGTATTGATATGGAAAGCGCGTACAAATCGATTCATTGGCCGAGTATTATTTTGATTGTTGGCATGATGCCATTCGCTATCGCTTTACAAGAAACCGGGGGGATAGCCCTTGCGGTAGATGCACTAATGAAGGTAGCTGGCGGATTAGGTCCTCATGTGATGCTAGTCTGCCTGTTTATTTTATGCGCGACGATAGGCTTATTTATTTCCAATACGGCTACTGCGGTACTCATGGCGCCTATTGCGATTGCCGCCGCGCATCAAATGGATGTCTCTCCATTACCTTTTGCGATGGTGATTGGTATTGCGGCATCCGCTGCGTTTATGACCCCTGTTTCTTCCCCTGTGAATACATTGGTATTGGGTCCCGGTGG
>NZ_WLUL01000022.1:0-133185 GCF_009706585.1 Providencia sp. wls1916
TCTATTAATGTTTTGACTATCTTCTTGTATGTCGGCGTATCCATCACACTAAACAGATAGTTGATGATTAAAATAACGTCATCACGGTGGTTTTCGTTCTCCTTGATTACCTGCGCTAAGCGCTTTGATAGAACCATCAGGTCATCTTTCAAAGAAGCATGTTTGAGAACTAGCTCCATCGCGGCGACTTTTCGGTGATTCACAAGTTCATCGTCGCTTGCCACCGTGACATCCACTAATGGCAGTGGATTACAGTACAAATCATGCGCTAAATCAGACCACTCAAAGCAATCCGTCCATGACTGGGAGTAAGGATAAGGAGATTGATTACCATGATAAAACAGGATGGGAACCACCAGCGGCAAAGTTTGGTGCCCTTGCTGCAAATGCTGATTCATTGCGCAAAATGCGTAATGCATCAGCCGCCAGCCCATCAGCTTATCGGGGGAAGATTGATGCTCAACCAAGAAATAAAAATACCCCTTCCCCCTGAGTGTTTGAACGGAATAGAGCATGTCCGAGAAACGAGAGCGCAATGTTTTATCCACAAATGAAGCACTGGCCAACTTCAAGGTATCAAAATTGCAGAGGTGCTTAATGCGATTAGGAAGATGGACTTCAAAAAAATCCCGCGCATTATCCACTTTGCTCATAAAGCCTTTAAAGGTTGAATCATGAGGAGCTACAATTGATTGGGTCGCCATCTCGGCCTCGTCTTGGTTCATAAGGTGACGAGATACTAACCAATATTTTTGCAAGTGTGAGAAAAAGTTAGTCCTAATTACCGCAAATTACTTGACAGGCTAACTTATTGTTATAAATAACTTTACTAACTTATTCCATTCATAAAAAAGCCCCTTAACCCGCATATTGCAGCGCTAAGAGGCACTTAATAAATTAGCGTATTTTTTAGCGATTTTTAAAAATTACGAATTGGCGATAAATTGGTTTCGTAGTGTTTGTAACTCATCGCGAACCCGCGCAGCAGCTTCAAATTCCAGATCTTGAGCATGTTTATACATCTGCGCTTCCAGTTGAGAAATACGCTGCTCCAGCTCTTTCGTTGACATGGACTGAACATTAAGCAGAGATTCATCTTTGATGCTCTCTTTACCGCGCCCTTTCCCTTTACCACCCACTTTGTGACCAATCTGGAGGATGTCCCCCACTTTCTTGTTCAAGCCTTTAGGCGTGATACCATGGGCTTCGTTAAACGCCATCTGTTTGGCACGGCGTCGCTCTGTCTCAGCAATCGCTTTTTCCATGGAGTTAGTGATTCTATCCCCATACAAAATGGCTTTACCGTTCAAGTTACGCGCTGCACGACCGATGGTTTGGATCAGTGAACGTTCTGAACGTAAGAAACCTTCTTTATCAGCATCAAGGATAGCCACCAACGAAACTTCTGGCATATCCAAACCTTCTCGCAATAAGTTGATCCCAACCAGTACATCAAACTCACCAAGACGTAAATCACGGATAATTTCAACACGTTCCACTGTGTCGATATCTGAGTGTAGATAGCGAACTCGCTCCCCATGCTCTTCTAAATATTCGGTGAGGTCTTCCGCCATGCGTTTGGTTAGTGTGGTGACCAGCACGCGCTCCTGTTTCTGAACGCGAATACGAATTTCAGAAAGTAAGTCATCCACCTGCGTTGCCACCGGACGTACTTCAATCAGCGGATCAAGCAGCCCTGTCGGCCTAACTACCTGCTCAATCACTTCCTGCCCCGACTTATCCAGCTCATAATTACCCGGTGTCGCTGACACATAGATAGTTTGAGGCGCTAAAGCTTCAAATTCTTCAAAACGCATTGGGCGGTTATCGAGGGCAGAAGGCAGTCGGAAACCATACTCTACAAGAGTCTCTTTACGAGAACGGTCACCTTTATACATCGCCCCAATTTGTGGGATAGTGACGTGAGACTCATCCACAACCAGCAAACCATCAGCAGGTAAATAATCAAATAATGTTGGCGGTGGCTCGCCCGGTGCACGCCCTGAGAGATAACGTGAATAGTTTTCAATACCTGAGCAGTATCCCAGCTCATTCATCATTTCCAAGTCAAATTGGGTGCGCTGAGTGATCCGCTGCTCTTCCAGGAGCTTATGATTCTCTAGCAGCACTTTGCGCCTATCCGCTAACTCGACTTTGATATTTTCCATCGCCTCAAGGATCCGTTCTCTTGGCGTCACATAGTGAGTTTTAGGGTAAACGGTAAAGCGTGGTACTCTATGTTGAATAGCCCCAGTTAACGGGTCAAACAACGATAATCGCTCCACTTCATCATCAAAGAGTTCAACTCTTAATGCATACTCATCGGATTCTGCTGGGAAAATATCGATTACTTCGCCACGAACGCGGAATGTTCCTCGCGTGAATGCTTGGTCATTACGGGTATACTGCAAATCTGCAAGGCGGCGCAAAATAGAGCGCTGATCAATGATCATGCCATCAGTCAAGTGCAGCATCATTTTCAAATAACTGTCAGGATCACCCAACCCATAAATTGCAGAGACCGATGCCACAACAATGACATCACGGCGCTCAAGTAAAGCTTTGGTTGCAGACAAACGCATCTGCTCAATATGTTCGTTTACCGAGGCATCTTTCTCAATAAAGGTATCTGAGCTGGGGACATACGCCTCAGGCTGATAATAATCATAGTAAGAAACGAAATACTCCACTGCGTTCTCAGGAAAGAAGGCTTTCATTTCGCTGTAGAGTTGTGCCGCCAAGGTTTTGTTATGCGCCATCAACATCGTTGGTCGATTTTCTTGCGCGATAACGTTCGCAATTGTAAACGTTTTCCCTGATCCAGTAACCCCTAGCAAGGTTTGATGAGCAAGACCATCTTCTAATCCTTCTCTTAATTTACGAATCGCCTCAGGCTGATCGCCTCCCGGCTGAAAATCAGAATACAGTTTAAAATCCTTGCTCATAGTTATGCCTCTTTAATAATCTCTCGCCTATGATACTGGATAAAAAACCAGCTTCAAGTGCTGGTGATAAATTTCCTTTTTATGAGGTTGAAATCTGTTTACGAAAATGTTATCCCCAAAATAAAACTTGACCTTTTTGAAAGGAGATATTTTATGCTTTTCGACTTTTAGGCTTTAACGCAAATCTAAATAGAACGCTTGCTTTTATTTAACTAATTGTATTTAAACAAAATTACATAAAAGCCCAGAATCACATCAAATAAAGGCAAAGCCGCTTGTCACCTAGCATTAGAATGGTTTTTGAATGTTAATTCACAAGGTTATCCACAGAAATAGTGGATAACTCTGGAAGCCCTTCCGCCTCATGCACTCCCGTAGCATGCTCATTTTACGGTTTGGCGATAAAATGACAGAAATATGGCGAAATGATGAAAGTGTTTTTACTCTCCATTCGTGACAAAAGAAAAATATTCTGTTTTTTTACGGAAACTACTTAGTATTTTTCCTATGAAACTTGACAAAAAAAGGATCATTAACGTTAAAAAAGATCGGCGAAAACAAGTAAAAGGCGTACTCCCACCATACCTAATTGTATAGCGGGTTTACTAAGATTTTTAAGGGATCTTAAAGATAGGAAAGGTTTAAATATTGCCCTAAAGAATCGGTAGATTGGCTTTTGATATGCGGGATGATCCCTAAGCATGGCGCATCGATCATCCGTTTCAGTGCAGTGAGATATTCTTGTTGATAAGTGCCCGCGGGTTCCACTTCATTCGCAATCCAACCAACTAACGATAACCCTGAGGCTTTCACGGCTTGCGCAGTTAATACCGCATGGTTAATACACCCAAGCTTCACACCTACCACTAAAATCACGGGTAACCGCTGTTCAACCACCCAATCTGCGTAGGTTTGTTCGGCAGATAATGGGGTATACCAACCGCCAGCTCCTTCCACTAACACCCATTCCGCCTGTGCTTGTAGCTGTTTTAGTCCTTGAGTCATCACGGAAAACTCAATGGACTGCCCAGTTTTTTCACTGACAATGTGAGGTGACGTCGGCGCTTCAAAAATGATGGGATTAATTTGCTCATAAGGTACTACGACGCGGCTATTCGCTTGAAGCTGTAGTGCATCGCTATTACGCAAACCTTGTGCGGTCATTTCGCTACCAGAAGCTACTGGCTTATATCCTACGGTTTTTAGCCCTTGCAGATTAGCTGCTTGTAACAATGCACAGCTCGACATGGTTTTGCCAATTTCGGTATCCGTTCCGGTTACAAAATACGTTTTAGTCACGATAAATAATTCCAAATACAGTTTGATAGGTTAATGGCAGCCCTTTCTCAGTACTTGGATATACTGAGCTGAGTTGCTGCAAACGCTGACGAGTCATCAGCCCCGCTTGGCGACCCGCAGTTAAGTGAGTTGCACCGATTCCCTTCACTGAATTAAGTAATTCAATGAGGTTCGAAAAATAGAGAGTGTCCGCTTGTTGATAAAGTTGGCTACGCCAGCCCTGACAGCTCTTAACAATGTTTGAGTAGGGTAAAAAACGGTTTACATGAGGGGAATCATCCAACGCTTTCCAAGCCGCCGAAAGCTCGCCAAGGGAGTGCTCCGCTAAGGTGGTAAAACCGATAATTCCTCCTGGCTTTGTCACGCGGTATAACTCACCCAGAGCATGAGATAAATCATCGCACCACTGAATGGCCAAATTCGAAAATACCCAATCAAAACTGGCATCCTCAAAAGGAAGCGTATCCATATCCCCACACACATAACAGTGCGCCGATTGCTTGTTTCGCGCGACATCTAGCATGCCCGCAGAGAGGTCAAGCGCCGTCACATGCGCTCCCGTCTGTTTGATAATTTGGCTAAAAAACCCTGTTCCACAACCTGCATCTAATACCTGTTGAGAAAACATAGGCGTCTCTATTACCCCGTGGCTTTCTAATAAGCTAAGCAGCTGCTTACCGCTATTTTGTTGATAGCTAGCCAGAGAATCATAGCGAGAGGCTGCACGCCCAAATGCCGACGCTATCTTGGCTTTTTCTTGCGTATTTCGCGATAAACTCGTCTCATCATGATACAAAGACAAATTCATTGAGTGCCTCCAATAATTTGTCGATATCGTCTTGCTGGTGAGCAGCACTTAGTGTCATGCGTAATCTAGCACTCCCCGGAGGAACCGTTGGCGGTCTAATTGCTTGAACCCAAATGCCTTTCTCGCGCAAAAATTGTGATAACTGCAAACTCTTTTCGTTATCCCCGACAATTAACGGTTGGATAGCTGTATTTGAATCCACCAGATGCATATCCGGTAAATTAAGCTGGCGCTTAAAATAGTGAATATTGCGCTGTAATTGAGCCCGCTGTTCATCCGCTTGTTGAATTTCTCCTACCGCCGCCGAGATAGCAACAGCTTGAGCTGGAGGCATTGAGGTGCTGTAAATAAGGTGACGAGCCGCTTGAATTAAAAAGTCCGCAGAGCGTTCATCACACAACACCGCTGCCCCGCTAACGCCAACGGCTTTACCAAAAGTGGCCACGAGAATATCGGGCTTAATACCATATTCATCACAACTACCACGCCCTTGCTTGCCCCAGATCCCAAGTCCATGAGCATCATCCACCATCAACCATGCATTGTGAGCGTGAGCCAGTGTTTGCAGTTCATCAAGTGGTGCACTGTCCCCATCCATGCTGAACACCCCTTCCGTCACTACTAACGTTTTCGCTGTATGGGGCTTGCTGATTAATTTTTCTAAGGAATCAACGCTATTGTGGCTAAAGCGTCGTAACTGGGCTTGGGAATGCATCGCCCCTTCTAACAAAGAAGCATGGCTGAGTTTATCAGCCAGAATACGGTCTTCCGCCGTCATTAACGCGGTGATCAAGGCATGGTTAGCGGCAAAGCCAGAAATAAACAAAATGGCACGTGGATAGCCTAGCCAATCCGCCAGCTTCTGCTCCGCTTGGTGATGAGCGTGAGTGAACCCCGTGATATGTCCAGAGCCGCCACTTCCTACTCCATACTCTTGCGCACCTTGCTGCCAAGCACGGATAATTTCAGGGTGTTGGCTCAGCCCTAAATAATCATTCGACGAAAAATTCAGGTAGCTTCTGCCTTGAAAATGGAGTTCCCGACCAGAGCTTTTTTCAATACATCTGCGCTCACGCCATGCAGAAGCGTCTTTACGCTTCTGCAATTGGCTATCGATAAACGATGACCAGGCCATCAGACTGCCGCATTATAGAATTGCGGATTGTCAGCGGTTAACAGTGTTTCTGCCAGTTTCGCTGCTTGTAGATCTTCCCCGTCTTCCATTTCGATACGTTCAGGGTTGATATTCAGCTTTTTAAACAGCGCAATATCTTTGTTTTCATCAGGGTTTGGCGTAGTTAACAGTTTGCAGCCATAGAAAACAGAGTTCGCACCTGCCATAAAACACAGCGCCTGCGTTTGCTCGTTCATATGTTCGCGACCTGCGGATAAACGCACATAGGAGCTTGGCATCATGATCCGCGCCACTGCAATGGTACGAATAAAATCAAATGGATCGACATCTTCATTATCAGCCATTGGAGTACCTTCAACCTTCATCAACATATTGATAGGCACGCTCTCTGGTGGTTTTGGTAAGTTAGCCAGCTGCACGAGTAATGCCGCACGGTCACTGACTTTTTCACCTAAGCCCAAAATCCCACCCGAGCAAACTTTAATTCCCGCATTACGCACGTTATCTAGCGTATCTAAACGATCTTGGTAAGTTCGCGTGGTGATAATATTGCCGTAATATTCCGGTGAGGTATCAAGGTTATGGTTATAGTAATCCAAGCCCGCGTCCGCTAAGCGACCCGCTTGCGAATCATCAATCATCCCCAGCGTCATGCACGTTTCCATGCCTAACGCTTTCACTTCCTTGACCATCATTTCAAGGTAAGGCATATCACGCTCTTTCGGGTTACGCCATGCAGCCCCCATACAAAAACGCGTAGAACCGGCATTTTTGGCTTTTTTCGCCGATTCAACCACTTGCTGGACTTCCATCAAGCGCTCAGTTTCTAAGCCTGTTTTATACCGCGCACTCTGAGCGCAATACTTACAATCTTCAGGACATGCCCCTGTTTTGATAGACAGCAACGTGCTCACTTGCACTTGTTGCGGGTCAAAATGTTGGCGATGTACTTGCTGTGCTTGAAATAGTAATTCGAAAAACGGCATTGAAAACAGTTCGTTAGCTTGTTTTATTGTCCAGTTTTTTACTGAACATTGTTTTAGTTGGCTCACGGGAACTCTCCAGTTGAAAAAGTTGTTGCCAGTTTAAATATTGCGATTATCATGTCAACTAAATGATCTAAAAAAAGTTGACGAAAGATAATAATGGACAGTTGTGATATTGCTTTTGATGCCAAGCACATTTGGCATCCTTACACCTCAATGAGCCACCCTATTCCTGCCTATCCAATCGTTGCCGCAGAAGGTGCGGAGCTGATTATGGAAGATGGTAGAAGACTGATTGACGGGATGTCATCGTGGTGGGCAACCATCCATGGCTATAATCACCCAGTGCTCAATCAAGCGGTCACCGACCAACTAGCGAAAATGTCTCACGTGATGTTCGGGGGCATTACCCATCCACCCGCCATTGCATTATGCAAACACCTGGTTGCCATCACCCCAGAGCCACTCGAGTGTGTTTTTCTTGCGGATTCTGGCTCAGTCGCCGTAGAAGTTTCCTTAAAAATGGCGCTGCAATACTGGCAAGCTCGCGGTGAAAAACGCCAGCGAATCCTCACATTACGTCATGGTTACCATGGCGATACTTTTGGTGCGATGGCGGTGTGTGATCCTGACAACTCGATGCACGGTTTATACAAAGGTTATTTACCGCCCCATATTTTTGTCGATGCACCTCAGTGTGGTTTCCATGACGAGTGGAATGAAAATGATCTTCAGCCACTCAAGCATCAACTTGCCGAAAATCATCAGGACATTGCCGCGATCATCCTCGAACCTATCGTTCAAGGTGCGGGAGGAATGCGTTTTTATCATCCTAATTACCTCAAAGGCGTTCGTGAGCTTTGTGACCGTTACGGATTACTGCTCATTGCGGATGAAATCGCCACAGGGTTTGGTCGTACCGGAAAGTTATTCGCTTGCCAGCATGCGGAAATTTCACCTGATATCATGTGCCTAGGAAAAGGTTTGACGGGAGGGTATATGACGCTCTCTGCCACTATCGCAACCCGTCATGTGGCTGAGACAATAAGTAATGGAGAAGCAGGCTGCTTTATGCACGGACCGACCTTTATGGGAAATCCATTAGCCTGTGCCGTTGCCAATGCCAGTTTGAAATTATTGCTAGAAAGCCCATGGCAAGAGACTGTTGCCAACATTGAGCAGCAACTGAAAACGGAGTTACTTCCCCTTGCCCGTTATTCCTGTGTTCAAAATGTTCGGGTGCTAGGCACTATTGGTGTGATTGAGATGAAGCAGCCGGTCAATACGGCCGAATTGCAGAAAATTTTTGTGGCTGAAGGGGTATGGGTACGCCCATTTGGTAAGCTTATTTATGTGATGCCGCCGTATATTATTACCCCAGAGCAGCTAAGCAAAATAACTCAAGCAATGGAAAAAGTGCTTACCGCGTAATGAAACCTGTCGCTGGGTTATTCACACAGCGGCAGGCTTATCAACCATTAACGGAATGTCACCCACATACAGCCTGTAGAGGCTTTATAACGCGCTAATTCAGTTAATTTTCCAGTGATAGAGTCAATCTCTGACACGGAAATATGATCGGATTTTTGTCCGCTTGACACCAAGAAACGCCCTGATGGGTCAATGTTAAAACCACGAGGCTGCGCTTGTGTTGGGTAGCGTCCAACTAAACTTAACTCGCAACCATTCTCAGAAACTTGATAGTGAGCTAAGTAACTCTCTGAACGTTCACTCGCATATAAATAACGACCATTTGGCGTGATATGAATATCCGCCGCCCAACGCTGGCTCTGATTCCCCTCTGGATACAATGCTACATTCTGCATTTCACGGTAACGCGTAAATTTATGATAAACGTTGATCGTGGAATCCAGTTCATTCAAGCAGTAAATCACTTTTTCTCGAGGGTGTAGCGCTAAATGACGAGGTCCCGCTTTTGGCGCTGTCGTGATTTGATCGGCGGTGGCTTCGGTAAGATAACCATTGTTTGCCAAATCAAATAAACGAATATGATCTTCGCCTAAACATGGTACCCACAGCTGCTGATTATCAGCGTCCATATGGGATGAATGCGGATGGCGTAATCCTTCGATGACCTGAATTGGGGCCCCAGCAACGCCGTCACTACCAATCGGTAATACGGCTAAATTGTGCTGGTGGTATGAAGGGACAAACAGGAATTTACCGCTATTATCCAGCGATAAATGCACAGGTTTTCCTGGTACGCAGGTTTGTGCTTTAAAACGTAATGTACCTTGAGGTTCAATATCATAGGTCACAACACTCAGGTGAGGTCCGACCCCGATATACAGATGCTTTTTATCGTGGCTCACCACCATTGGCTGCACTTGCCCCGGTGTACTCACGGTTTGCAGTAGTGAAAGTTCACCCACTTGATTCATCGCCCAAACGTGAATTTGTTGGGTTTCTGGGCTGGCAACATAAACAACCTGATCCATCCTGACTCCTTGATTGATAGTAAAATCATCGAATGAAATGATTGACTGACTATACCGAAAAAAAATCAAATTGCCACTAAAAAACCAAATTACGGTTAAAAACCCAATAACCACTAAAAACCTGCGCCGCACAGTTTAGTGTATAAACACTAATCAACTTCAGTTATCATAAAGCCCTAAAATGAATCCGAAAAAATCATATGGAGTCGTTTATGTCATACCGTGTTATTGCCCTTGATCTCGATGGAACGCTACTTGATCACCAGAAAAAAATTCTGCCCGAATCTTTAGAAGCTCTGAATGAAGCCCGTCGACAAGGGGTCAAAGTCATCATTGTGACAGGTCGCCACCATGTGGCCATTCATCCGTTTTATCAGACGCTTGACTTAGATACCCCCGCAATTTGCTGTAACGGTACCTATCTGTATGACTATTTAGGTAAAAAAGTCTTAGAGTCGAACCCAATGACGGTCGATTCTGCCGCCTTACTGATTGATAAACTGCGTGGCTCCGATATTCAACACTTAATGTATGTCGATAACGCGATGCTGTATCACACGAAAACTGAAGGTGTGACGCGTACATTAAATTGGGCGCAATCTTTACCTCAACACCAGCGTCCAACTTTCGAATTTATCGAAGATTTCGCTCATGCGCTCAATCAGTATGAATATATTTGGAAATTTGCAGTTACCTCGCCAGATCACCAACGCCTGCACGATGTTGTTCGTGAAATTGAGTCAGAATTGGACTTAGATTGCGAATGGTCATGGGAAGATCAGGTGGATGTGGGTCGCAAAGGTAATAGCAAAGGTCAGCGCCTGAAAGAATGGGTCGAAGCCCAAGGCATGAGCATGAATGATGTGGTTGCTTTCGGCGATAATTTCAATGATTTAAGTATGCTAACCACAGCAGGTTTAGGAGTTGCTATGGGAAATGCAGTTGATGAAATCAAGCAGCAAGCCAAGTTAGTGACTCGCGTTAATACCGAACCCGGTATCGCCGAAGTGATCCGTAAATATGTTTTGTAAAACATCATTCTGGCTAACTTAAAGATGTCTATATCCGCATAAAAAGAAAAACCGCTTACGCGGTTTTTCTCCCTTCCTAAAGGAAGTATCCGACCAATTCTAGAATTGAACGCATTAGATCGAGAATTAATGTAATTAATTTCAACATGTTCAACCACCTTAGATATCTTTCGACATCAAAGATGTGCGACTAATCTGCTTACCTATACAACTAGCCCCTACAGAATTCATCCTGTTTAAATTTGAAGCATCACACATAGAATTAAGGCTTTCAGGTCGCCAAACCTGAGGGACTAGTTATAGTTATACAAATTCATAATCTATAACCTAACCAACTGAAATAGTTAAATTTAAAGGAAACAGTAAATAACTTTCTCTATGGTGATATCACAAATTTATCAATCTAATTCGGAGTATGTGGAGTATACTTAGTAGGCAGGAATTTGCAATTGATTCTCAGTTTCGTTATACTTGGCCTGTTTAAATTTGAAGCATCACACAGAATCGCTGGCAAGTGATTCTGCATAAAAACCTCGCAACGCCAAGCGAGGTTTTTTATTTTTTATCTATAGAGCTTACCAACAAGCTGCAAGTCTAAATCATAGATACGTTTACTAGCTAATGAAATCAACAACGCTGCGGTGTGAAGAACGACTCGGAGCAAGGCTCTAAGTTATTCGCATTGCAGCTAGGCGACAAATTCACTCATCCCTAGGAGCATACACAAGTATGTGACTAGGGTGAGTTAATGAAGTCAACAACGCTGTGGTGTGAAGAACGACGAGCCTTTAGAACGTTTTAGAAAGAGATGCCGACTTAACCTGCGCAAACACCTTCCGTCCTTTACGAATCGAAAGTTCATCCCTAGCCCAGCGCGTGATCCTTGCCCATAAATAGTGCTCATCCCCCAAATCTAACTTCACATCCACTTGCTCGCCATCCTCTATCCATTCCACTACTTCCGCAGAAAGAATATTACGGATACTGCTCACTGAAGGTTTTTCAAGCACTAAAGAGACATCAGATGCATCAATACGTAATCGCAACGCACTGTTTTTATCTACATCTACGCGAGGGATCCACAATTTTTGATTACCCACCATCACCGCCGTCATTTGATAATCAGGGTGCTGGCTATGCACCTCCACACTCAACACGCTACTCAAGGTTTCTTGCTGTAACCAAGGGCGTAATGCGCTACTTGCCCATACCTCTTCTAGGGGGCCAAACGCCTTCACTTTACCTTGCGCCATGACGATAACTTTATCTGCCAAACGCAGAATTTCATCGAGGCTATGACTGACATACAAAATCGGGATTTTAACGTCTTGGGAGAGCTTTTCTAAGTAAGGCAATAATTCACGCTTACGTGGGAGATCAAGGGAGGCTAATGGCTCGTCCATCAACAGAATTTCAGGCGCTGTTAATAATGCACGCCCAATCGCCACCCGCTGTTTTTCCCCACCAGAGAGAGTCATTGGGAAGCGATTTAGTAATTTTTCAATCCCCAATAATTCAACGATATCGTCGAATCGCTCTTTCATTTGCGGCGCCATACCGTAGCGTAAATTGCTTTTTACGCGGTAGTGGGGAAATAACCGAGCATCTTGGAAAACATAGCCAATATGACGCTTTTCAGGGGGCAAGCAGATCCCTTTTTCGATATCCACCAGCGTGCGTCCATTGAGAACGATACGCCCTTTATTTGGTTTAGTTAACCCGCCTATCACGTTGATTAGTGATGTTTTTCCCGCACCTGATAATCCAAAAACTGCGGTGATACTTTCTGTGGGTAGCTGGGTATTCACTTCCATTTGTAAATCACCCAATTTTTGCGCGAAATTTAGTTCTAACATACTAGGCTACCCCCAGACGCTTCTTGCCCCAACGGGTGAGCCATTCTGAAATTAATAACGAAATTAATGCTAAGACAATCGCAATAATGCACAGACGCGCCGCATCAGTTTCTGCTCCCGGCGTTTCTATCAATGTATACATAGCGAGTGGGATTGTCTGAGTTTCCCCTGGAATATTAGACACAAACGTAATAGTTGCCCCAAATTCGCCAAGAGAACGTGCAAAAGCTAAAACCGTACCGACAATAATTCCCGGCAACGATAATGGAATGGTGATCGTGAAAAAAACTCTTAATGGGCTCGCGCCAAGGGTTCGTGCGGCTTGTTCCAGCTTTTTATCTACAGCTTCTAGCGCTAAGCGTATCGCTCTCACCATTAATGGAAATGCGACCACCGCCGATGCCAATGCCGCGCCGCGCCAACTGAATGTAAAACTGAAACCAAACCAGTCATACAGCCATTCGCCAATAAATCCTCGCTTCCCCATACTGACGAGTAGCAAATATCCCACTACCACTGGCGGTAGCACCAGTGGTAAGTGGATAATACTGTCGAGCAATGTTTTGCCAGGAAAATGGCAGCGGACTAATACCCAAGCCATCAAAATACCAAACGGTAAGCTAAATAGCACCGCCACGCTGGAAACTTTTAAACTGAGGTAAATCGCTTCCCATTCATATGGACTTAACATCTGCAACGATATGATCTCTTAATTATTTTTGATTTGGAGTGAAGCCGTAACGCTTGAATATTTCTGAAGCCGCTGGGGTTTTCAGGTATTCATAGTAATCACGGGTCGCTTTATTATCCTGATCTTTCACAATTCCCATTGGATATTCAACAGGTTTATGAGTGTCTGCAGGGAAAATACCCACTACTTTTACTTTTTGGCTTGCAACAGCATCAGAGCCGTACACAATACCTAATGGTGCTTCTTGGCGCTCAACGAGTGCCATTCCGCTACGTACGTTGTTAGTACGCGCTAATAATGGGTCAACCGTTTCCCAAGCTCCTAAATAGGTCAATGCTTCTTTTGCATAAATCCCAACAGGAACGTGATCAGGGTCGCCGACTGCTAAGCGGCCGCCATCTAACAGTTTTTTCCAATCTGTCTGTTTGTTAATTTCCACTTTATCGATTTTTGAATCTTTTGGTGCAATCAACACTAGCTCGTTACCTAATAAAGTATAGCGGGTGTCTTTAACCATCAGATTTTTATCAATCGCAAAATCCATCCACTGCTGGTCAGCAGAGATAAACATGTTTGCGGGTGCGCCTTGCTCAATCTGGCGAGCCAGCGTTGAAGAAGAAGCATATGAAGCGACTACCTCAACATTCGTTTCTTTCTTATATTGCTCTGAAATTTCATTCAGTGCATTAGTCAGTGATGCCGCCGCAAATACGGTAATTTTTTCAGCCGCGAAGCTATTACCTGCCATAGTCAGTGTTAACGTGGCACCCGCAACCAGAGATATCAAACCTTTTTTCATGTTAATCCACCATTGTATTATTTAACTCGCTATATATATCAAGATACAGCGATAACTTAAAGTCAAACAATACATAAAAGTGTGCTAGCTCAAGAACTCATCCACTTTTTCTCAATGGGATACTTATCATGCTAATTACACCGCAGGATTTTTGGGTCTTAGCATCATCGCTTTTATATAGCCTTAAATATATTTCCTTTGTAATTTTATCGGCACAAATCATTTACATTTGAATGTTTAATTCAATTTTTTTGCCATGCGTCATGAAAAAAGGAAAAGGTATGATTCCCACACAGGTAGTACGCGCTCCAACCCAAAATAATTACATAAGCGGATTAACGACCGAACAATTTAATCGATTATTTGATGAAGAGATCAATCCAGAAACGTTGGATGTTTTGGGAAAACAGGCAGGAAATGGCGATTTAAACAGTATTGAGTTACTACACAATATCGCCCTACGCCAAGGCTCTTCAGGAAAAAAAGCCGAAAATATCCTATTCGATTTATTCAGTGGTAAACAGCCAGCAAAGAAAGGAATTGATAAGGAAATACAGAAAACCAGTGAAACGTTATACCAACTATATACCGACAAAAAACTCGCAAACCACTTTGACGATTCAAAGTTAAAAAAACCGTCTAAGCTCCTCTATATTATTGGTTCATCCATAAAAAACCTCATGGATAAGATTGGATTAAGCACCCTGTTATTCAAAGATGATAGAACAGAATCAACACTTTGGGATACAAATAGAATGGTCACCAGCGATGAAATTGATTCCGAGAATAAAGCCCTCAACGCCTTACCATCTAATATAACCATCAATAGCGCAATGCCTCTTACTCTAAGTGGGTTAGATTTTTTGAAGGAAAATATTGAACAAAAAGAGAAAAATTCGCAGGGATTGAATCAACTTGAATTATTCCCCATCAATGTCCACGAGCATTGGATTTTGCTTGCACTTTATCGAGATCAATTGACACAGAAAACCGATAGTGTGGTATTCAATTCATTCACTGGACTCGCGCCCGAAATTCGTGAACAACTCATGGATGCCGCTCAAGTTGTTGGGGCTGGTGATAATATGACCTTTATTGAAGGGAATATTCAACAATACGTGCCAAATGGTTGTGGGCTATTTGTTCTTGAAGCAATCAAAAAATTAACTGAGAACACACAACAAGATCCAATAGATATCCTCAAAACATTCCACAAAAATTTCCCAGAAAAATCCGTAGAAGAACAACAAGAGTTTAATATTCAAAACCGCAGAGAGTTGTTTTCAAACTATTACGATGACCAACATCATTTATTTTAAAGCGCTCTACTAAAACGAAAAGCCCCTTGACTGCATGCACAATCAAGGGGCTAGGATTAATTCGAGCTAAGCTCGCTATGTATTACTTATTTTCAGTATTATGGTGATGCGGAACATGCGCTTTAGACAATAGGTTAAAGAATGAACCTAAGCCATAGATCAGACCCATGATCAATACCATTACAACCGGAACCATTAATAGGGCAAAACCCAAACTTTTGATAAGTTCTAACATCTAAGCCTCTTCAGTGATACTGTGCTCACCAGCATTCTGATACGCTGACGAGGGAAAAATCAATATAACAAAAATAATAACGCACAATAGCATTATATTGCATACTATTTTAGACAAATTATTATACTAGCAACATACTAAATGTGCTTTTTGCCTTTGCCGCCACAATCCTAGCAGGGAGATTTTAAACAATGCAGGCCGAAATCTTACTTACATTGAAGCTACAGGGAAGTTTATTTGCCGACCCTCGCCGAATTGCGCTATTAAAGCAGATAAAAGCAACAGGATCGATTAGCCAAGGCGCTAAACTTGCAGGGATCAGCTATAAAAGTGCATGGGATGCCATCAATGAAATGAACCAACTGACCGATGATATTCTGCTGGATAGATCAACCGGAGGCAAAGGTGGCGGCGGAACCACTCTCACCCAGTATGGAGAAAGATTAATCCAGCTCTATGATTTACTGGGGCAAATTCAACAAAAAGCCTTTGATGTGCTCAAAGATGATAGCCTTCCCCTTGATAGTTTACTCGCTGCAATCTCTCGCTTTTCATTGCAAACCAGTGCCCGAAACCAATTTTTTGGTACTCTGATTGCTCGAGATCACAACCATGTTTTACAGCATGTTCAAGTGAAATTGGCCGACAAGAAAACTGTCATTAATGCCGCACTAACCGAGTCCAGCGCTAACCGCCTTGGCTTAGTTGAAGGGAAAGAAGTCCTCGCTCTGATTAAAGCGCCGTGGGTCAAATTGACCAAACAACCAAGCGAAACCCATTTTGATAATCAACTGGCAGGCACCGTTTCAACCCTCGAAAGAGGCCCTGAAAACAGCGAGATCCTTGTCGCTTTAACGGGTGGAGAAACACTCTGCTCTACCTTATCAAATCAAGAAGTTGATGCGTTAAAACTGGCGATTAACGACCCGATTACAGCGCTATTTAATGCCGACCAAGTGATTATCGCTACACTTTGTTAGATTTTTAGGGGTTAACGCCCCTAATATTGCTCCTAATTCGCTATTTTTTAGCTTCCCCCTCATGTCGACTTATTGACTTTACCTGTAAACCTGATTATTTGTGGTAGCAGGCAGGTCAATGATAAGGAAGCTAAATGAGCTCGATAACAATACAAAATGGGTGCTTTAAGCTGAGCGAGACCCAAACGCTCGATATTCCTCATCTCGAAATTCATTCGGGTGAAAGCTGGGCTTTTATTGGTGCCAATGGTAGCGGAAAATCATCGCTAGCACGCGTACTCTCTGGGGAGTTGAAATCCCTTACCGGAATCACCCAAAGCGGCTTCAAGTCCCCTATCCGCCTCTCTTTTGAGCAGCTACAAAAAATCATCGCAGAAGAGTGGCAACGTAATAACACCGACTTACTCAGTGAAAATGAAGACGATACGGGCTTTACTGCCGCGGAAATTATTCAACTTCATCATAAAGATAATGAATTGTGCTTAGAACTTGCGGCTAAATTTGGTATCAGCGATTTGCTATCACGCCGCTTTAAATATCTGTCTACCGGGGAAACTCGCAAAGTCTTACTGTGCCAAACTTTGATGAGCTCTCCAGACTTACTGATCCTCGATGAACCTTTTGATGGCTTAGATATCTATTCACGAAGCAATCTTAGCGAACTGCTATTTAGTCTGCATGATAAAGGTCTCACTTTGGTATTAGTTCTCAATCGATTTGATGAGATTCCCGATTTTGTTGAGCACATTGGTGTTGTCGCTGACTGTAAACTCACTCTAAGTGGAGATAGAGAGTCAGTGCTTGCTAACACCCTAATCCACCAGCTACAACACAGTGAAAAAATCAAGCAACTCACTATTCCTGAACAAGAAGATCCCACGATTGAAGAGGCTCTAGATACAGAGACACCACGTATTGTTTTAAACAATGGTGTCGTTAGCTACAACGATAAACCCATTTTACATGAGCTGAATTGGCAAGTTAATCCCGGAGAACATTGGCAGATCATTGGTGAAAATGGTGCGGGTAAATCCACATTGTTAAGCCTGATCACTGGTGACCATCCTCAAGGTTATAGTAATGATTTAACCTTGTTTGGACGCCGTCGCGGCAGCGGAGAAACGATTTGGGATATTAAGCGCCATATTGGCTATGTCAGTAACAGTATTCATCAAGAGTATCGTGTGGCAACCAGTGTACTTAACGTAATTATTTCCGGTTTCCATGACTCCATCGGTCTGTATCAAACACCTTCAGACCGCCAAGTTCAGTTAGCTTATGAATGGCTAGCACTGCTTGGATTTGCACCACAAACGGCTCAACAACCATTTCATAGCTTATCGTGGGGTCAACAGCGATTAATTCTGATTGCTCGCGCTTTGGTTAAACACCCTACCATGCTTATTTTGGATGAACCTCTTCAAGGGCTTGATGGGCTAAATCGCCTGCTGGTATTACGTTTTATCGATATCATGCTTAGCCGAGGAAATACTCAGCTATTGTTTGTTTCACATCACCAAGAAGATGCGCCATCGTGCATTACCCATCGCCTGAAGTTTGTCCCTGATGGGGATAAATACCGCTACGATATTGAAATTGTCTCAGAATTATAACCTTGCTATCCTGCTGGTAAGTATTTACTTACCAGCATCATTTATTACCCCTTATCAAATTTCCCAATAAATTAATCCAGCACATATTATTATTGAATTTTTCACTTGCTGTATCGATTCACTTAGGGTTAAATCTATGGCATACCTTCTGATTTACTGAGCCAGTGACACGGTGCTAAAACACCTAATAGACTAAATCGTTTCGTCTAATCTTAAGTTAAATTAAAACCACTAATCCCAAGATATTATTGCTTTTTTTGACTTGAAACTGAGAAAACGTCATGTTGTCACTAGCGTTCGGGACGACTATCCCTATAATGTAGGTCAGCAATAATTCATTTCTAATTTGAATGTACTGATAGGAGTTTTAGCTATGGCTGTAACTAAACTGGTTTTAGTAAGACACGGTGAGAGTGAGTGGAACAAAGAAAACCGCTTCACCGGTTGGACTGATGTAGAACTGTCAGAGAAAGGTCGTGAAGAAGCCAAAAATGCAGGTCAACTTCTGAAAAAAGAAGGTTTTGTTTTTGATTTCGCTTATACCTCCGTTCTGAAACGTGCCATCCACACCTTATGGAACATTCTGGATCAA
This sequence comes from Providencia sp. wls1916, assembly GCF_009706585.1. Taxonomy (NCBI): domain Bacteria; kingdom Pseudomonadati; phylum Pseudomonadota; class Gammaproteobacteria; order Enterobacterales; family Morganellaceae; genus Providencia; species Providencia sp. wls1916. The sequence continues at coordinate 18,749 of NZ_WLUL01000022.1, forward strand.
GTTGAACAGCAATGGCTGCCAGTTGAAAAAAGCTGGAAATTAAACGAGCGTCATTACGGTGCACTGCAAGGCTTAGACAAATCAGAAACCGCGGCAAAATACGGTGATGAACAAGTGAAACTGTGGCGTCGCGGTTTTGCAATTACCCCACCAGACCTGACTAAAGATGATGAGCGTTTCCCTGGTCACGACCCACGTTACGCAAACTTAAAACCATCTGAATTACCAGTGACTGAAAGCTTAGCAACCACTATCGATCGCGTTGTTCCTTACTGGGAAGAAGTGATTAAGCCACGTGTTGAAAAAGGTGAGAAAGTGATCATTGCCGCTCACGGTAACTCACTGCGTGCTCTGGTTAAATACTTGGACAACATGGGTGAAGAAGAAATTCTGAACCTGAACATCCCAACAGCAGTGCCACTGGTTTATGAGTTCGATGAGAACATGAAACCAATCAAGCGCTACTATCTGGGTAACCAAGATGAAATCGCAGCAAAACAAGCGGCGGTTGCAAACCAAGGTAAAGCGAAGTAATTACTAACTTTTCTTTATGCCTATTGAGGGTTAAGCCAATGGCTTAGCCCTTTTTTATTGGCATTTTTCTTTATTTTTCGAGTTTGATTATAAAATCCATCACCTCAGAGTGTCGAAAACACCGAGAACCGACTATCATAGGGAAAATTCACTGAAAGGTTTATAAAACAAGATAATGAATAAGTTTAATCTTTATGTCTGGGTGGGGTTGATCCTCAGCGCCAGTATTTTAGGTGCGCTACTGTATATGTTACAAACAGGGGAAATGACTCTTGAAGGCCCTGCTGGCAGCGCAAACCCTGATCTGATGAAAACATTGATGATCATTGCGTGTGTCAGCTTCCCTCTGCAAATCGTCAGCATGATGGTTCTCAATTATAAGCCTACATTCGCTATTGTTCTGGCCGTGGTCAGCAGCGTCGCATTAATGCCAATTACCATTGTGTTTGCGATGGGTATGGTCTTTTCTGCCATCCGCTGGCGTTACCACCAACTCACGCCATTTGATACCACCATTAATGTGCCTTTCGACGTCAGTATCCCGATGAATAAACGCAGCAATACAATGATGGTATTCCCGATTGCGATTTTAGGTATCGTACTGATTGTATTAAGCCAAAGCCTAGGTATGTTTTTATTTGTACTGGCAATTTTCTTAGGTTTCTTTGGTAAAAAAGCGAGTAGCACTACCTACTTGGCGATCAAAGATGCACATTTTTATATTCGCCCGAATATCTTTGCTTATTGTTACCGTATCCCACTCAAAGATGTGAAATATATAAAGACAGAGAAAGGAAAACTGTTTTTTATCGCGAAAGTTGATGGCGATGAAATAAAGCTTTCTGCAAATCCTATGAATGTAACACCTGAGGATAATACCAAGATTAAAAATCTTATTGATAGATTTTAAATTACAAATAAAAACCTCTGCCAATAAATGTACTGGCAGAGGACTATTTTAATTTACAGTTATTGCTGGAGGCATATTCCCTATATTATAATTGTCAGCTATTTTTTGAATGATTGTAGATTCAAAAACCTTAAACCCGGCAATTGTAATAGATAAATTATCAAAATTTTCATAATTAGAAATATTAATAAAATCTAACATTCTATCATTATTTTTATTTTTCTCCTCCGCTTCGACACTTGAAATTATTTCACTAATTCTATTAGAAAAATCGGTTATTTTTTCAATGTTTTCTTCTCGATTATAAATTTCTTTTTGTGCCTGTTCTAATTCATATCCACTAAGTTTCCCTACATCTATACTTTGTTTCAATAAATCAACTCTATTTTTAGATTCAACTATATTTTTACTAAATATCTCCTGATGATTAAGATAACTACTTCCTTTATACTCCCCATATTTATCATAATTATATATCGTTGCATTCAAATTGTTAGCCACTTGATTTAAATATAAAAAATTACCACGATAGTTTATAGCCTCACTGTTTAACTTTAGCAAAATATCATTAAGACGTGGATCAAACTGAGCTATTTTCTCACGGAGCTCATTACTCATTACGGGAATAGCAGGAATATTAGCTTTTATTTCTCCAAATTTTTCTAAAATCGAAAAAGCATCTTCTTTTCTATTAGCTGGGTTGTTCAAATAGCTTCTTACTTCAATAGCTATCTTTTTATAAATCTCGATACACTCAACCATTTTATTGAAATGAGAATCAAGATAAGCTAAATGTTCTTTAGCGATTGCATGTTCTTCATATGTAATATTTCGGTTATATGAATCTGATGTTATATCAAAAATCTCATTAAACTTTGAATTAAACTCCGAACGTGCCATTTTATATTTTTCAACTGAATATTCCGCCCCTAAAATAGCCTCCTCCGTAAAAGAAACAAAATTATCCAAATCTATAAGATGATTAATATAATCATCTTTATTAAATAATTCACCAGTCATAAATAAGCTCCATTTAATTAAATAAGTATATGAAAAAACCAAAAATACATTAATTAAATTAAAGTGGAAAAACAAATTTAGTTTTTATATGGGATTAATTCAAATAAAAATAAATAATATAAAATATCATTGCAATATTGTTTATTTCATTAAAATTTCAATTAGATACGTTTATAAAAATGAAGCCAGTTCTATTACAGAACTGGCTTCATTTTATAGCAATTTTTATTAATCTATTTATTACGACGAGCAATCACCGCATCGGATAATTGACGTAAAACTTTTTCCGTATCATCCCAACCAATACACGCATCAGTGACACTCTTACCGTAAACCAAAGGCTCGCCAGATTCTAAATTCTGGTTACCTTCAACTAGGTGGCTTTCGATCATCACACCCGTAATTGAGCGATCGCCATTGCTAAGCTGGGCGCTAACATCCGTTGCAACTTCCATCTGTTTTTCAAATTTCTTGCTGCTGTTCGCATGACTAAAGTCGATCATAATGCTTGGGATAAGCCCTGCATTCGTTAACCCTTCACGCACGTCTTTAACATGTTCAGCGCTGTAATTTGGCGTTTTGCCACCACGTAAAATAATATGGCAGTCAGGGTTTCCGCTTGTATTCACAATCGCTGAATGACCCCATTTAGTGACCGATAAGAAACTGTGCGCCGAGCGCGCTGAATTAATAGCATCAATCGCAATTTTAATTGTGCCATCAGTTCCGTTTTTAAACCCTACAGGGCAAGATAAGCCGGAAGCTAATTCACGGTGGATTTGTGATTCAGTGGTGCGCGCACCAATGGCGCCCCAGCTCATTAAATCCGCCACATATTGTGGGCTGATCACATCGAGGAATTCACCCGCCGTTGGTAAGCCCTGGTCATTGATCGTTAGCAGCAGCTCGCGCGCGATACGTAACCCTTCGTTAATATCAAAACTATGATCCATATGAGGATCGTTAATTAATCCTTTCCAACCAACTGTAGTACGCGGTTTTTCAAAATAAACACGCATCACAATTTCTAAAGAATCTTTTAACTCTTCACGAAGTTTTTTCAAGCGCTCAGCGTATTCCAAAGCCGCTTTTGTATCGTGAATAGAACATGGACCAATGACAACGACTAGACGGTCATCTTTCCCTACTAGGATATTGTGAATAGCATGACGAGCTTCATGAACGGTAAACGCCGCTTTATCGGTTGCTGGAAATTTTTCAAGCAGTGCAATAGGGGGTAATAATTCTTTTATTTGTTTTACTCTGACGTCATCGTTCTGATAGTTCATACTGGCATATCCAATGTTTATTATTTTTCCTAAAGTTGAGTTACATACCTTTTTGAGTCTCAATAGCTAACAATTAACTTAAAATGCGACAGGTATCGAATTTTCAATCTAACTGTTCCCTAGCCATCTGTAAACAGCCAAAATGGCGAGATAATCACTCATTATTCCGCTTCTGATTATAAAATGAGGTGAAACAGTGATATCTAGCACAATAGCTAAACAGTTGAGGGATAATACAGAGTAAAAATATAAAGAAACGGCTAAATAACGATGATGTTACTTTAACCGTTTTTTGCATTTTTTCCTATTGAGTAACTAACTTAACAAGAAGCTTAGTCACGAGATAACGCCGTTGAGCCATTTTCTTTCGCGGATTTGATCCACAACCGAGAACCATTCAATGCAATACCAAGCAGAATTAAATATTCCAGTGACATTGCATAAACGCCTTGGATAAAGAAAATCACAATACTAATAACGTTAATCACTACCCAGAGTAGCCAGTTTTCTACATACTTACGAGTCATTAAAATCATCGCTACCACAGATAACACAGTCATTGTGGAATCCCAGAATGGGAAAGCATCTGGATCTAGCGTTGGTAAGGTTAAGTTAGCGCCAAATAGGTTTAATAATTCAACCGCCCAAGTTGCAAGGCGCCCAAATGCCGCATCAATATTAAAGGTAAGGAAAATAATAGCTAAAACCGAAATAACCAGCGTTGTTAACGCCTTAGGAAGACTTAGCCAACGGATTTTCAGCTCTGCTTCTTGAGCATTTGATACGCGACTCCATGCATACCAACCATAAATATTGGCGCCGAAGAAAAATACCTGTAAAAGCAAATTAGCGTATAACTGAATTTGGAAAAAAATCACTGCGAATAAGGTCACATTAATGAGACCAAATAAGTAGTTGATAGTTTTTTCAAAGCTTGCCAATAGAATACACAATAAACCCGCTATTGTGCCAACAGCTTCAATATACGAAAGGTCATAAATAGTTCCCCATACAGGGATCTGCACTAACGTATTTGCGGTGCTAAAAAACTCCATTTTCAAATCCTATTTATCATTCATCGTTAAAATAGCATTGCTCATCAATATCACACGGTTAACTTATTTGAAATTAAACCGCTCATTTTTGGTTGTTATTTTAGACTTTCTGCAAACTTTAACATTTTATCCAATGGTAATAGGGCTTTTTCACGCAGCTGTGCGTCTACATGAATTTGGTGCTCGATACCATTGCCTTCTAAAGCCGCTGTAATCGCCTGTAAGCCATTCATTGCCATCCAAGGACAATGGGCACAAGTTCTACATGTGGCCCCTCACCTGCCGTTGGAGCAATATACAGTGACTTATCTGGACACGCTTGCTGCATTTTATAAAAAATACCCTTATCGGTCGCTACTATCATGGATGGGTTAGGTAACGTTTGTGCAGCTTTAATCAGTTGGCTAGTTGAACCGACAGCATCCGCTAAATCTACAACCGCCTGAGGCGATTCAGGATGAACCAATACCGCCGCTTCAGGATACATGGCTTTCATTTTCTCTAATGATTGGGTCTTAAATTCATCGTGAACGATACAAGCCCCTTGCCAACAAAGAATATCCGCGCCAGTTTGTTGTTGAACATAGCGCCCTAAGTGCTTATCCGGCGCCCAAATAATCTTTTCGCCGAGGCTATCTAAGTGTTCAATCAACTCCACCGCAATACTGGATGTCACGACCCAATCTGCACGGGCCTTTACCGCGGCTGACGTGTTCGCATACACCACCACAGTTCTGTCTGGGTGAGCATCACAGAAGCGGGCAAATTCTTCGTCTGGGCAGCCAATATCCAGCGAGCATTGTGCGTCGAGTGTTGGCATCAAGACATTTTTTTCTGGGCTTAGGATTTTGGCTGTTTCCCCCATAAATCGTACGCCAGCAACAACAAGGGTTGATGCATCATGTCGAGCGCCAAAACGCGCCATCTCAAGGGAGTCGGCAACACAGCCGCCAGTTTCTTCAGCTAATGCTTGTATTTCAGGATCGGTATAGTAATGGGCTATGATCACCGCATTTTTTTCGACCAATAATTGCTTAATGCGCTCACGATAAAATGCTTTCTGATCGGTATTTAACAGTGCTGGCTTAGGAGGAAAAGGATAAACAGCATGGTCAAAATCGATAAACTCGCTCATTTCTTGCCTCTGTTTAGTAGAAAGTTATTTTATGCTTATAAATATTCATAAAACCCCTAATTCTACATACTTTTGTTTTATATACTAAACAAGATACGCTTATTTGGCTAAGATGTCTCCAACCTTTTCACCTATAAGCGAATGATTTTATCATAGTGCCCTTTTTCACGATTTGTTTTTCGCTTTTATCCTCATTTGTCGGTATCTTAGTGGCTTCTGTTAACTCCAATAGGTTAGTTATGGAATCACCTGCAACGCTATTAAATAAAATAATTTCTATTTCACTACTCGAACCTAGAATCGAAGCCGTCATACTGACTGGATCTAGAGGGAGAGAATTAGACATCGATGGCTATTCAGACATCGATATTGAACTCATTGGTCATGGTGTGACTGCACTTTTCAATGATAAACAATGGGTTAGCCTTATTGCCAATCCATTAATCGCATTACATTTAGAAAATGGTGGTGAAAATGAGCCAGAAGATCCCACCTGCTTAGTAATTTATGAAGAGGGGCGCAAAGTAGATTTTACATTTGCAGAACCTTCTCGATTACTCAAAATGCAGCAACAAGGGTTAGATAGTACTTACTCACGTGGTTTCATGGTGCTGTTAGATAAAACCGGGATCACGGATGCACTACCGTCGCCTAATCCTCGCGTATTAAAACCTGCACCGTTAAGTGAACATCAGTTTAATGAACTGGTTACGGATTTTTGGTTTGAAGCACACCAAGTAGCAATTGCATTAACGCGTAATGAGCTATGGAGTGCTTGGTCAAGAAGCACTGACATGAAACGCTTTTTTCTCAGTTTACTTGAACAAACTGTTGCTCATGGAAATACACAGCATGATGTTTGGTATAACGGTAAACATTACCAGCAATGGATGCCTGTGCGTGTTATTCAAGCAACTGAAATGATTTTTGACTGTAGCACTGCGCAAAAAGCTGCATTATCTCTACATTGCTTGATGGGCCATTTTATGGAAGCGATGACTGAAGCCATTGAACTGTTTGGTTATCAAGATAACCGAGCGGTAGGTTTAAAAGTGCAAGAAATTGTTATCGGGATCTTAAAGGATAATGGATTAATTCCTGAAAATCTGGAATAAATGGTATTAGGCTGGCGAGGGAATGCTGGTTTTTGGGGTACTTGAGATGGTGGGTCGTGCAGGATTACTCGGACTTTGCCCTCGCCCTTCGGGTCGTTGCGACAAGCGCAATGCTGTCTCGCTTCGCTCGGCTCGAACCTGAACGCAGCTTCTCACCTACACTCAACGTACAATATGCAAATGACAGAGTTGTTTAGGATTGGGGAGTTTACTTGAGATGGTGGGTCGTGCAGGATTCGAACCTGCGACCAATTGATTAAAAGTCAACTGCTCTACCAACTGAGCTAACGACCCATCTAATTTTTTGATTTTCTGTACTAATATAATATCGAGAACGTACAGAATTCTTCGACCTTCGGTCTCACCCTACGGGTTGAACCTGCAACCATCTTATTAACAGTTAACAATTCTACCAACTGAACTAACGACCCATCTGAAATGCTTAAATTGTTTACTGCTTTTAGATGGTGGGTCGTGCAGGATTCGAACCTGCGACCAATTGATTAAAAGTCAACTGCTCTACCAACTGAGCTAACGACCCATCTAATTTTTTGATTTTCTGTACTAATATAATATCGAGAACGTACAGAATTCTTCGACCTTCGGTCTCACCCTACGGGTTGAACCTGCAACCATCTTATTAACAGTTAACAATTCTACCAACTGAGCTAACGCCCCATCTTTGCTGCTTAAATTGTTTACTGATTTAGATGGTGGGTCGTGCAGGATTCGAACCTGCGACCAATTGATTAAAAGTCAACTGCTCTACCAACTGAGCTAACGACCCATCTAAATGTTTTTAGAATCAATGTTTAATCGATTCTTGCTGATATGACTCGGATTTATCAACCCGCGCTTTCTCGTATCAACGGCGGCTTATATTACTGATTTCTGACGAGGGTGCAATGGTTTTTTTTAAAAAAAAGATTAAGTGCACACTAAACATACGGATAACCCCGAAATATTCGGCTACATCGCTTCGGGGTTATCAATTACAGTGTACTGAGCTTCTTCTCTGCAAGTTTTGCACCAGAACTATTTGGGTATTGTTGTAATACCTGCTGGTAAACAGCCTTCGCTTTATCTTTCTGTCCCTTATCTTGCATGATCAACCCCACTTTAAATAAGGCTTCACTGCTTTTTTGAGACTTAGGATACTGCTTAACTACAGTCGCAAAGTAGAATGCGGCGTCATCCTTGCTACCTTTGTTGTAGTTTAACTGTCCTAGCCAATAGTTGGCATTCGATTGATATCCAGATTTTGGATATGTTTTGATAAACCCTTGTAATGCACCAATCGCTTCATCAATCTGTGCTTTGGACTTACTTTCCATTGCCAGTTTAACAGCTGCATTGTAATCATCTTTTTCATTACCGCCGGAGCTTGCAGCTGGCGTATCTGAAGAAGATGATTGCGCATTTGATGCACTAGTATCAGTTGCATCTGAAGAGCTTGAAGAATCACCACCACTCGCTTTGTCTAATTGCATGTACAAATCTTTTTGGCGCTCAACAACTTGATTCAATTTGTATTCACTTTCTTGAATCTGTCCACGTAACATATCAATATCACGTTGGTTATCGGCTAATTGCTGCTGGATTTGATAAATCATTTGACCTTGAGAGCTAACAGCGGTCTCAAGTTGAGTGAGGCGGTCTGCGGAAGAACCCGATCCGACATTGTTGATTGGCGCTTGGGCAATAGCGGCCCAAGGGGCCGCTACGCCAACCAATAACGACAGACCAACTAGTAATTGTCTGAAGTTACTGTTCATAATAGATAATTTCGCTTATCTATTAGTATGCAATGACTGCACGACGGTTTTTCGCGTAGTCTGCTTCAGTGTGACCTAACACAGCTGGTTTTTCTTTACCGTAAGAAACCAGTGAAACTTGGTCACCTGAAACGCCTTTGCTTTGCAGATACATTTTAACTGCGTTAGCACGACGCTCGCCCAGTGCGATGTTGTATTCTGGAGTACCGCGCTCATCCGCATGGCCTTCAACAACAACACGTACAGATGGGTTGCTACGCAGGAATGCTGCGTGTGCATCTAACATTTCAGCGTACTCTGGAGATACGTTGTATTTATCGAAACCAAAGTAAACAGTGTTGTTCTGTTGCAGTTGTTCCATTTGCTGACGTGCCAGCTCTTCCGCAGACAGACCAGTGTTAGTTTGATTCATAGAAGAATCATCACCAGTTTGGTCGTTGTTTTTGTTAGAGCTACAAGCTGCGACTGCCATGATTGGTAATGCGATCATCAGCCCTTTAAGCACTTTATTCAGTTGCATCGTTTTGATCCTTAATATTTTTGCCACACATTATTATTATGCATCACAGATACGGCGACCAGGCAGGGAATTTAACCTGTCCATCGGTTGCCGGAAGACGCGCTTTGAAACGCCCGTCGGTCGAAACTAGCTGCAATATAGTCCCCAAGCCTTGAGAGGAGCTATAAATTACCATAGTGCCGTTAGGTGCGATACTCGGCGTTTCATCTAGAAACGTTGACGTTAAATATTCAACGTTACCCGTTGCCAGATCCTGTTTGGCGATATGTTGCTGACCGCCCCCGGAGCTGACCATCACTAAGAAAGTTCCATCCGGGCTTACATCAGCATCCTGATTTTGTGATCCTTCATAGGAGACACGAACAGGACTACCACCATTAATATTCATTTTATAAATCTGCGGACGTCCTGCCTGATCAGAGGTATAAACTAAAGTTTGGCTATCCGGCATCCAGCTTGGTTCAGTATTGTTACTACGACCATCTGTTACTTGACGAATTTGACCACTACCTAAGTCCATCACATATAAATTCAGGCTGCCTGTCTTAGACAGAGCAAAAGCTAGTTTAGTCCCATCTGGTGAGAATGCAGGTGCCCCATTATGACGTGGGAATGATGCAACCTGACGAACCGCACCACTTGATAGAGTCTGGATAACTAGCGCAGAACTACCACTTTCAAACGTTACGTACGCAATCTTTTGGCCATCTGGTGACCAAGCTGGCGACATTAAAGGTTCTGGCGAACGGTGAACCGTGAATTGGTTAAAACCGTCATAGTCAGAAACTCGTAATTCAAACGGATATTGACCGCCGTTGGTCTTCACCACGTAAGCAATACGTGTACGGAAAGCACCACGGATGCCAGTCAATTTCTCAAATACTTCATCACTTGCAGTATGCGCTGCATAGCGTAACCAATCTTTGGTCACTTTAAATTGGTTTTGCGCTAAAACTGCACCTGGGTTAGCGGCAACATCCACTAACTGATAGCTAACAACAAAGCTACCATCAGCTGCTGGTTGAACTTGACCAACAACAACCGCGTTAATGCCTAACGCAGTCCAAGCTTCTGGCGTCACTTCTGAAGCCGTGCCAGGTTGCTGAGGCATGCGGCTTGGTTCAATAGGGTTAAATTTACCACTATTGCGTAAATCAGCACCGACAATTCCGCCCACTTCTTGTGGCGGCGCACCCGCGCCAGCCCATTTAAATGGGACAACGCCAATTGGCTGAGCTGAGTTAACACCTTCAGTAATCTCAATACGGATCTCTGCCTGAGCAACAGTAGCCCATAGCATTAAGAACCCGAGAACTATTTTAAACGCATGCTTCATCCTAATCTCCCTTACTGCGATATTCACCACCGCAATAATTCGCTGAATTTTAACAAAGGTATACTAACAAAACTAGATAGCACACAAACTATTTATTACATTGCCTCAAAATTTACAATACAGACTGCTCTGAGTTGTTGAAAATCAAGGCTTAAATACCAATGTGCTACCCGATTTATTAAACGTATCATAGACCTCTCTGCTAGGTGGTTTTGGCATAGTCGCAAGTTTTGCTGCTCTCATTGCCGCCTCACATAACGCGGGATCATTTGCTGGATTATTTTTCGGTGAAATATTCACCAATAATCCATCTGGTGCTAACTTCAATTGCAGTTCACAAGTACGTCCACGATAACTTTCTGAGTCATAGAATTTACTTTGAACAGCAGCCTTAATTTTACCGGCATAGCTATCAACATCAGCATTCGATGCGCCTGATTTTTTACCACCACCGCTACCCGCAGCTGTTTGTCCACCTTGCTTGCTTGGCCCTGATGCAGTTAAATCACCCAGCAAATCATCAACAGATGATGCACTTTTCGCAGCTTCAGCTTTGGCTTTAGCTGCTTTTGCTTTAGCTTCTTTGTCCGCTTTTTCTTTAGCTTCTTTATCTGCCTTAGCCTTAGCTTCTTTGTCAGCTTTCGCTTTAGCATCAGCTTTAGCTTTGGCTTCTTTATCAGCTTTAGCTTTAGCGTCAGCTTCCGCTTTTTCTTTAGCTTCTTTTTCTGCCTTAGCCTTAGCAGCTTCAGCTTCTTTCTTAGCTTGTGCGTCAGCTTTTTCTTTCGCTGCCGCTTGCTCTTTTACGAGTTTTTCTTTTTCAGCTTTGGCTTGAGCAGCAGCTTCTTCCGCTATTTTTTGCTCTTCCTTCGCTTTTTTAGCCGCATCTAAGGCTTGTTTTTTCTGCTCTTCAGCTTGTTTTTGCTGTTGTTCGGTTTCTCGCTGAGTTTGGATCCGTTCTTCTTCAAGTTTTTGCAGACGTTTTTGTTCCTGCTCTTGCTTTTCTCTTAGCTCAGCATCTTGTTTTTGTTGCTGTTCTTTACGTTCTTTAGCTACTTGCTGGGAGCTTTTTTGCTGCTGCTGAGATTGATTATATTGCTCAACAACTGCGCCTGGATCGACCATCACAGCATCAATGACCGTTCCCTCTTCCCCACCGCCGCCAAGTTGGACGACTGTCACTAAAGAGCCTATAACGATCAAAGCAATCAATAAGATGTGCAGCCCAGCTGACATCAATAATGAGCGCTTCAAATCATCTTGTTTCTCTTTTGTCTTTCCCACTCTGGTTTCCAAAAAAAGAATCGATTCTTTTCAAGTATATCCGCGCCACTCTCAAAGTGGCGTCAGCAAATTAAATAGGTTGAGTCATCAAACCAACAGATTTGATCCCAGCACCATGTAACATGTTCAGCGCCTTAATGACTTCGTCATAAGGAACTTCTTTCGCACCACCAATTAGGAAAATCGTTTTCGGATTTTTTTCTAACTGCTCTTTTGCGACTGCTGAAATTTGTTCAGGTGGCAGTAACTCCATGCGCTCACCATCGACCAATAAATTATATTGATCAACACCCGCCACTTCTAAAATGACGGGCGGATTATCACTGGATGAGACGGTTTGGGTATCTGTTGCATCCGGCAAATCAACTTCCACGCTCTGAGAGATAATGGGTGCAGTTGCCATGAAAATCAGCAAAAGCACCAACAATACGTCCAGTAATGGAACAATGTTGATTTCGGATTTTAGCTCACGTCTGCGACTATTGCGCGCCATTCGCTTTTTCTCCCCGTCTTATTTCTTATCAGCAGAGAATGCTTGACGATGCAGGATAGCTAGGAATTCTTCCATAAAGTTATCGTAGCTTTGCTCAAGTTTATTCACACGTAAATTTAAGCGGTTGTACGCCATAACAGCTGGAATTGCAGCAAATAGACCGATTGCTGTTGCGATCAGAGCTTCCGCAATACCCGGAGCAACCATTTGTAATGTTGCTTGTTTTACCGCACCCAGTGCGATAAAAGCATGCATGATCCCCCAAACGGTACCAAACAGACCAATATAAGGGCTAATTGATCCTACGGTACCTAAAAATGGGATATGCGATTCAACGGATTCCAACTCACGATTCATCGAAATGCGCATAGCACGAGATGCACCAGTAACTACCGCATCAGGCGCATGAATATTAGCTTGATGTAAGCGAACAAACTCTTTGAAGCCAGAGTAAAAAATTTGTTCTGCACCACCTAATGCATCACGGCGAGCTTGGCTTTCTTTATATAATCGGGACAGCTCGATACCTGACCAGAATTTATCTTCAAATGCTTCCGCTTCGCGCGTGGCGGCATTTAAAACTTTTGTTCTCTGGATAATAATCGCCCACGATGCAATAGAAAAACCGATCAAAACGAACATAATCAGCTGAACCAATAGGCTCGCTTTTAGGAATAAATCCAAGATATTCATGTCAGTCACTGCTTAAACTCCGCGACAATAGACTTAGGAAGCGCTTTCGGCTTCATTTTAGATGTGTCCACACAAGCAATTAGGGCTGTCGCCCCACAAAGCAAGTTACCTTGCAAATCAACTAACCTTTGCTGAAAGAGTAAAGAAGCGCGTTTTATTTCAACGACTTCCGTTTCTACTTCCAGCAGGTCATCTAACCGAGCGCCCTTAATAAAGTCAATGGTCATACTACGGACGACAAAACCAAGGTTCTCAGCGAGTAAACTTTGTTGGTTAATACCTTTATTCCGCAACATTTCTGTTCTTGCCCGCTCAAAAAAAGCCAGATAACGTGCATGATATACAACTCCCCCCGCATCTGTATCTTCATAATACACGCGGACAGGCCAGCGAAATAACATAAAAAAACCACTCCGTCTTAGGTTAAATTAATTAACGGTGTCACTATACGCAAGACAGTGCCGCTTTGGAATCACTTTGCAGGTAAAGATATCAAAAATAATTGCGGGTCGCATGACCCACAATCTGAATTTAGATTAACTAAAGACTTTTACAAGTCCCCAGATAAGAATGATGGCGGCAGGTAATGGGTGGAACAGCACTCGCCACATCAATTTATTGGGTAGGAAACCCACTCCAAAAATGATGGCGCTGCAAGTTGCCCATATCATGAGAAGACCTTGCCAGATTGGAAATGCACTGGTATTGGCTGCAAACAGGGAAGGATCCCACATTACTGCGCCAGCGGTTACTAAAGCTAATATAAGGATAAGGGCCCTTATCGGGCCCTTTCCTAATAGCTGATAGGATTTATCCATCAGCATACTATTTACTCACCATCTTTAGCTGTTTTAGCTTCTTTTGCACTTTCAGAGTGCTCAAGGGCTAATGCTGCAATCACTGCAAAACTACAAGCTAACAGAGTGCCGAGGATCCAGGCGAAATACCACATATGTTATGCTCCTTAATACAGTGAATGCTTGTTGCTTTCGATAAAGTTTTTGTCCAAACGGCCAAACATTTTGTAGTAACACCAAGCGGTGTAACACAGAATAATTGGAACAAAAATGATAGCAACCACAGTCATAACTTGCAGAGTGAACAGGCTAGATGTCGCATCCCACATGGTCAAGCTTGCATTTGGCATGATGCTTGAAGGCATGACGAACGGGAACATTGCAACACCACATGTCAAGATAATGCAAGCGATAGTCAATGATGAGAACAGGAACGCCCAACCATTTTTATCTGCTTTAGTTGCAATCATCGTTAACAGTGGTAATGCCAGACCCAGACCAGGTAAAGCCCACAGGATTGGATACGTATTAAAGTTAGTTAACCATGCACCAGAAACAACTTCTACAGTTTTGTTCAGTGGGTTAGACGGGCTTAATGTATCAATCGTTGAAGTCACAACATAACCATCGATACCCATCACTAACCATACGCCAGCACCAGCAAAAGCAGCTAAAGTGATAAACGCACAGATGTAAGTTGCTTTACGGGTACGTAAGTGCAGTTCGCCAGTTGTACGCATTTGCAGATAAGTTGCACCTTGGGTAACAATCATCATTAAACCGACAACGCCAGCTAACAGACCGTATGGGTTCAGCAGACCAAACAGGTTACCGGTATAAGTCAGATACTGCTGGTTATCGATTTGTAGTGGAACACCCAGTAACAGGTTACCAAACGCAACACCGATAACTAACGGAGGCACGAAACCACCGATGAACAGACCCCAGTCCCACATGCTACGCCATTTTGGGTTCTCCAGTTTAGAACGGTAGTCGAAACCAACCGGACGGAAGAACAATGCAGCTAATACCAAAATCATAGCGACATAGAAGCCAGAGAATGAAGCAGCATAAACCTGAGGCCATGCAGCGAACATCGCACCACCCGCAGTGATTAACCAAACTTGGTTACCATCCCAGTGCGGTGCAACAGCATTAATCATAACGCGGCGTTCAGTATCTGTTTTACCTAAGATAGGTAATAAGAAGCCTACGCCCATGTCAAAGCCATCCGTGACGGCAAATCCAATCAGCAGTACGCCGATAAGGATCCACCACACAAATCGAAGAACTTCATAATCAAACATAAGTGGACTCCTGTTTACTGAACGTCGTGTGCTGAACTATTTTTCTGTTCAAAATGGTAACGACCGGTTTTCAGGCTGCTAGGTCCTTTGCGAGCGAATTTGAACATTAAGAACATTTCGGCAATCAAGAACAGTGTATACAGACCACAGATCAGAGCCATAGAGAAGATCAGGTCTTGTGGGGTTAAGTTAGAGTGTGCGACCGAAACCGGTAACACTTCACCAATTGCCCACGGTTGACGACCATACTCAGCCACGAACCAGCCTGATTCAATAGCAATCCATGGTAATGGAATACCAAACAGAGCCAGACGAAGCAGCAGTTTGCTCTTACCAATACGGTTACGAACAACTGACAGGAATGCCCAACCGATGATTAACAGTAACGCGAAGCCAACTGCAACCATGATACGGAATGCCCAGAACAGTGGTGCAACATTAGGAATACTGTCTTTAACCGCTTTCTGAATTTGTTCTTCTGTCGCATCAACAACGTTTGGTGTGTATTGTTTTAACAGAAGACCATAGCCAAGGTCTTTTTTACTTGCTTCGAATGCAGCACGCAGTTCTGGGCTCTTATCACCAGCTAACAGCTGTTGTAATTGACCATAAGAAACCATACCGTTACGGATACGGACTTCGTGTTGCTTCATCAGATCTTTCAGACCTAATACTGGCGTGTCGATAGAACGCGTTGCAATAATACCCATCGCCCATGGAATTGAGATAGAGAATGTATTCTCTTGTTTCTCATTGCTTGGGAATGCGATTAGGTTAAATGCAGCTGGAGGCGCATGGGTTTCCCACTCTGCTTCAACAGCGGCCAGCTTCGTTTTCTGCACGTCACCCATTTCGTAACCTGATTCATCACCAAGAACGATAACAGAGAGAACAGCAGCCACACCAAAGCTTGCAGCAATTGCAAAAGAGCGCTTAGCGAATGCCAAGTCACGACCTTTAAGCATGTAGTAAGAGCTGATACCCAGAATGAACATGGCACCAGTACAATAACCAGCAGCAACTGTGTGAACGAATTTAACTTGCGCAACTGGGTTCAGGACTAGCTCAGAGAAGCTAACCATTTCCATACGCATTGTTTCGTAGTTGAAGTCTGCAGCGATAGGGTTTTGCATCCAACCGTTCGCAACCAGAATCCACAGCGCAGAGAAGTTAGAACCTAAAGCAACTAACCAAGTCACCGCAAGGTGCTGAGTTTTGCTTAAACGATCCCAACCGAAGAAGAATAAACCAACAAAGGTAGATTCTAAGAAGAATGCCATCAGACCTTCGATTGCCAGAGGCGCACCGAAGATATCTCCAACATAGTGGGCGTAGTATGACCAGTTAGTCCCGAATTGGAACTCCATAGTCAGACCAGTCGCCACACCCAGAGCGAAGTTAATACCAAATAACTTGCCCCAGAACTTAGTCATATCTTTATAAATTTGTTTACCAGACAGCACATATACCGTCTCCATAATCGCAAGCAAAAACGCCATACCGAGCGTTAATGGAACGAACAGGAAGTGATACATCGCAGTTAAGGCAAACTGTAATCGTGACAGTTCGACAATATCAAACATCTTGACTCCTTGCTCCTAGCAGGAAGACACCGACTTGCGGCAACCCAGCTTCCAGTGTTAAACGGGAAAGCCTCTTAACTACCAGCAAAAAATGCCTCAAAACAACAAATAATTAACAAAAGTAAAAGAAAAAACCTACCATAATAATAGTACGCCTATCTTCACATACAATAAACTTCTTTTACGTGATTCAGATTTGAATTCTGAAGTTATATCAATAATTATACCCTTTAATAGAAAAATGAGTATTTGATCGAGCACCAATTTAAGCAATTTGGGCAAATAAAGCTAGTGGTAATAAATTGATTTACGTCAATTTTTTCTCACTTGTTAATTGCTCTCGACCCGATTCAAATAATAGTTAGACAGTTGTTAACTATCTGTTATTTTAATTGATATAGGTTTTTTTACTTTTTTAATAAGATTAAAACAAAATGATAACTTTTGTTTTTCTCAATCTAAAAAAGAATGCTTATTTATAATAGCAGCCCATTTCTAAATTATTACTTTATTTATTAATAAAGATAATTATCGTAAAAAAAGCCCTATATTCAGTTAATCAAAATAATCTAAAAATAAAAAAATTGATCTAATATCAAATTAGACCATTTCCCATTTTGTGCTATTTCATATTCAATAATAAACTTACCCAAAACGTACTATTTATGCTGACTTATTTTGGTATTACTCACTAAAAACCCTACATTTTAAGCTTTTAGTAGAAATTACATGAAATAAGTACAGTTATTAGCCATAAAAAAACCCGCGCTTCCTAGAAAGCACGGGCTTCGTCTCTTACGTGATACGAGCTATAAGCTCATATTGCGCTTATTTGTTTAGCATAGACTTCACAGCATCGCCGATATCAGCCAAGCTACGTACAGTTTTCACGCCAGCGGCTTCTAAAGCAGCAAATTTCTCGTCAGCAGTACCTTTACCACCAGCGATAATTGCACCAGCATGTCCCATACGCTTACCTTTAGGTGCAGTTACACCCGCGATATAGCCAACAACTGGCTTAGTGACGTGCTCTTTGATGTATGCAGCCGCTTCTTCTTCCGCGTTACCACCGATTTCACCGATCATCACGATCGCTTCAGTTTGTGGGTCTTCTTGGAATAATTTCAGGATATCGATAAAGTTTGAACCAGGAATTGGGTCACCACCGATACCAACGCAAGTTGATTGACCTAAACCTGCATCCGTTGTTTGTTTTACCGCTTCATAAGTCAGTGTACCTGAACGTGAAACGATACCAACTTTACCTGGCATATGAATGTGGCCAGGTTGGATACCGATTTTGCACTCGCCCGGAGTGATAACACCTGGGCAGTTAGGGCCAATCATACGAACGCCAGCTTCGTCTAATTTCACTTTAACAGTCAGCATATCCAGTGTTGGAATACCTTCTGTGATAGTGATGATCAGTTTGATGCCTGCATCAATCGCTTCAAGGATAGAATCCTTACAAAATGGTGCTGGTACGTAGATAACAGATGCTGTTGCACCGGTTGCTTCTACTGCTTCACGCACAGTGTTAAATACCGGCAAACCTAGGTGAGTTGTACCACCTTTACCTGGCGTTACACCGCCAACCATTTTTGTACCGTAAGCAATAGCTTGTTCGGAGTGGAAAGTACCTTGACCGCCAGTGAATCCTTGGCAAATTACTTTGGTGTTTTTATCGATTAAAATAGACATTATTTAGCCTCCGCCGCTGCTACTGCTTTCTTAGCTGCATCTGTCAGGCTGTTTGCAGCGATAATATTTAAGCCGCTGTCTGCCAGTTTTTTCGCACCTAACTCTGCATTGTTACCTTCTAAACGTACAACTACTGGTACATTCACGCCAACTTCTTCTACTGCACCAATGATGCCGTCTGCAATCAGGTCACAGCGAACGATACCACCAAAAATGTTTACGAATACAGCTTTAACGCTCTTATCCGAAAGAATAATTTTAAACGCTTCAGTTACGCGTTCTTTGGTTGCACCGCCACCAACGTCAAGGAAGTTAGCTGGCGCACCGCCGTGCAGTTTAACGATATCCATGGTACCCATTGCAAGGCCCGCACCGTTAACCATACAGCCGATATTACCATCCAGAGCAACGTAGTTAAGTTCCCACTTAGCCGCTTGAGCTTCACGTGCATCTTCTTGAGATGGATCGTGCATTTCACGCATTTCAGCTTGACGATACAGAGCGTTGCTATCCACGCCTAATTTACCATCTAAGCAAACTAAATCGCCTTCAGTATTGATAACTAATGGGTTAACTTCGATCAGCGCTAAATCACGCTCTAAGAACATGGTTGCTAAGCCCATGAAGATTTTAGCGAATTGGCTAACTTGTTTACCCGTTAAGCCTAATTTGAATGCCAGTTCACGACCTTGATATGGCATTGGGCCAGTCAGCGGATCGATAACGGCTTTGTGGATCAGTTCTGGTGTTTCTTCAGCAACTTTTTCAATTTCAACGCCGCCTTCAGTTGAAGCCATGAATACAACGCGACGTGTACCACGGTCCACGACTGCACCTAAATACAGTTCTTTAGCGATGTCAGTCGCGCTTTCAACCAAAATTTGGTTAACCGGCTGACCATTTGCATCAGTTTGGTAAGTAACCAGATTCTTACCTAACCATTTTTCAGCAAATTCACGGATGTCATTGATATCTTTTGTAACTTTTACGCCGCCAGCTTTACCGCGTCCACCTGCGTGAACTTGGCATTTGATAACCCATGGACCATTACCGATTTTTTTCGCCGCAGCTACTGCTTCTTCTACTGATGAACAGGCATAACCAGTTGGTGCTGGTAAACCATAGCGTGTAAAAAGCTGTTTTGCCTGATACTCGTGTAAATTCATGATGTTCTATCCATAATTGAGTCTGGAGGAGCGTTTATCGCCCCTTGCAATTGTTACAGATTTAGCAGCCAGCAAACTGGCTGCATCGGTTACCTCAGACCGGACAGGTTGTCCCCCTGCCCTGTTATGTTTCTATACGTCTAGCAGTAAACGAGTTGGATCTTCCAACATATCTTTGATAGCCACTAAGAAGCCAACTGATTCACGACCATCGATTAAACGGTGGTCATAAGACAGCGCTAAATACATCATTGGAAGAATTTCTACCTTACCATTAACTGCCATTGGGCGGTCTTTGATGGCATGCATGCCTAAGATTGCGCTTTGTGGTGGGTTAATGATTGGAGTAGACATCAGAGAACCGAACACACCACCGTTAGTAATAGTGAAGTTACCGCCACTTAAATCTTCAACAGTTAATTTACCGTCGCGACCTTTGACAGCCAGCTCTTTAATATTTTTCTCGATATCAGCCATGCTCATTGCATCCACATCACGCAGAACTGGGGTTACCAGGCCACGCGGTGTTGATACCGCAATACTGATATCGAAATAGTTATGGTAAACCACGTCCGAACCATCGATAGAAGCGTTCACTTCTGGATAGCGCTTCAGTGCTTCAACCGCCGCCTTAATGTAGAAAGACATAAAGCCTAAACGTACACCGTGACGTTTTTCAAATGCTTCACCGTACTGTGCACGCAGGTCTTTAATAGGCTGCATGTTGATTTCGTTGAAGGTTGTTAACATCGCCGTGCTGTTTTTCGCTTCCAACAGACGCTCTGCAATACGTTTACGCAGGCGAGTCATCGGAACACGTTTTTCACTACGGTGAGCTAATGGTGCTTGAGCTGCAGCTGGTGCTTGAGCCGCAGGTGCCGCAGCTGGTTTAGCTGCTAAATGTTTTTCAACATCTTCACGAGTCAGACGACCGCCAACACCAGTCCCTTTGATATCCGCAGGGTTCAGGTTATGCTCAGCGACCAGACGACGAATCGCTGGGCTCAGCGCATCATTACTTTCTTCTTCTAAGCTCGCCGTTTGACGTGCTGCTGGTGCAGGTGCTGCTTCTTTAACTTCAGCAGGGATACCTGTGCTATCGCCTAAACGAATGCGACCTAGTAACTGTTTAGATAAAACAGTTGCGCCTTCTTCTTCAATAATGGCTTCCAGAACACCTGCTTCACTTGCAGGAACTTCAAGAACAACTTTGTCTGTTTCGATCTCAACCAGAACTTCGTCACGCTGAACACTGTCACCTGGTTTTTTATGCCATGTGGCAACCGCTGCATCAGCGACGGATTCAGGAAGATCGGGAACAAGAATTTCTACGCTACTCATTTTCTATCCTTTAATTATGCAATGTTCAAAGCGTCATTAACCAGGGCCGCTTGTTGTTCCTGGTGAACGGAGGTATAACCAACTGCTGGAGAAGAAGAAGCTGCTCGACCCGCATAGCGTAAAGTTGCGCCTGCTGGGATAGCTTCATGGAAATTGTGCTGGCTGCAATACCAAGCACCTTGGTTTAGTGGCTCTTCTTGGCACCAAACGAAATCTTTCACATGAGCGTACTGAGCGAATACTTTTTGGATATCTTCGCGTGGGAACGGATACAGCTGTTCAATACGCACGATAGCCACATCTTTTTGCTCTTTCTTACGACGTTGTTCTAATAAATCGTAATAAACTTTACCGGAACACATAACGACGCGTTTCACATCTTTCGGATTAATTTCATCAATTTCACCGATAACTGGTTGGAATGAACCATTCGCCAGCTCATCCATGCTAGAAACTGCTAATGGATGACGTAACAGTGACTTAGGTGACATAACAATCAGAGGACGACGCATATCGCGCAGTGCTTGACGGCGTAACATGTGATAAACCTGGGCTGGTGTTGATGGCACACACACTTGCATGTTTTGATCTGCACACAGTTGCAGGTAACGCTCTAAACGTGCAGATGAGTGCTCTGGACCCTGACCTTCATAACCATGAGGCAGTAGCATAACCAGACCACACATACGACCCCATTTTTGCTCACCAGAGCTAATGAATTGGTCGATAACAACTTGCGCACAGTTAGCAAAGTCACCGAACTGAGCTTCCCAAATAGTCAGCGCGCGCGGTTCAGTTGTTGCATAGCCATACTCAAATGCCAATACTGCGTTTTCAGTCAGAACAGAGTCCCAAACGTTGAATACGCCTTGGCCGCTATGAACATTTTGCAGAGGTACGTAAACAGAGCCATTAGTTTGGTTGTGAACAACTGCATGACGGTGGAAGAACGTACCACGCCCCGCATCTTCACCAGATAAACGGATTGGAATACCTTCATCAACTAACGTACCGTAAGCCAGAGTTTCTGCCGCACCCCAATCAAGTAATTTTTCGCCTTTCGCCATTTCAGCGCGGTCAGAATAAATTTTCTCAACACGAGATTGCGCAACGATACCTTCAGGGATCGTGCTCAGCTTAGTCGCTAACTCAGTTAAACGTTTAATATCGTAGTTAGATTTGTATTGCTCATTCCACTCATGATTTAAGTACGGTTCCCAAGTGTAAGAATGCAGCCCCATTTCACGATATTCTTCAACAACACAGTCACCACGATCTAACGCGTCACGATACAGGTTAACCATTTCAGTGACTTCATTCGCAGAAACCACGCCAGCTTCGATTAAACGATCTGCGTAGATTTTACGTGGGGTTGGGTGCTGTTTAATTTTTTGGTACATGATTGGCTGAGTTGCACTTGGCTCATCAGCTTCGTTATGTCCATGACGGCGGTAGCACACTAAGTCGATCATCACATCGCGCTTAAAGGTGTTACGGAAATCTAAGGCTAAGCGAGTCACGAATGCAACCGCTTCAGGGTCATCAGCATTAACGTGGAAAATAGGCGCCTGCACCATTTTCACGATATCAGTACAGTATTCTGTTGAACGCGTGTCTTTCGGGTTTGAGGTTGTGAAACCAACTTGGTTGTTGATAACGATACGCATGGTACCGCCAACTTCATAACCACGAGCCTGAGACATGTTCAGGGTTTCTTGTACAACACCTTGACCAGTTACTGCTGAGTCACCGTGAATGGTGATTGGCAGAACCATATTACTACGACCTTCGTCCAGACGGTCACGGCGAGCACGTACAGAACCGATAACCACTGGGCTTACGATTTCTAAGTGTGATGGGTTAAATGCCAGTGCTAAGTGAACACGGGAACCCGCCGTTTCGAAATCAGAAGAGAAACCTTGGTGATATTTAACGTCACCTGCGCTTGAATGGTCTTTATGCTTACCAGCAAATTCATCAAATAATTCGGCTGGTTTTTTACCCAGAATGTTGATCAGGACGTTTAGGCGGCCACGGTGCGCCATACCAAGCACCACTTCACGAGTGTCTTGTTTGCCTGCATGATGGATAAGATCCTTCAGCATTGGGATCAGTGCATCGCCACCTTCTAAAGAGAAACGTTTTGCACCTGGGAATTTTGCACCAAGGTAACGCTCAAGACCTTCTGCTGCTGTTAATTCAGCTAAGAAGCGACGTTTTTCTTCTTTAGAAAATTGCTGCGCAACATTCACAGACTCTAAACGTTGTTGGATCCAACGTTTTTCTTCTGTGTTAGTAATGTGCATATATTCCGCACCAATGGAACCGCAATAGATGCGTTTCAGGTGGTCATATAGTTCGCTGAGTTTCATGGTTTCTTTGCCAATTGCAAATGAACCCACGTTGAAAGTTTCGTCGAAATCTTCTTTGGTTAGGTTATGGAATGTAGGGTCCAGATCTGGAACGGCTTCGCGTTTCCAAAGTCCTAACGGGTCGAGATTTGCATTTTGATGTCCGCGGAAGCGGAAGGCATTGATGAGCTGCAAAACTTTAACTTGTTTTGCGTCGATCGTTGGATCGCTAACAGAGGTGTGGTAACGGGTAGAATCTTTTGCTAAGCGACGGAAGTAGTCTCGTGCTTGCGAATGTAATTGCTCACCGCTATTACCCGCTCCAGGTAGTTGCTGGAAGATTTCTCTCCATTCGACATCTACGGAATTAGGGTCAGTCAGATAATCTTCATAGAGCTGTTCTATATAAGACTGGTTCGCGCCTGCCAGAAAGCTTGAATCCAGCCAGTCCTTCATTACGCCGTTCTGCATTGTGATCCCTTAAGCTTTATAAGCTTTAGTTTTCGCCGTGGTTAACTAATCGCCGCATTTAAGCGACCTCGATAAAGGTTCTCTTGGACGTGCTTTTTGCATGTTCTCACTTTGGGAGTCCCTCTTATCAATTAAGGGTTTCCCTTTTAAGGAACCTTTAAAAACTGTCTACGGTTTTTAAAGGTTCCTTGCTTTCGCAAGTGTCTTCATCTTGTTTTGCAGTTGGCTTTTTACTTTCACTTTTTGACTTTTTACTTTACGTTTCAGTGATTCAATTTAAGACTTATACTTACTTTACGCTTATTTTTTACTTTAAGTACGTATTTTGTGCTATCCAAATTTAGCCTACGGCACCTAAGCGCCGCAGGCTGTATCGATTTAGGCGCTATGTTTCAATAACATAGACTTAATGTGACCGATAGCTTTCGTTGGATTTAGTCCTTTAGGGCATACATTGACACAATTCATGATGCTATGACAGCGGAAAACACTAAAAGCGTCGTTCAGATCATCTAATCGTGAATCTGTTTCAGTATCGCGACTGTCAATTAAGAATCTATAGGCAGCGAGCAGACCTGCAGGACCGATAAATTTGTCCGGATTCCACCAGAAAGATGGGCATGAAGTTGAACAGCATGCACACAGAATACACTCGTAAAGACCATCAAGTTTTTCACGTTGTTCTGGTAGCTGTAAGTTTTCGCGCGCCGGCGGATTCTTATTATCATTAAGAAGATACGGACGAATTTTTTCATATTGAGTATAAAATTGCGTCATGTCGATGATCAGGTCACGAATCACTGGCAGACCGGGCAATGGACGGATCACAATTTTTTTACCACTACGGGTTAAAGCAGACAATGGCGTAATACAAGCCAGTCCGTTTTTACCGTTCATGTTCAGACCATCAGAACCACATACACCTTCACGGCAAGAACGACGGAATGAGAGTGTTGGATCTTGTTCTTTTAACTGAATTAACGCATCCAGCAGCATCATGTCACGCCCTTCTTTCACTTCAAGGGTGTAATCTTGCATACGTGGCGCATTGTCTACATCAGGATTGTAGCGATAAATCGAAAATTCTAGTTTCATAGTTTATTTCTCCGCAACTGGATTAACACCACGCATTAATAAGTACGAATCTTCGGTGGGAAGGCTTCACGCAACTTAGGTTGCATGTTCACTTCACGACGAGTCATCGTTTCAGATTGCGGTAGATATAATGAGTGACATAACCAATTTGCATCATCACGATCTGGGAAGTCAAAGCGACTGTGAGCACCACGGCTCTCTGTACGGAAGTTTGCAGCTTGTGCAGTTGCATAAGCAGTTTCCATCAGGTTATCCAGCTCTAAACATTCGATACGTTGGGTATTGAACTCAGTTGAAGTGTCATCCAGACGCGCATTTTTCAGACGTTCACGGATTTCTTTCAGTTCTTCTAAGCCCTTCGCCATTGCATCCCCTTCACGGAATACGGAGAAGTTGTTCTGCATACAAGATTGCAGCGCTTTACGGATATCAGTTGGATCTTCACCCGTACGCGCATTTTCCCAACGATTGAAACGAGCCATTGCTGCATCGATGTCTGATTCAGACGCATCACGCATTGGACCTTGTTCCATGATGGATTCATTTAAGTGTAAGCCAGCAGAACGACCAAAAACTACGAGGTCAAGTAGGGAGTTACCACCTAAACGGTTAGCGCCGTGTACAGATACACAAGCAATCTCACCCACAGCAAACAGACCCGGAATCACTTCGTCTTCGCCTTTTTCGTTATAGCGAATTGCTTGACCCGTCACTTTAGTTGGAATACCACCCATCATATAGTGACAAGTTGGGATAACTGGGATTGGCTCTTTAACTGGGTCAACGTGAGCAAAAGTACGAGATAATTCAAGGATACCCGGTAAGCGAGATTCCAGAACATCTTTTCCTAAGTGGTCCAGTTTCAGTTTCGCGTGTGGACCCCATGGGCCATCACAACCACGGCCCTCACGAATTTCAATCATGATTGAACGTGCAACAACATCACGACCAGCAAGGTCTTTCGCGTTTGGTGCATAACGTTCCATGAAACGCTCGCCATCTTTATTCAGCAGGTAACCACCTTCACCACGACAGCCTTCTGTGACCAGAACACCTGCGCCAGCGATACCCGTTGGGTGGAACTGCCACATTTCCATATCTTGTAATGGAACGCCAGCACGTACGGCCATACCAACACCGTCACCCGTATTGATGTGTGCGTTAGTGGTGGATTGGTAAATACGACCTGCACCGCCAGTTGCTAAGATGGTTGCTTTCGCTTTGAAGTAAACCAGCTCGCCCGTTTCCATACAGATTGCAGTACAACCTACGATATCGCCATCTTGGTTTTTCACTAAATCCAGTGCATACCATTCAGAGAAAATCGTAGTGTGGTTTTTTAAGTTTTGCTGATACAAAGTATGTAACAGTGCGTGACCAGTACGGTCAGCTGCCGCAGCAGTACGTGCCGCTTGCTCGCCACCGAAATTCTTAGACTGACCACCGAATGGACGTTGATAAATACGTCCATCATCAAGGCGAGAGAAAGGCAATCCCATATGTTCTAATTCAAGGATAGCTTCCGGTCCTGTTTTACACATGTATTCGATAGCGTCTTGGTCACCGATATAGTCGGAACCTTTAACGGTGTCGTACATGTGCCATTCCCAGTTGTCAGGGTGTGTGTTACCAAGTGCAACAGTGATACCACCTTGCGCTGACACAGTATGAGAACGAGTTGGAAAAACTTTAGATAACAAAGCACAAGATAGGCCTTGTTGAGAAATTTGTAGTGCTGCGCGCATACCTGCACCGCCCGCACCGATAACGATAGCGTCAAACTCTCTGATTGGCAGATTCATTTTATGCACCCCACACAACAATTGTTCCGTAAATTAAGTAAGCCAGTAAACCAACCACAATGGCCAGTTGCAGCACTAAGCGAATCGCCAGCGGCTTAACATAGTCAGTCAGTACTTGCCACATACCAATCCAGGCATGCACAAGAATTGAGAACAATGTGAGGATGGTGAATACTTTGGTCACAGAGGAGGCAAAGAAGCCACGCCATACTTCATAGGTAATATCATTAATTGCTACGAAGCCAACAATGTAGAGTACGTAGAGGACGATAACGATCGCCGAACCACGGATTAGCAGCCAGTCCTGGATACCAGTACGGCCTAAAGCTGATGCATTACTTACCATACTAAGATCCCCGCCAGAATTGCCAGAATTACAGTAATTACGAATGTAATTTTTGCGGATGAGTTGCCCGCAGCAAGGGTTTCATCAACACAACCGAAATCCATCAGCATATGACGAATACCACCACAAATGTGGTACGCCAGCGCTGTTAAGATCCCCCAAAGAATGAACTTGGCAAAAAAGCCAGTCATTATTTCAGACGCGTATTGAAAACCTTCTGGAGAGGAGAGAGAAGTCCCTAGCAACCAAAGCAGAATACCAACTGCGATGAGAGTAATGACGCCAGAGACACGGTGCAAGATCGACGATATTGCAGTAATCGGAAAGTGAATCGTCTGCAAATCAAGGTTGACAGGTCTTTGTTTTTTCACAATTTTGCCCACACAGCTCTTTATTATTTTCCATCCTCCGGACCTGGGGTGGAAATCAGACAGCGACAGGGGTACAAAATGCAACTTAACACAAACTTTAATCCATCATGTTTGAATAAAGTTGCATACTGATCACGCTGGGAACTCCTACTCAGGGTAATCCGGAGACCTGGCGCCAGTATAAAGTCTTCACATTGCTATTACAATTCCCACACAAAAGGTTTGGAGACATTTAGCCCGAACAGTGAGAAGGATCACGATTTAAACATTTTATATAAATGTGCTTATCTTATTTGACAATGATTCAACATTTATCTTACATATATGCCTGACAGATTTATCTGAATACGTTACGGATGACCCAGGGTCGTGTAGTAATGTGAATGAGTATGCAAGTATAAACAAAAGTTATGAAAGTTGTTTCCCTTACCACAAATAATGATATTGTAGAGAAAACAACAAAAAAAGAACATAACGCCCTATACACTCGCAAACAACCTAACCACATTGTTATCGGTATTGATATTGGTTGCCGGATTTCAAGGTTTTATGTGATATCCCGCTGATTTTCTCAACACACCGATAGAACAATGCTCAAAGACGCAGTATAACGCTGAGTTCTGGGTTGTTGAGTGTGGATTATCAAGCGCTAAGGAGACCGTAAATGGCTGATAACAAAGCTAAGATAATGACTGGAAGTAAAGGTGATTTCGAACTAGACATCCTAAGCCCAACCATTGGCCAAGATGTTATCGATGTACGAGCTTTAGGTTCTAAAGGGTTCTTCACATACGACCCCGGTTTTACTTCTACCGCATCCTGTGAGTCAAAAATTACCTATATCGATGGTGATAAAGGCGTTCTACTCCACCGTGGTTTCCCAATTGATCAACTCGCCACTCAAGCCTCATACCTTGAAGTCTGTTATATCCTGTTATACGGCGAAGCACCAACCCAAGAACAGTACAATACATTTAAAAATACGGTGACCCGCCACACCATGATCCATGAGCAAATCACTCGTATGCTTAATGGATTCCGTCGTGACTCTCACCCAATGGCAGTTCTGTGTGGGGTAACAGGTGCTCTAGCAGCATTCTACCACGATGCATTAGACGTTAATAACCCTCGCCACCGTGAAATCACCGCTTACCGTCTGCTGTCTAAAATGCCGACCGTTGCAGCGATGTGTTATAAATACTCTATTGGTCAACCTTTTGTTTATCCTCGTAATGATTTATCTTACGCGGGTAACTTCTTGCACATGATGTTCTCTACACCATGTGAAGAATATGTGGTTAACCCAGTACTTGAGCGCGCAATGGACAGAATTTTGATCCTACACGCTGACCACGAACAAAACGCATCAACCTCAACAGTCCGTACCGCTGGTTCTTCCGGTGCTAACCCATTTGCGTGTATTGCAGCAGGTATCGCGTCTCTGTGGGGACCTGCTCATGGTGGCGCTAACGAAGCATGCCTACGTATGCTTGAAGAGATTCAAACTGTTGAGCACATCCCAGCATTTATCGAACGTGCAAAAGATAAAAACGACTCTTTCCGCTTAATGGGCTTCGGTCACCGTGTTTATAAAAACCATGACCCACGCGCTACCGTTATGCGTGAAACTTGCCATGAAGTACTGAACGAGCTGGGTTTAAATGATAGCCTGCTTGAAGTGGCCATGGAATTAGAACGTATCGCACTGAACGACCCGTACTTCATTGAGAAGAAACTGTACCCTAACGTTGACTTCTACTCAGGTATCATCCTGAAAGCAATGGGGATTCCATCTTCAATGTTTACTGTTATCTTCGCGATTGCACGTACCATTGGTTGGATTGCACATTGGAACGAAATGCACGATGAAGGTCTGAAAATTGCGCGTCCTCGCCAACTGTATACTGGCTACGACAGACGTGAATTCAGTTCTGAGTTAGACAAAAAATAATTTAACTCACTCATCACTAAAGCCTCGAAGATTCGGGGCTTTTAAATGTCTAACATTCTATATTTATTCTATTTTTTTAGTCTTGATTCACCGCTGTATTCCCGCGGTGTCATCCCGCTCATTTTGCGGAAAAAACTAATAAATGCGCTGTCACTGGCTAAACCTAACTCTTGAGTAATAAATCCATAGCTTTTCTCCTGTGCTAATAACTCTATCCCTTTGATAAACCGCCATTGTTGTCGCCACGCCTGATAACTCATTCCTGTCTCTTTTAGAAAAACTCGAGTAATCGTTTTCTCACTGGCACCAACCGTTTGAGCTAATTGATTTAGAGGCGGAGGAAGTCGCTCTAGGTCAAGGGACTTAAAACGCCGGTCTTGAGGTAAAGAAAGTAGCGTAGGTTCCTTTGTTGCACATTGTAATTCATCAATAAAAACAGGAAGTAACCTTGCTAGTCTCCCTTCTCGCCAGTCACTCTCAAAAGGCGCCACCGCGATGCGTTCCAACAGTTCTCGAAGCAAAGGAGAGATACTTAAAATAGACACCTGATCAGAGATTTGCTCTGCATATTCTTGGCTTAGGTAAACAGACCGATACCCTACCGAAGCTCGCATTTGTGCTCGATGCTGTGTAAATGGTGGGATCCACGCGACTCTCCCTGGCGGTAGTAACGAAATTTCATTCTGTAAGCTAATGCGAATACAGCCTTGTTGTGTAAATAATAACTGCCCCATTTCATGGGTATGCGCTCCTGAATCATGTTGCCCCATTTGGGCTGCAATCCCCAATACGGGGGTATCATACCAGTGAGTTTGAAACTCATCCGTCTGTAATAACCACGCCATAAATGTCTCTTTTTTGATATTTATTGTCTTTATTATTGTAATAAGACAAATAAAAAGCCACTAAACTTTGCGCCATTCCACACACATTGAAAATAAATAGGTAAATCAATATGGAGCGCGTACTTTCATTATCTTTAGCAATAGCGCTGATGATGTTTCCGCAAATTGTCGAAACCCTATATAGCCCTGCGTTAACAGATATTGCGGCTGCATTTCAGGTGAATGCCGAGCAAGCCTCTCAAACACTTTCGCTGTATTTCTTTTCTTTCGCTTTTGGTGTCGTATTTTGGGGCAGAATGTGTGATGTGATTGGTCGTCGTCCCACTATTTTGCTTGGGTTATTTCTGTATGGAATTGCCTCTGTAAGCACACTTTTTGTCTCACATTTCTATGGGTTACTGTTACTGCGTATGTTATCTGCGTTTGGCGCTGCGGTAGGTTCTATTGGCACACAAACCATGATGCGTGACAGTTTTCAAGGTCATACGTTAGCCAAAGTTTTCTCTGTGATGGGTATCGCCTTAGCGATAAGCCCCGCGCTTGGGATGATTTTCGGTGCCAGCTTAGTTTGGCTAGGTAGTTACCGAGCCGTTTTTATGGGTTTGGCTCTTTTAGCCGCCATACTTTTGTTATGGTCATGTTATAAGCTTCCTGAGACCAAACCACAGAACGTGATCAAAACCCCATTTTTAACCACGTTTTTACACATGTTAGGGGATAAACGAATTTTCCAAAATGTGATGTTGATTGCATTTTTCAACATTAATTTATTCAGTTACTATCAGCTTGGACCTTTCATTTTTGAGCAATTAGCGTTCAACCAACAACAATTTGGTCTAACTGGAATTCTGTTAGCGTTTGGTGTTGGTCTCGGTTCGCTGATCAATCGCACATTATTGACGAAAAAGTGGTCACCCGAAAAGCTCGTTAAACTGGCAAGTGGCGTTTCTTTAATCAGCGGCGGCTTAGTTTATCTATTACAAGGTCATATTGGGTTTGTGCTACCAATAATGGGCATTGTGGTGGGATATGGGATCGCAATCCCGAATATTTTGGCGCACGCTCTGGATCATTATCAAGACAGAAAAGGCACCGCCGGCGCAATTTTAGGTTTGTTTTACTATTTAGGATTAGCTCTCGGATTAATGGCCGCCGGCGAGGTTCAAAACCTAGGATTAGTGCTTATCACTTCAAGCTTAATTCTGGTTTTAGTGGCTTTAAAATACCGGACTTAAATCAAACTTAAATTTGATATTTAACGGAAAAAAATCAAATTATCTTTATTACATAGCTATTTTCTAAATAGTTCGCGTTGTAGCTAGGCGGCAAATGAGCTAATCCCTAGGAGCATACAAAAGTATGTGACTAGGGTTAGTGAGTGAAGCCAACAACGCTACAGCGCGAAATATGACGAAAAAAATTAGGCGGGGTTATCGATATCGATGAAGGTAGCATTTACCTCATGATTATCATTCAACCACTCCGTCAACGCCTTAATCCCATAACGCTCTGTTGCGTGGTGCCCTGCGCTGTAGAAATGGATCCCCATTTCTCTTGCGATATGAATAGTTTGTTCTGACACTTCCCCTGTCACAAAGGCATCTACACCAAACTCCGCCGCTTGCATAATAAAGCCCTGACCACCGCCAGTACACCATGCAATTTGACGAATTTCTTCTTTGGCGTTGTCGCCACAATGCAATACTTTGCGCCCTAAGCGTGTTTCTAAACGTTGGGTTAATTCCGCTGGGGTAATGGGTTGGTCGAAAAAGCCAAATGGCATCAGTGGCTCAATGTTGCCATTGACTTGCACGCCCATAATATGAGCCAGTTGCACATTGTTGCCTAATACTGGGTGAGCATCTAATGGTAGGTGATAACCGTACAGGTTAATGTCATTCGCCAGTAACGTTTTTAGGCGATTTCTTTTCATGCCTTTGATAATGGCCGGTTCGTTTTTCCAAAAGTAGCCATGATGCACAATCACAGCATCGGCATTGAGTCTGACCGCTTCATCCAATAATGCTTGGCAAGCCGTCACGCCTGTCACGATTTTTTTAACGTGGGGGCGACCCTCTACTTGTAATCCATTTGGAGCATAGTCTTGGATTTCACTGACTTTCAGCTCGTCGTTAATCAGTTCTTCTAACTTAAAATTATGCATAATCGTGTCCTTTATCTACTGAATTCCTACATATTCGTATTCAATTAGCATAAACGTAAATGACATTTTTTTCTGCTGTATTTATTGGCAAACTCACACAAGCTGAAGAATTCAGTTAAATTTGAAAGAGAGAGAATTAAACAAAAGGCTCCCCACTGAGAGCCTTTTTTAGTTTACAGAATTGCGACTATTTTTAGTCTTTCTTAGATTTATTCGCAAAGAAAATATCAGATTGAATATCTTCAGTTCGAATAGTGAAAAGTTGGTTAGTTAAATCCTCAGTTAACTTCTCGGCGCTTGCCATCACATCCAAATTAAATTTGTTAAGCATTTTATTGGCGGCGGCTTTATCTGTTTTCGCCATTTTTAAATAATTCACTTCCATAGCTTTTTGCTCTAACGCCGTTTTCGCTTCCCACTCTTGATAGGCTTTTTTAACAATAGGCGCCAATTTAGGGTAGTCCGTCATCACTAATGTTTGTAACTTACGGTATTTCCAATAAATAGAATCGCTGTCTGCCTTGTCTGTCCCAATACCATAATGTTTTGGATAAGCTTCTAACCCACTATAGAAAGGAACAAACGCGGTCAAATCAGCCATTCCTAGACCAACATATGTCACTTCACCAATTTCTTGCGGTAGCTCCGGACGTACTTGCATCACATGAGCCTCGTAGGTTCTAAACACACTGATTGGTCGCCATGGCTCTTTTCCATTTAAGCCGTTGGTATACGGATCATGCTCCGTGCCTTCAAAGTGATTACGTAGCATGGCTTTCGCTTCTTCGACAGACACTTTTTTCTCTGGAGTTAAGAAAGGCGCAAAATTTCGACCATCTGCAATATCTTGTTTTAACGACGGATTAAACTGCTGCTGAATGATCCAAACTCGTGGGTCGTTATAATCACGATCACGCTCATCATCACGCGTATAGGCTTTAGAGAAATTGAATGCGCCATCTTTAGCAGGGTTGTATAAACCCTTTTCTACTGCAAATTCAACGAGGTTTTTAGAACCAAGCATATCGGGATTATTCACCTCAAATGCTTGTAAACGCCCCTGATTACCCGTTGCAAAATATTTATCTTTTGCAATTTTTTGAGCCATCCATTGATGCCCCGTCCCTGTTTCTAAATACCACAGTTCATTTTTATCGACGACAGCAACACCAAAACCTTCACCAGCACCTTGGGTTTCAATAATATCACCTAAAAGCTCCACCGCTTCACGGGCTGTTTTTGCACGAGAAAGAAGTACATCTGGAATATCATCTTCGGTAATTCCCGTTTCTTCAACATAGGGATCAAACGCTAATGCTTTAGGAGAAGCAAATATAGATTCGGTACCACTAACTCCTACACCTAATTCATTAAATCCAGTTGCACCATGTAATTGTGTTTTCCAATTTGGCACAGTTGTATATCGTAATGAATTTTTTGGTAATGGGTAGGTGAAATTATTAGCACCATTATGTTCTTTTGTACTGTATATTCCGGATTGATTTTTCTTTGCTGGATGTATTACAAAATGCTGAGCCTTTAATGCACTGCTGTCAGCGCTTCTCGCGATAATTAGCGAGCCATCATTCGTGGCTTCACTGCCTGCAAGTAGCGTGGTACAGGCCAACCCCGATGATATTAATGCGATATTAATTGACAATGCAATAACACATTTTTTAAATAGAATCATGATATTCCTCATTTGCTATTTATAATTAAATATCTTTTGGATTTTAATAAAATAAAATCTAATTTTATTGGGAATGGATATTAGCAATGAGATAAAGACAATTACCGTGATTCACTTCTCAGTGTCAAATAAGTTAATTTATTTAAATTTCAAATTAAATAACATGGCTTTAATTTAAATAACATTGAAGTATAGGAATTAATTATTATGATTTTTATATAAAAAAATCCCCACAATTAAATTATTGTAGGGATATCTTTTTAGTGAATTGAATCACTGATTAACGATGGCTTTCCATCGTCATTTCCGAGCTAGCCAACCATACAGGTTTATCGCTCGTTTTAGCCCAGACTTTATGCAGGTAGCTATAAAATCTTGCTCTTTTTGGGTAAAAAACCATAACCGGAAACGCAATAATGCCAGCTGTTACAGCAGCAGTGCGGCGTAAAAGTACCTGATTACGGGAATATTCTTGATATGTGGACATCGATATCCTCCTTCAGTAGCCACTTAATTTTGCCGATTCCAGTCTTGCTCTTTACTTCTATTTTACTTAATTCACATTTAACTCAATTCGCATTGAACGTAAATCATCAAAGAGGCACTAAAATCGAACACCAAGGTTAATCTTCATTAACGGAATCTATAATAGCGCAATTTGTGTAATTAAACTACTCATCTGACCACTTAAATATAAAATAAATTAACTTTTTGACTCAGTTTCGTTGCTTTATTACAAAATGTAGCAAGATACCGTATAAAACAAACAAATAAATTACATTTAATTAACACACTATACTTAGAGAATCCCTCTATCATCACGAGGCGATTTTAATTGGGCATTTTTATACTATTTTTACACCCCACCTTGTTTTTTTATCAGCTTCTTTACAAGCAAATGCCTAACCTAGCGCAATGGAAATAATAAGGAGATAACAATGTCGCTACTTTCCATTTCTGGGGCAGTTCTTGTTGTTGTACTGCTGGTTTATCTGATTTATGCCCTGCTCAACGCGGAGAATTTCTGATATGGCCACCTATGCGTTTTTATTGATCGCCAGTTTTTTACTGGTTCTGATGCTGTTAGCAAAACCACTCGGCAACTTTATTGCTTATCTGATTGATGGTGATATGCCGCGTGCTATTGCCAAAAGTGAATCCGTATTTTGGCGATTAAGCGGCATCAAACAAGTGGGGCGCGATCTCCCTGAGATGAATTACTGGCAATATGCCATCGCCATTTTGCTATTTAACCTGCTAGGTTTTGGCTTACTATTCGTCATTTTAATGTGCCAAGGCTCGTTACCACTCAACCCTCAGCATTATCCGGGAATGAGCTGGGACTTAGCTTTTAATACAGCAATTAGTTTTGTTGCCAATACCAACTGGCAATCTTATAGCGGGGAAAATACCCTAAGCTATCTGAGCCAAATGGTCGGGTTAACCGTACAGAACTTCCTTTCGGCAGCGACAGGGATAGCCGTCGTGTTTGCACTTATCCGTGCATTTTCACGCCACGGTAGCAAAACGATTGGTAATGCTTGGGTTGATTTAGCGCGTATCACGCTGTATCTCCTGCTGCCATTAGCCATTATTTTTGCGTTATTCTTTGTCAGCCAAGGGGTTATTCAAAACTTCTCCCCTTATGTTTTGAGTAACAACCTTGATAGTGCGCCGCAACTGTTACCAATGGGGCCTGTTGCCTCCCAAGAAGCCATCAAATTATTAGGGACCAATGGTGGCGGATTCTTTGGGGCTAACTCATCTCACCCATTTGAAAACCCAACGGCATTAAGCAACTTTGTTCAAATGCTGGCTATCTTCCTTATTCCAACGGCACTTTGCTTTGCTTTTGGTCGTACCGTTTGTGATAACAAGCAAGGTCACGCCCTGTTATGGGCAATGGCGATTATTTTCGTGATTGCCGCCGCCGTTGTGATCCATGAAGAATATGTCGGCAACCCATTCTTAGGGGAGCTACACGCTAGCAGCACAGCCAACCTTGAAGGAAAAGAAAGCCGCTTTGGCACATTAGGATCTGCGTTATACGCCGTCGTCACCACCGCGGCATCTTGTGGTGCTGTGAACTCAATGCACGATTCTTACACTGCATTAGGTGGCATGGTTCCTATGTGGCTGATGCAAATTGGTGAAGTTGTCTTTGGTGGAGTCGGTTCAGGTTTATACGGCATGTTGCTGTTTGTTTTACTTGCCGTGTTCTTAGCGGGATTGATGATTGGTCGTACTCCTGAATACCTCGGTAAAAAAATCGAAGTACGTGAAATGAAAATGGTGGCACTGGCAATTCTTGTTACGCCAACTTTAGTGCTACTTGGTACCACTATTTCACTGATGACCGAAGCAGGACGTGCCGGCATTCTTAACCCTGGCGCTCACGGATTTAGCGAAGTGTTATACGCTTTCTCATCCGCAGCCAACAACAACGGCAGTGCATTTGCAGGATTAAGCGCGAACACGCCGTATTACAACGTGATGCTGGCATTAGCCATGTTCCTCGGACGTTTCGGTGTGATTTTCCCTGTATTAGCTATCGCAGGCTCTATGGCAGTGAAAAAACCACAAGCGGCTAGCCTTGCGACATTGCCGACACACGGTCCACTGTTTATCGGTTTATTAATCATGACAGTTCTTCTCATTGGTGCGCTGACTTTTGTCCCTGCGCTTGCGTTAGGGCCAATCGCGGAACATCTGCAAATTTGGTTAGCGGCATAATGAGGGTGAAAAAATGAAAAATCAAAAAACACAATTATTTGATAGCAAACTGGTTCGCCAATCGACAATTGATGCCATTAAAAAACTGACACCACAAGCACAATGGCGTAACCCAGTCATGTTCGTGGTTTACATCGGCAGTATTATTACGACTTTATTATGGATAGCGATGGTCGCTGGCTATAGTGAAGGCAATGCTTGGTTTAGTGGCATGGTCACTTTATGGCTATGGTTTACGGTGCTGTTTGCCAACTTTGCAGAAGCTTTAGCGGAAGGTCGTAGTAAGGCTCAAGCTCAGAGTTTAAAAGGCGTCAAACAGCAAAGCCGTGCAACTAAACTGGCGACTGCCTCTCTTGATGCGCCACAAGAAATGGTCAGTTCAGACCAACTACGCAAAGGCGATATCGTCCTGATCCGTGCAGGGGAAACCATCCCTTGTGATGGCGAAGTGATTGAAGGCGGCGCATCAGTGGATGAAAGTGCCATTACAGGCGAATCCGCGCCGGTGATCCGTGAATCCGGTGGCGATTTTTCATCAGTCACAGGAGGAACCCGCGTACTTTCTGACTGGCTGATCGTCGAATGTACGGTTAACCCGGGTGAAACATTCTTAGACCGCATGATCTCCATGGTGGAAGGCGCACAGCGCCGTAAAACTCCCAATGAAATCGCGCTCACTATCTTATTAACCGCACTGACCATTATCTTTGTTTTAGTCTGTGCAACGTTATATCCATTCACCTTGTTTGCTACGGAATACGCAGGTGCAGGCGGCGCAGTGTCTATCATTGTATTGATTGCCCTGCTGATCTGCCTTATTCCTACCACCATTGGCGGGCTACTTTCTTCCATTGGTGTTGCCGGCATGAGTCGTATGCTGGGCGCCAACGTAATTGCCACCAGCGGACGTGCCGTGGAAGCAGCGGGAGACGTTGATGTCCTGTTACTGGACAAAACGGGTACTATCACCCTCGGAAACCGTCAAGCCTCTGAGTTTTTACCGTTAAGTGGAGTTTCGGAGCAACAATTAGCGGATGCTGCTCAACTCTCGTCTCTGGCAGATGAAACCCCTGAAGGGCGCAGTATTGTGGTGCTTGCAAAACAGAAATTCAATTTACGCGAGCGTGATATTCACGCCATGAACGCCACCTTTGTGCCCTTCTCCGCGATGACGCGCATGAGCGGTGTAAACGTCGGCGAACGCATGATCCGCAAAGGTTCTGCTGACGCTATTCGCCGCTATGTAGAAGCTAACCACGGCAAATTCCCAGTCGAAGCCGACAAACTTGTTGAACAAGTGGCGCAGACAGGGGGAACACCGTTAGTGGTGGTTGATAGCCAAACGGTTCTCGGCGTGGTGGCGCTCAAAGACATCGTCAAAGGCGGCATGAAAGAGCGTTTTGCACAAATGCGTGCGATGGGGATCAAAACTGTGATGATCACGGGGGATAACCACCTAACCGCAGCGGCAATCGCGGCAGAAGCAGGCGTGGATGATTTCTTAGCTGAAGCCACCCCCGAAGCAAAACTTGCGTTAATCCGCCAATATCAATCGGAAGGTCGCTTAGTCGCCATGACAGGAGACGGCACCAACGATGCCCCTGCATTAGCACAAGCAGATGTAGCGGTTGCCATGAACTCGGGTACGCAAGCGGCGAAAGAAGCCGGTAACATGGTGGATTTAGATTCCAACCCAACCAAGCTGATTGAAGTGGTGCATATTGGTAAACAAATGCTGATGACTCGCGGCTCATTGACCACATTCAGTATTGCCAACGATATTGCCAAATACTTCGCGATTATTCCGGCCTGTTTTGCGGTCACATGGCCGCAGCTCAATGCCTTGAATATTATGCATTTGCACTCACCTGCATCGGCATTGCTGTCGGCGGTTATTTTTAATGCCTTGATTATCGTGTTCTTAATTCCACTGGCATTAAAAGGGGTAAATTATCGCCCAATGAGTTCTCAATCACTTTTACAGCGTAACTTGAGCCTGTATGGGTTAGGCGGATTGATTGTCCCATTTGTGGGGATCAAACTTATCGATATGTTCATCAGCTTGTTTGGTATTTAAGGAGCCTATTATGAGCATGTTTCGTTCTTCATTGATGATTTTAGTTCTGTTAACGCTGGTAACTGGGATTGCTTATCCGCTACTCGTGACGGGGCTTGCTAATGTCATTTTTCCAACTCAATCGATGGGTTCACTGATCCTACAAGATAATCGCATTATCGGTTCATCGTTGATTGGGCAGTCTTACCAAAATGACAATTACTTTTATGGTCGCCCGTCCGTGACCGCAGAAATGCCCTATAACGCACTGGCTTCCGGTGGCAGTAACCTTGCTATCAGTAATCCACTGTTAACCAAAGAATTGACTGAACGCTCGGTCGCATTGAAACAGCATGAACCCGATGGTGGTGATATTCTGCCTGTGGATTTACTGACCGCCTCTTCCAGCGGGCTAGATCCCCATATTTCGGTTGCCGCTGCGTTATATCAAGCACCGCGTATTGCTAAAAACAGACAGTTATCGATAGACAAGGTAAAATCGCTTATATCTGACAATACGCAATCTCCTCTGTTTCGATTTTTAGGAGAGCCAGTCGTCAACGTATTAGAGTTAAACCTTGCCCTTGATACCTATCAACGGGAAGCTAACAGCCAAAATCTCTGAGGTCAGTTATGAATAATCAGGAGCCTATCCGCCCAAACCCAGATGACCTGTTGGTAAAGGCAAACGAAAGTGGACGTGGCAAACTTAAGATTTTCTTCGGTGCTTGTGCTGGTGTCGGGAAAACTTACGCCATGTTGCAAGAAGCACAACGCCTTCGAGCACAAGGGTTAGATGTGCTGATTGGCGTGGTCGAAACTCATGAACGAGAAGAAACCGCCGCGCTACTGGATGGGCTCCCTCAACTTCCTCCATTAAAAATCAGCCATCGAGGGCGTCGTCTGCACGCCTTCGATATTGATGCTGCATTGGCAAGGCATCCTGCCATTATCTTGATGGATGAACTTGCCTTCAGTAATCCAAATGGCAGCCGCCACCCTAAACGCTGGCAAGATGTCGAAGAATTACTGGATGCAGGTATTGACGTTCTCACCACCGTTAACGTTCAACATATTGAAAGCTTAAATGACATTGTCGGCAGCATCACCGGTATCCGCGTGCGTGAAACGGTGCCTGACCATATTTTTGATGCCGCCAATGAAGTGGTTTTAGTGGATTTGCCTCCAGATGACCTTCGCCAACGTTTAAAAGAAGGCAAAGTGTATATTCCGGGGCAAGCTGAACGTGCTATCGAGCATTTCTTCCGTAAAGGTAACTTAATTGCTTTACGGGAATTAGCCCTGCGCCGCACGGCTGATCGCGTTGATGATCAAATGCGTGAATTTCGCGATGGTAAAGGTGAAGCCCCCGTTTGGCATACCCGCGATGGGTTACTCCTGTGTATCGGGCATAATACGGGCAATGAAAAACTGGTTCGCGCTGCTGCTCGCCTTGCCGCTAAGTTCGGCAGTGTTTGGCATGCGGTGTATGTAGAGACGCCAACATTACACCAACTTCCTGAAAATCAGCGCCGTGCCATTTTAAAAGCCTTGAGGTTAGCTCAAGATTTAGGTGCAGAAACCACCACGCTTTCTGATCCTAATGAAGAAAAAGCCATTTTGCGCTACGCACGGGAACATAATCTCGGTAAAATTTTGATCGGCCGACGCGATAAACACCGCAAATGGTATAAATTCAATTTACACCAAGGTTTTGCCGATAGACTCGGTAAACTCGGACCTGATTTAGATTTGATCATTGTCGCCCTTGAAGAAAAAAGCGATTGGGATAAAGAGCCAGAAAGAAAGCCGTTTACCGAAAAATGGCGCTCTGATGTCAATGGCTATTTAATGGCGATCGCCATGTGTGCAGCCATCACCCTATTCTCTCGAACCTTCTTATTGGCACTGGATAAAGCCAACTTAGTCACTCTCTATTTATTGGGCGTGGTATTAGTCGCGCTATTTTACGGTCGTCGCCCTTCTGTTTTCGCCGCGTTAGTCAACGTGATCAGTTTCGATTTATTTTTCGTTCAGCCCCATTTTTCATTAGCAATTATGGATATGCAGTATCTGGTTACGTTCACTGTGATGCTGATTGTGGGGGTGGTTGTCGGGAATCTCACCGCGGGTATGCGCTACCAGGCAAGAATTGCGCGTTATCGAGAACAACGCACGCGCCATTTATATGAAATGACCAAAGAGCTAGGTCAAGCCCTCAGCACGGAAGATATCGGCAAAACAGGCTATCACTTTTTAAACAATGCATTTCAGGCAAAAACCTGTTTGTTACTCCCTGATGAAAATAACCAACTGACGCCATTACAGTGCGAAGGTTATAGCCAGTTGCAAATCGACAAAGCTATCGCAAAATGGAGCTTTGATAAGCGCCAGCCCGCTGGTGCAGGGACGGACACACTTCCCAGCGTGCCGTACCAATTACAGCCTATCACAACGGCGGATGAAACCCTTGCCGTGCTCGCCATTGAGCCGCGTAATATTCGCCAATTATTGATCCCCGAGCAGCAACGTATGCTGCAAACCTTTACCGGGTTAATCGCCAGTAGCCTTTCCCGCCTGCAACTGACCAAACAAGCAGAAAGAGCCAAATTGGATGTTGAACGGGAGCAATTACGAAATTCACTGCTGGCAGCCCTATCCCATGACCTCAAAACGCCACTGACTGTTTTATTTGGTCAAAGCGAAATTTTGATGCTGGAGTTATCAGCCGAAAATTCACCGCTCACCGCACAAGTCAGCCAGATGCGCCAACAGGTATTAAGCACTTCGCGATTAGTGAATAATTTATTGGATATGGCTCGCTTACAATCTGGGGGGATCCACCCCAATTTGGAATGGGAATCTCTGCAAGAAATTACGAGCAGCGCAGTTCGCATCTTGGACTACACTTTAGATAGTCACCCACTTGATATTGATATTCCAGCCGATTTACTCTTGTATTGTGACGGTAACTTGATTGAGCGCGTCATCATTAACTTGCTCGAAAATGCCATAAAATACAGTGATAGCGATACTCCGATTGGTATTAGAGCGTCTATCGAATCACAAAAAGCTCATATCGAAGTGTGGGATGCCAGCAATGCCATTCCCGATGGGCAAGAAAAAACCATTTTCGATAAATTTTCCCGCGCACAAAAAGAATCAGCAATTCCGGGAGTTGGCTTAGGTTTAGCTATCTGTCGTGCTATTATCCATCTCCATGAAGGGGAAATTTGGGCTGAAAATAATGAAAAAGGTGGCGCCAGCTTCCATTTTATTTTGCCGTTAAAGCCATTACCTGAAATTGAAAACGAAATTTAGGAGCACCTAGCAAACTGTGAGTTCCCATCAAATCCTGATCATTGAAGATGAAAAAGAGATCCGCCGCTTTGTTCGATTAGCGTTGGAGGGTGAAGGCTGGAAAATTTTTGAAGCTGAAAATTACCAGCGAGGGCTCATAGAAGCAGGCACTCGTCAGCCTGATTTAGTGATTTTAGATCTCGGATTACCTGATGGTGATGGATTGGATTTGATCCGTGATTTACGCCAATGGAGCAGTATTCCGTTGATCGTACTTTCTGCTCGTGAAGAAGAGTCCCAGAAAGTGGCCGCTCTCGATGCGGGTGCCGATGATTATTTGACGAAACCTTTTGGTATTAGTGAGTTGCTCGCCCGTGTCCGAGTCGCTTTACGCCGTTTTGGTAAAGCGGGTCAAGAAAGCCCTACTTTTCAATTTGGCGATGTTACGGTGGATTTTATCAACCGCATCGTGACTAAAGGCAGTGAAGAGTTGCACCTCACCCCGATTGAATTTCGCCTACTCAGTGAACTCGTTGCCAATAGCGGAAAAGTGCTCACTCAGCGCCATTTGTTGCTACAAGTCTGGGGACCGAGTTACGTCGAACATAATCATTATCTACGCATTTATATGGGGCATTTACGCCAGAAGTTGGAAAATGACCCTGCACGCCCCGTACATCTTTTAACTGAAACGGGAATTGGCTACCGTTTTATGCCTTAACTGATACCTTAAAACCTAAGTTTGTCTTAAAGCGTGATTCTCAGACTATTACTGATAGTTTATTCATCACGGCTGCCTATAATCTCTCCAATCTTAACTTATCGGAGCGTTTCCTGTGCAATCGTTACTGACTCAAGCCTCTCGCCGTTTTGCTTCCATCTTAGTGATTTTTTTAACTATTTTCGTCACCA
Organism: Providencia sp. wls1916; assembly: GCF_009706585.1. Classification (NCBI taxonomy): domain Bacteria; kingdom Pseudomonadati; phylum Pseudomonadota; class Gammaproteobacteria; order Enterobacterales; family Morganellaceae; genus Providencia; species Providencia sp. wls1916. The sequence continues at coordinate 61,887 of NZ_WLUL01000022.1, forward strand.
CCAAAGCCCTTGCGCTAAGCCCTGAAGAGAAAACGCGTACTGAAGCGTTGTTAACGGAGTTGGGTAAGCAGCAGAATTTAACCTTCACGCGTAATGGTTCCGGTCATTCTGCACCAGAAGCTGAATCCCATTTACGATTAAAGCTGGGTAAAACTGAAAAGCGCTTACAGACAACAGAGCAGTTTATTGACAATGTGGCATCAAAATCTTCTATCACCGGAGAAGAGTACCGAGTCACCGATGCCCAAGGTAAAGTCACCAGCGCCAATCAGTATCTGCATGATTTACTGAAAAATAACGTCGATAAACCAGCCAAATAACCCGCTCTATCCCCCCGATTAATAAAGCGCTCCCAATAGCTAGCGGGCGCTTCATTATGTCGCTGTCTTTCGTGACCCGCCTTACACCTCTGATAATGAAAGCGCCTTTTTCACGATCGAGAAACCCCATTTTCCTGACCCAATATATCTGCCAATCAGAATCACAATCCGAATCTTATAACCCTATGTAGGCCGAAGCATTAGATGTGCTGATGAAATGAGTTGATAGTTGCCTCATTGTTCAAAAAGCAATTTGATTGAAATGCTGACTTTCTAAAACATAAAAAACTGATTAATTATCATAAGTTATTCTTAATGATTATTATTATCATATAATATTTAAATGATTATTATTATCATATAGAATACGGAGTTAAAGTTTGAAAATAATAGAACGCTAATGTATTAGCTTGCACATCTATATGTTTTTCATCTAAAAACTTTACATTTTCACATTGAGAGCACATTGATTTAATTCAGATATATTTACGCCAGAGATGTCGAAGAATACATCGGTGTAAGTATGAACGGTAAAAGAAAAACTCACTTTTATCCCCTCCTGACCAAATCAAAAAATATCCATCGTGTGAAAACTTGCACTGCTAGGTTTCCATACCGTCTTAAATTTCACGTTGAAAATAGGGATGAACAGGTATTGCTATGTTAAATAAAAATAAGCTATCAGCGCTATCACTGTTAATAGTTTCGCCATTCGCTGCTTCAGCAACTGATGTTCTGGTTGTGACTACACCAAGCTCAAGTGATTCATATACTGCAACAACGACTTCTTCTGCAACGAAGAATGAAACTCAGATAATGAAAATACCACAGACGGTGAATGTGGTGACCAAAACCCAAATAGAAAACAGAGCGGCAGAAACCGTTGTGGATGCACTGAGGTATACACCAGGTGTAGTTACCGAATACCGTGGTGATTCAAATCGTAATGATGAGGTATTCAGTCGCGGTTTTGATTATGCGAACAAAATTCTAGATGGCATTCCTTTTGGCGGAAATGCGTCCTCGTCCATGGGCACAACCGAGCCTTGGTTTCTAGACAGAATTGAGATGATTAAAGGACCGGCATCTGTGCAGTATGGGCAAATAAGCCCTGGTGGGGTTATTGCCATGACAAGCAAAAAACCAACCGCGCAGAGCATCAATAAAATTCAGTTACGGGTCGGTAATCGAAATAAAACGGAAGGATTTTTTGATCTGGGTGGCAAGCTAACGGATGATGGAAATATCCTCTACCGTTTAAATGGCCTAGCAAAAAAGAAAGACACTCAGGTTCGAGACTATGAAGAAGAAAAATATGCCATCGCTCCCGCCATATCATTCCTAAATGAAGACACTACTTTCACTCTTCTGGCTTACTTACAAAACTCACCGAAAAATGGTTACCGAAATTTTCTTCCTAAAGTTGGCACGATTGAATCAACCCCGGAAGGAAAAATTCCGCAAGACTTCAACATAAGCAATCCTGACTATAATATTTCCAAACAAAAACAACATAGTATCGGGTATGAATTTGAACACAATTTTAGTGATAAAATTTCATTGGTACAAAAAGCACGCTACGCAGAAATTGATGAAAAATATAATTACTTAGTATTTAACACCTTAGCAAGTGAAGCTAAAAACTATCCTTATGTACTAAAACGAATGGCTCAGCACGAAAAAACGAAACTCAATACATTTGGCGTTGATACCCATTTAAATTTCGACATTGATAATGGGGGGCTTTATCAAACACTATTAGTCGGCGTCGATTACAAATGGACTAAAGAGGACAAACAGTTTTGGCGTGACAGAAACGGCAATTATGATATTGATTGGCGTAACCCCCAATACCAGAAAATTGATGAATCCAAGCAGGCACTATTCACCGACCAGCTGCAAAAAAGCGATCAAATCGGTATTTATATTCAAGACCAAATCGAATGGAATAACTGGAACTTATTAGCTAGCACTCGGTATGACTGGATTGAAGTCAAAACGATAGACAGAACGATCAGTGACAGGTCACAACAAAATGATGGCAAATTAACAGGCTTAGTTGGATTGTTATACTCATTTGATAACGGTATTTCCCCTTATATTAGCTACAGCACCTCTTTTGAGCCAAATCTTGCAACCAACAGAAAGCCAGAAAGTAAGCCGTTTGATCCTAAAACAGCAAAACAAACAGAAATCGGTATCAAGTACCTCACTCCTGACCAAAAAACGCTGGCGACCTTATCTCTCTATCATATTGAGCAAAAAAACATTCCTAAATACGACTCTGAATTAGGTTATATGACGCTAATCGGCAAGGGGGAAAGTAAAGGTGTGGAAGCCCAGATAAACAGTAAGCTTACCGATAAATTTGCCGTTACAGCAGCATATTCATATACCAAAACCAAAGTGCTTGAAACATCAAACAGTGCGGAAAAAGGAAAAGAATTTCCTCGTATTCCTAAAAATATGGCCTCTGTCTGGGGGCAATATGAAGAGAACTCAGGAATGCTGAATGGACTGAAAGCGGGAGCGGGAGTGCGCTATATCGGTTCCAGCAAAGCAGGGGCGGATAATAGCTTTTCTGTGCCTGGGGTAACGCTTTACGATGCGATGATTGGCTATGAACTTTCCAATATTTCGCCCTCTTTGAAAGGCGCAACGATACAGTTAAACGTGAATAACTTAATGGATAAACATTATGTTTCATCCTGTGGTATGAGTGATGCCTGCTTTTATGGCATAGGCCGTACTGGTACTGTCACGTTTGATTACGCTTGGTAAAACAAAGAGTAAGAATAAAGGCTATATCAAATTGAGATGTAGCCTTTGTTATCCCATTGATAATAAAGATTAACTTGAAAGTGAGGGCTCATGAAGTCTGTTTTGCTTTACGTAATGGTCGCTTTGAGTGCAGTACCCGCAATAGCCGCTCCTTGCACAGAACTACCTCTCCAAGGGGTTCAGGAAGGCATATTTGATACCGAGGGTAAGGTTTGCTTTGTGCTTCCAGCGCTTAATGAAAACTATATTGCTGCCACACTAAAAGGGGCAACAGGAGCACAATTACTCGACCAGCAAAACCATCATTTACGCACATTATTGGAAGCAGGACCTGCTGATGGAGAAAAATCGCTACTTTTTTCATCCCCGACAGGGCAAGTTTCATCATTAATGTTATATGGAAATAGCGGTAGCGAATGGCAGTTTAGCTGGCAAATGATAGAAACTCAGCCACTCAATCGCATGCGAAAACTTGATCCAGTCAGTCCTACTTTACAGCAACTCGCAAAGGAGCTGGCAGCAGGAGGAACGACAGATGCATTTTGGAAAAAACAGCAACTCATCGGTACGCCTTTAATTGAACCCGTAGATACATCTCATAAACGAGTCACTTTTTTGTGGCGTGCAGCACGTGGTAATGTGTTTATTTTAGGGTCTCCGGCAGGCGATCATGATCCCATGTTTAAACTGGGTGACTCCGATGTTTGGTTTCGCAGCTATGTGGTACCCGCTGATACGCGTATGCAATATCAATTGGCACCTGACGTTCCTAAAGTAGATGGCAATGCGCGTGAACAACGCCGTGCGATTTTGGTCACTGCACAAGCCGATCCTTTAAATCCCACGACTATGAGTATAGAAAATGATGATAAGTGGAACACTTCATCTTTACTTGATTTAAAACCCTCACGGTATTTTACCCGCGATACAATGAAACAGCCTATACGCCATGGCCCTTTGACTCGACATACATTAAAAAGTAATTTCCTTGGAAATAGTCGGGAAATCATTCTTTATCGCCCAAAAGCGACAACACCTGTTAGTTGGACATTATTTTTGTTTGATGGTCAAATTTGGCAGGATAAATATCACACCGCCAATGTAATTGATGGTTTGATTGCTAATCATCAATTACCCCCGATTAATATTGTCTTTATAGATAGTTTGGATAGTAAACGTCGCTCCAAGGAACTCCCTCCAAATCAAGCTTTTGCTGATTTTATGGCACTGGAACTACTACCTTGGGTGAGCAAAAATGGTATTGAAATAAATAATGAAAAGACGATTGTGGCTGGCGCAAGTTATGGAGGATTGGCATCATCCTGGGTCGCATTGCGATATCCAAACCAATTTCGTCATGTGCTGAGCCTATCAGGCTCATACTGGTGGGCGCCTGAAGGTGAAAAGCCAGGATGGTTAACTCGTCAATATCAGCAATCGCCGCATTATCCGATCAGTTTCTGGATACAAGCAGGGTTATTTGAAAACCAAGGTGCTGATGGCGGCATTTGGCTTAATAGCCAAGAGCTTGAACATGTTTTGCGAGATAAACACTACAAAACCAGCTTCCATTCATGGTCAAGTGGTCATGATTATGCAGCTTGGGTAGAAGCATTGGTCTATGGATTGAAAGACTTCACAAACCAACGTTGAATCTTCTGTGGGTGATCAGTCACATCAAAAAAACCCCAGTAATTGGAGGTCTTTTTTTAGGCTGTTTTTAGGCTGTTTTTAAACCTATCTCAGCAATCCTCTAAATAATTCGCGTTGTAGCAAGGCGGCAAATGAGCTAATCCCTAGGAGAATACAAAAGTATGTGACTAGGGTTAGCGAATGCAGCCAACGCCGCTACAGCGCGAAGTATGACGAGGATTTAGTTAGACTCAATCTTAGCCCACGTATCACGCAACCCAACCGTACGGTTAAACACCAGCTTATCCGCACTGCTCAGTTTGTTATCTGCGCAGAAGTAACCTTCACGCTCAAACTGGTACGCTTTTTCTGCTGGTGCATCGCGCAGGCTTGGTTCAACAAAACCTTGGCGAATAACCAGAGATTCTGGGTTCAGCACTGATAAGAAATCATCTTCGGCTGCTGGGTTTGGTACAGTAAACAGGCGGTCATACAGACGAATCTCCGCTGGCAGTGCATGTGCTGCACTTACCCAGTGGATAACACCTTTGACTTTACGACCGTCAGCTGGATCTTTGTTTAATGTGCCTGCATCGTAAGTACAGAAGATGGTGGTAATGTTACCTTCTGCATCTTTTTCTACACGCTCTGCTTTGATGATGTAAGCATTACGCAGACGCACTTCTTTACCTAATACCAAGCGCTTATATTGGCGGTTAGCTTCTTCGCGGAAGTCTGCACGGTCAATATACAGCTCATTGCTAAATGGCACTTCACGAGTTCCCATTTCTGGGTTGTTCGGGTGATTTGGTGCCTTCAGAATTTCTTCACCTGCTGGCATATTTTCAATCACTAAGCGAACTGGGTCGATAACTGCCATTGCGCGTGGTGCTGAATCATTCAGGTCATCACGGATGCAAGATTCTAATGCCGCCATTTCCACGTTGTTATCTTGCTTAGTGACACCGATACGACGGCAGAATTCACGAATTGATGCCGCAGTATAGCCACGACGACGTAAACCAGAGATGGTCAGCATGCGTGGGTCATCCCAACCAGCAACGTGTTTTTCAGTCACTAATTGGTTCAATTTACGTTTTGACATCACCGTGTATTCGAGATTCAGACGAGAAAACTCGTACTGACGCGGGTGGCAATCAATCGTGATATTGTCCAGCACCCAATCATACAGACGGCGGTTGTCTTGGAATTCTAATGTACACAGTGAGTGTGTAATGCCTTCCAGCGCATCAGAAATACAGTGAGTGAAGTCGTACATCGGATAGATGCACCACTTGTTACCGGATTGGTGATGTTCCGCAAATTTAATGCGGTATAACACTGGGTCACGCATAACCATAAATGGCGATGCCATGTCGATTTTCGCACGCAGACACGCTTTACCTTCTTCGAAGCCACCCTCGCGCATTTTTTCAAATAACGCTAAGTTGTCTTCAATCAGGCGCTCACGATAAGGGCTGTTTTTACCCGGCTCTTTTAATGTGCCACGGTATTCACGAATTTCATCCGCACTTAATTCATCAACGTAGGCAAGGCCTTTTTTGATAAGCTCAATCGCGTATTGATATAAAATATCAAAATAATCAGATGAGTAGCAAATGTTGCCGCTCCACTGGAAACCTAACCATTGAACGTCATTTTGAATGGAGTTCACATACTCAACATCTTCTTTGACCGGGTTAGTATCATCAAAGCGTAAGTTACACTGGCCTTGATAATCCTTCGCGATACCAAAGTTCAAGCAAATTGATTTCGCATGGCCAATGTGTAAGTAGCCATTCGGTTCAGGTGGAAAACGGGTATGTACTGATGTGTGTTTCCCAGTCGCCAGATCTTCATCTATGATCTGACGGATAAAGTTAGTTGGGCGAGCATCTGCCTCATTCATTGTCATCGTTCCTCAGTGCCAAAAGCGCGCTAAATTCGTATAGTAACCGAATATATTCTACCATAATACGTCCAGAAACAACCGTTTGATTAAGGTTAGTCAGCAAAAGCAATGGCAAAGGGGGATTTTTATCAAAAAATAGGCTATTTATACGAATAGCATGACCCCAAGAACTACCATCAGTAAAATGGGATAGCTTTGAGCATGGCGTTTATCACTCAAGTAGGGCATCAAAAACGAAGCAAACCGAATACCTAGCCACGAGGTAGCAATCAAAATTAAGGCGCCTTTAATATAAATCATCCCTAAGAAACCAGAGCCTAATTCAAGGTGCTTTTCCATAGCAAAATAGAAGTAAATCAAAGAGCCCGTGATTGCCATCGGTAACGTCAGCGGGTTAGCAAATGCCGCCGCTTGCAACATGCTCGCTCCACGGCGACGCATCAAAGGTACCGTCATCACACTACCCCCTACGCCTAAAAATGCCGCGACGGTACCGATCACTGTACCGATGAGCGTGTCCTCAATGCATTTGCCTCTTATTAACGTATTACCTTCTGATTGGGTTTGTATAAATCCGGGGCGAATAAAGCAATCGAGAATAGTGATAATGAGATAACCAATAAATATCCAGCGGATCCATTCACTGTCTACCGATAGCGCGATGAGCGCACCTAAAATGCCGCCAATTGAAATAGGCAGCATAAAAGGTTTAATAATTTGCCAGTTGAAATTCCCTTTCAGGTAGTGTGCTCGGCTCGATAAGCTTGATGAGAAAATCATCACAAATGTAGATGTGGCGACGGCGATTTGCATCGCAACTTCGCTGGCATCATGGCGGGGTCCCCAAACAAGGGTAATTAAGGCATATAACAGGGGTACCGTAATAAAGCCGCCCCCAAAACCGAATAGCGCTGTTGTGATCCCCGAAATAAAACCAAATAAACAAAGTAGTAAATCCACAGGATGATCCTCAAAGATGGTTGAGTTTTTATCTTATCCTTGAGAACCGTCATGTGCTTATGCAGATTTGACAACTCGCTTTGAGATTTCGCCAAATTAATTAACAAATATAACCTTTGAGTTACAAGTCTCTGTGAATTCAATCAATTAGTTTTTTCGCCATACATCAAATTCATCGGCAAATTTCCCAACGGATTCCCCTTTCGGCGCCTTAGGCATCTGCTTAATCGCTTGAGCGACACTGATAATCAAACGCATAAATTCATCCGCAAGTCGCTCTTCACTCTGATTAGGTATGTCTGTTATGTTTCGACCTGCTTTGGGTTTCCACTGCTCCCTTAACGCATCAAAGAGATTAAACAGTTGCTGCTTGGAGCTATACAGTAGGCTGCCATCTTTAAAGACGTCCTGAAAACCCAATTCATCAATATAATAGTCAAGAAGATCTTCGTTAGCCGGGTTATTAATATAGACCCCCTCTCCCCCGACCTTGATGAGAAAAAATAAAATACTCAGCAATGAGTAAACCATCATTTTTCCATCTAATGCTTTATTGTTTTTCTCAAAATTTTGCAGTATTTCGATTGTCGCTCGACGGCAATGAGGGTCATAGCTACAGACACAACCTCCCGCTGCTTTATCGGGTATTCGGACTAAAATTCGGTTACGGCTAATAAGTTTAAAACAGAAACTAAAGCTCTCTTTGGTCATAACAATTTCTTGATACTCAAGCCAATCTAAAGGCTCTTCCATTGCTAACGAGCTGATATTGCAATACTTTAAATTCTCTTTGTTCATTCTACGAATGCGAATCGGATTCCCTGAACATTGAAAAAAATGGTTCATTTTTTGAAACACATATTCGCTAGCTTCACTCACGAGCGTTATTTTTGACATCATCTTATTTATTCCTTTAAAAACAGCTTCCTTTAACCAACCGATTTCCTTAAATGATTTTTCGCTTCGCCAACAAGGGAAATTTACCTCAAAGAAAATAAGCCATAAGAGAAATAAAATAGTAATAAGTGCCAAAAAATTAAATTCGGTTATACCGAATACATGATTGATTAATATAGGAATTAATACATCGAAAGTTAATACTTGAGGAATTAATGCTTTGGATATTAATTACGGAATAATTTAGATAAAAAATGCCAGCTGATTAAGCTGGCATTTTCTAGGTACTGCTCGCTATTTTCTATCTATACGTAGATTATTTTAATACGTGATAAATAACGGTTTCACCTGCAATAACCTGACCTTTCGCTAAAATTTCAACGCCAGCGAAGTCATCAATATTACTGATGATAACAGGGCTAATCATTGATTTTGCATTCGCTTCAAGGAATGGCAGGTCGAGTTTCAGAATCGGTGTGCCCGCTTCAACTTCAGCACCCTCTTCAACTAAACGCTCACAGCCTTCACCATTTAATGCAACGGTATCAATCCCCATATGCACAATCAGTTCAACGCCATTCGCGGTTTCGAGGCAGAACGCATGGTTAGTTGGGAAAATTTTCACAATTGTCCCTGCGGCTGGCGCCACCACTTCACTGCTGGTTGGTTTGATAGCAATACCATCACCGACGATGCGGCTAGAGAACGCTTCATCCGGAACCTGATCCAGTGAGTAAACTTCACCACTAACTGGTGCGATTAACGATAGTACCGCGTTACCTTTTACTTTTTCTGGTGTCGTTTGCTGGCTTTTTTCTGGAGCCGCAGCTGGCGCAGATGCCGCAATAGGGCCTTTTGCCATCACTTCTGTCATCGCTTTAGCGATTAATTCAGCACGAGTTCCCACAATCACTTGCACGTTTTGCTTGTTCAGGCGGATCACGCCAGATGCACCAATACGTTTAGCAAGTGGGTCGTTGACTACCGCTGAATCTTTTACGCCTAAACGTAAACGCGTGATACACGCGTCGATGTTAACGATGTTGTCGCTACCACCTACTGCTGCAATATACTGACGAGCTTCTTTTTGAATTTCGCTTTCATCGCTGTGAGCATCGCTGACGTTTTCGTCATAGCCATCAACAGTTTCATCACCCGCGCTGACTTCACGACCTGGCGTTAACAGGTTGAATTTGCGGATCATGAATCGGAAAATCACGTAGTAGATGCAGAAGAAGACTAAGCCTTGAACAATCAGCATATACCAGTGAGTTGCGAGTGGGTTACGTGTCTGTAAGAACATATCCACCAGCCCCGCACTGAAGCCGAAGCCTGAAATCCATTCCATTGTTGCCGCGATATAGACAGAAATACCGGTCAATAATGCGTGGATCACATACAGTACTGGCGCAACGAACATAAATGAGAATTCAAGCGGTTCAGTAATACCAGTAAAGAATGCAGCAAACGCACCTGCAATCATGATACCAGCCACTTTGGCTTTATTTTCTGGACGTGCACAGTGATAGATAGCCAGAGCCGCACCTGGTAGACCGAACATCATGATAGGGAAGAAGCCCGCTTGGTAGCGACCCGTAATCCCAACTGTTGCCAGACCTGCTTCGATAGACTTCGCGCCACCTAAGAAGTTAGGAATATCGTTGATACCCGCCACATCGAACCAGAATACAGAGTTCAGTGCGTGGTGTAAGCCAACAGGAATTAATAGACGGTTAAAGAAAGCGTAGATACCCGCGCCAACAGAACCTAAGTCTTTGATGCTTTCACCGAACGCCACTAATCCGTTATACACCACCGGCCAAACATACATCAGAATGAATGCCAGGATGATCATCAGGAATGAGGTTAAAATCGGGACGAGGCGACGACCACTGAAGAATGACAACGCTTTTGGTAGCTCAACGCCACTGTAGCGGTTGTAAAGTTCAGCAGAGAGAACCCCAACAAGGATACCCACGAACTGGTTATTGATTTTATTGAATGCAGCAGGGACGGATTCCACTGGCACACTCATAATCATTGAGTAGGACGCAGGCGAACACAGTGTTGTCACCACTAAGAAGCCGACAAAACCGGTTAATGCAGCTGCACCATCTTTATCTTTAGACATTCCGTACGCAACACCAATCGCAAACAACACGGACATGTTGTCGATGATGGCTGCACCGGATTTGATCAGTAACGCAGCGATTGCGCTATTGGCGCCCCAACCATCTGGGTCAATCCAATAACCAATCCCCATAAGGATTGCGGCGGCTGGTAATACGGCGACAGGCACCATAAGCGCCCTACCAATCCGCTGTAAGTAGCTAAGAATATTCACAAACTCCCCCTTTGTATCGCTCTATTTTTGTCCCATTTCAGGATCTTATTTTCACGCATCGGAAATATATCCGAAGTCGCTTAATTATAGCAATTCATAGAATAGATGAATTTTTTCGCGATACAAAATAAATAGCTGGAAACTGTGATAAATGTCAACGAAAGAAACCTAATATTGACTAAATTAGTAGCTATTCTCGAAAACTTATTTTATTATTAAAAATAAGTTTTTTATATGATTTGCTGTATATACCCCAAGTACCTCAGTCATAAGAAAATGTTGAAAATGTTCAACACAATTGAGATTTGGGGTCCTACAAGTATAAATTTAAAGAAACACTAGAGGTAAAAGTACATGAGGCTTATCCCATTAAATAATGCTCATGATGTTGGCGTATGGTCCGCACAGTACATCGCTGATAAAATCAACGCATTTAATCCGACAGCTGAACGCCCTTTCGTTCTAGGCTTACCGACTGGCGGAACACCGCTTGCCACCTACAAAGAATTAATTGCCTTATATAAAGCAGGTAAAGTCAGCTTTAAGCATGTCGTGACATTTAATATGGATGAATACATTGGTATTCCAAAAGATCATCCACAAAGTTACCACACGTTTATGCACCAAAACTTTTTTAATCATATTGATATCCAAGCTGAAAACATCAATTTACTCAATGGTAACGCACCTGATGTCGACGCTGAATGTCAACGTTATGAAGACAAAATCAAATCCTACGGTCAAATCAACCTGTTTATGGGTGGGGTAGGTAATGATGGTCATATCGCGTTTAATGAGCCAGGTTCTTCTTTAAGTTCGAGAACACGTATCAAAACGCTGACGCCAGAAACTCGCCAGGCTAACTCCCGTTTCTTTGATAATGATATCAATCAAGTTCCTAAATATGCATTAACTGTGGGTGTTGCTACTTTATTAGATGCGAAAGAACTGATGGTATTAGCGACGGGTGCAAACAAAGCTGATGCCGTTCACGCTGCGGTAGAAGGTTCTGTTAACCACTTATGGACAATCAGCTGTGTGCAGCTACATCCTAAAGCATTGATTGTCTGTGATGAGCCAGCAACATTAGAATTGAAAGTCAAAACGCTCAAATATTTCAAACAATTAGAATGTTCGAATATCGAGCAATTTGATTAATTTATACTCAACTCTATTTTAGAGCCTCTAAAAGTAACTAAAATAGATAGAGTATCGAACACCCGACCCGCCATACTGATGCGGGTCGGTGACCCATTTTACTCGCGGTCAGGAGTTTTACGCTATGTACGCATTAACTAATTGCATTATTTTTACAGGTCACGAAAGACTGGATAACCACGCAGTCATTATTGATGGCGAAATCATCAAAGCGGTGTGCCCAGAATCCGAACTCGCTCACGATATCGAACGTAGAGATTTGAAAGGTACCATTCTATCGGCTGGCTTTATCGATCTCCAAGTGAATGGCTGTGGCGGCGTGCAATTCAATGACAACGAAGAAAATGTCACATTGAAAAACCTCGAAATCATGCAAAAAGCCAATGAGTGTGCGGGGTGTACTAGCTTTCTGCCAACTCTCATTACCTGTTCAGATGAACTGATGAAGCATGGCGTTGATGTCATGACTGAATATCTGAAACAGAATAAGAACCAAGCGCTTGGTTTACATATTGAAGGCCCTTACATTAATTTGATTAAAAAAGGGACTCATAACCCAGAATTTATCCGTAAGCCATCAATTGAAATGATGGATTACTTAGCAGCACATGCTGACGCAATTAGCATGATCACGCTCGCACCTGAAGTCGTTGAGCAACACTTTATCCACCAGCTCACCGAAGCTGGCATTGTGGTTTCAGCAGGTCACTCCAATGCAACCTATGAAGAAGCGCGTCAAGGCTTCCGCTCAGGTATTCGCGCATCAACCCACCTATTCAACGCCATGCCATATATTTCTGGTCGTGGCCCTGGTCTGGTTGGCGCAATTTACGATACCCCTGAAGTCTATGCAGGCATTATCGCGGATGGTTTACATGTTCAATGGGCCAATATTCGCAATAGTAAACAACTCAAAGGGGATAAGCTGGTTTTAGTCACCGATGCGACAGCACCAGCGGGAATTGATCCCCAAACAGGTGAAATGGATCATTTTATCTTCGCAGGTAAAACCATATACTACCGCAATGGATTATGTGTCGATGAAAATGGCACACTGAGCGGCTCTTCCCTGACCATGATTAATGCGGTGAAAAACAGTGTTGAACATGTTGGCATTCCTCTTGATGAAACATTAAGAATGGCCACCCTTTACCCAGCAAGAGCCATTGGGGTAGAGGCAACATTAGGTTCCATCGAAGCCGGCAAAACGGCTAACTTGACTGCCTTTAACCAAGACTTCCAAGTCCTTTCAACTTATGTAAACGGAGAGGAAGTCTATAAAAATGAGTAACTAGCTGATGAATCAAAGCCACTCGCTAAAGCAAATTGGTAATATTGATCTCGTAAAACAACTCAACAGTGCTGTCGTTTACAGCCTGATTGATCAACAAGGACCGATATCTAGAATTCAGATAGCGGAACAGAGCCAGCTTGCGCCAGCGAGTGTCACTAAGATCACCCGCCAATTACCCGAACGTGGTTTAATCAAAGAAGTAGACCAGCAGGCCTCCACCGGAGGCCGTCGCGCTATCTCTATCGTCTCCGAATACAAACATTTCCACACCATCGGCGTACGCTTGGGGCGTTACGATGCCACAATCGCCCTGTATGATCTTAGCGGCAAAATGCTGGCAGACGGTCACTACCCTATTACAGAACCCACCCAGCAAATCGTCGAAGAGAAACTGATTGCGGCACTTGAAGATTTTATCTCGCTGCACCAGCGACGCATCCGTGAGCTGATTGCTATTTCGGTGATATTGCCAGGACTTGTCAATCCGCATTCGGGTATTGTCCACTACATGCCACACATTAAAGTGGATAACTGGAAGCTGATTGATAACCTACAGCAGCATTTCAATCTCACCTGTTATGTTGGGCACGATATTCGCAGCCTAGCTCTCGCTGAGAGTTATTTCGGTGCTACCCAAGATTGTGAGGACTCGCTTCTTGTACGCATTCATAGAGGCGCTGGAGCTGGTTTAGTCGTTAATAAAGAGATCCTTCTTAATCATCGAGGTAATCTTGGGGAGATTGGGCACATCCAAGTAGACCCACTAGGCGACCTGTGCCATTGCGGTAATTTTGGATGTTTAGAAACCATCGCCTCCAACCAAGCCATTGAAGCTCGCGTGAAACAGCGCTTAGAACAGGGCTATGCGAGCCAATTAACCCCTGAAACCAGTTCAATTACCCATATTTGCCAAGCCGCCAATAAAGGTGACCCACTGGCAACCGAGGTTATCCAACACGTCGGACGCCAAATTGGTAAAGCCATCGCTATCACTATTAACTTGTTTAATCCTGAAAAAGTGGTGATCGCCGGAGACATTACTGAAGCTGAGCAGGTTCTATTACCCGCCATTCAAAGCTGCATTGATACCCAAGCATTAAAAGGTTTCCGTGAAAACTTACCGATTGTTACCTCACAACTGGTTCATAATTCAGCAATTGGTGCATTTGCGCTGACAAAACGCGCCATGTTAAATGGGGAATTGCTCCAAAGATTATTAGAAAGTTAGCTTTGTGCTCTTTCTTATCGATAAACAGCAAAATAGCGCAATAAATTCCAGTGTAATTTTTAACCATCTTAATAATAACAAATCACATTTTTTCAAATTCGGGGTTGTTTTTTGCTGGCTTTATCGACAAAATGATTATTCATCAAACAAACAGACGCATTTTCTAAAAAATAGTGCAAAAAGCTGTTGACTGTCTTGCCTGTAATTAGCATAATGCGCCCCGCAACGCCGATGAAGGTTAAGCAAAAAAAGATGGCTATGTAGCTCAGCTGGTTAGAGCACAACACTCATAATGTTGGGGTCACAGGTTCGAATCCCGTCATAGCCACCATTTCTTTGCGGGAGTGGCGAAATTGGTAGACGCACCAGATTTAGGTTCTGGCGCCGCAAGGTGTGCAAGTTCAAGTCTTGTCTCCCGCACCATTTTCCTTCTCGGTACAAATTGAATTTAAGATTGGGGTATCGCCAAGCGGTAAGGCACCAGGTTTTGATCCTGGCATTCCCAGGTTCGAATCCTGGTACCCCAACCATCTTAAAGGCAATTAATTTTCGTAGTGAAAATAAATAATAGATATTCTCGGATGGGGTATCGCCAAGCGGTAAGGCACCAGGTTTTGATCCTGGCATCCCCAGGTTCGAATCCTGGTACCCCAGCCATCTATTATCCTACCAAGTAGTAAAATCACACAGTAAAGAAAATACAATGGCTATGTAGCTCAGTTGGTTAGAGCACAACACTCATAATGTTGGGGTCACAGGTTCGAATCCCGTCGTAGCTACCATTTCTTTTTTGTTGGGGTATCGCCAAGCGGTAAGGCACCAGGTTTTGATCCTGGCATCCCCAGGTTCGAATCCTGGTACCCCAGCCATCCTCTCTTGTATCCATCATCAAAAAATACTCTCAAAACAATTTAAAAATTTAAGTAAATAAACTTAATGCGTTATTTATTTAATGCTTTTTAAAACTATCATTCTGCCTTTAAATTTTCTTTTAACCTTTTAAAAAACATTTAACACATCCCATTTACCTTTATGCAACCTTTGTGTCGGAAGTGTGATGTCAGTCATTTTCACATAACCAAATAAAGTGGTAATCTTGCGGCGAATTGTAGTTAGATTAGATTAGTAATACGTAAGCCCCCTTTCGTCTTAAATTATCAGTCCAACTTTCCAATCCATCTCAACTCAGTTGTAAAAAAAACCAATAATTATAATTGCTATAACACAATATTTTTACAGAGAAAACTTATGCGAAACATAATAAAACAACCACTATATAAAATTTTATATGTGCAGGTCATCGTCGCCATCACTCTTGGTATTGCCCTTGGGCATTTTTTCCCAGACATCGGAGAGTCATTAAAACCGTTGGGTGATGCGTTTATTAAAATCGTGAAAATGATTATTGCCCCAGTCATTTTCTTAACGGTTGTGACCGGTATTTCAGGCATGACCAACATGAGAGCCGTTGGTAGCGTTGCAGGTAAAGCAATGCTGTACTTCATCACATTCTCAACTATCGCACTGATTATTGGTTTAATCGTCGCTAACGTCATTCAGCCAGGCTCTGGACTGAATATTGACCCTGCAACCTTAGATAATGCCAAAGTCGCGGGCTATGTTGAAAAAGCACACGAATCTACCATCGTTGGCTTCTTCATGAATATTATTCCAGACACCGTTATTAGCCCATTGGTGAACGGAAACATTCTGCAAGTCCTGTTTATTTCGGTAATTTTTGGTTTAGCACTGGCAGCAACTGGTAAACACGGTGAGCCTATCGTTAAACTGCTGCAAAACTTCTCTGAGCCAGTGTTCAAGATGGTTGCGATGTTGATGAAACTAGCACCTATCGGCGCATTTGGTGCGATGGCATTTACCATTGGTAAATACGGTATTTCGTCTATCGGCAACTTAATGATGCTGATTATGACGTTCTACATCACCTCCCTGCTGTTTGTTCTGGTCGTACTGGGTGCAGTGGCTAAATATAACGGCTTCTCGATTATTGAGCTTATCAAATACATCAAAGATGAATTATGGTTAGTGCTGGGTACCTCTTCCTCTGAAGCGGCATTACCAAGCTTAATGAGAAAAATGGAGCACGCTGGTTGCGAAAAATCCGTCGTGGGCTTAGTGATCCCTACCGGTTATTCATTTAACCTCGATGGCACCAATATCTACATGACGATGGCGGCGCTGTTTATTGCTCAAGCGACCAATATTGAACTGACGCTCTGGCAGCAAATTTCCCTGCTGTTAGTTGCGATGATCAGCTCTAAAGGTGCGGCGGGTGTAACGGGTGCAGGTTTCATTACCTTAGCGGCAACACTGATGGTAGTACCAAGCATTCCAGTTGCAGGTATGGCATTGATTCTGGGTATCGACCGCTTTATGTCTGAGTGCCGTGCGCTGACCAACTTAGTCGGTAACGCTTGTGCATGTATCGTGGTTGCGCGTTGGGAAAAAGAGTTAGATACCGAAAAACTGGCGCATGCATTCTCATCCAAAGGTGAATCTTTAGATTCAATCATCACCGAAGAAGATGTAGTACAACCAACGAATTCTGTCGATATCGCAAATAATAAATAATTTATTACTGCCATAACGAAAATAAGCCGCAATCGCGGCTTATTTTTTATCTAACAAATTAAAGTTCAGTCACGACTTCATTCAATGGAAGACGCACTTTCGGTAAGGCAGAATTAAAATCGTCTTCAGTTTTATAACCCAGCGCAACTACCGTCACCGCACTTAGCCCTTTCTCATTTAAATCGAATTCGTCATTAAGAATTGAAAAATCGAGACCTTCCATTGGCAACGCATCAACCCCTAACACCGCTGCGCCCAATAATAATGCCCCCATATTCAAGTAAACTTGTTTTTCTATCCAATGCGGTAAATCCTTCAATTCATTCTTATGTAAATTCACAAAAAATGAACGAGCCATATGATTTTGCTCTTTAAACTCGCTTTTCTGATATCGCCCTTCTTCATCTTCGAGCTCTAAAAGATGCAGTAAATAATCCTCAGGCAACTCTGTTTTTGCGCACATCACTACCACATGGGATGCATTGCGAATTTTTTCCTCATTGAATGAGTATCCACCTGCCGTCGCATTGATAATTTTTTGTTTTGCTTCAGGGCTACTTACCATCAAGAAATGCCAAGGTTGCACATTGACACTCGAAGGACTTAATTGAAGTAACGCTTTTATCTCACTCAGCGTTTCATCAGAAATCGTTTTATTTGGGTCAAAACTTTTCGTTGCATAACGGGTATTTAAAACATTAATTAAGTTCATTGGATCCTCTAAGTTAAATAAACTGTCTTGAGTTTTGAACATCCTAATGTTAAAAGTACAAACAGACAAGTACGCACATTAATGGCACATACTATACAAATGGATACTATCAAAAAAAGACGTTATACAAACTACACCTACGATGGATGCCCTGTTGAAGCCTCATTAGAGCTAATGGGCGGAAAAGGGAAAGGCGTGATCCTGTATCATTTACAGGGAAAAACACTGCGATTTAATGAAATAAAAAGGAAACTAGTTTTCATTACGCCGCGTATGCTGACCAAGCAATTACGAGAACTCGAAAGCGATGGGCTAATTACTCGACATGTCTATCCTGAAGTACCGCCTAAAGTCGAGTACTCAATGACCCCCGCGGGTGAATCTTTAAGTACAGTGATTAATGCTCTGCAAGAGTGGGGGGAAAAATACGGGATCCCGCTATTAAATATGCAAGAGCAAGATGCAAATACAGAAGAGTCATCATGAGGAAGTTACCCAGAAATTTATCTGGGTAACAAATAACAATAAATAGGTTCAGTAGATTACAGCCCCAGCGCATATTTTAGCGCTAATTTTTTCGCCTCGCCCGCACGTTGCGCGGTCATCAAGCCAAAGTTTCTTAGCATTTTCAAGCCCGGTAAATTTTCGCTAAAGGCCATATAGAAAATATCCATCCCCGCCTGCATCACAAGATTATCGGGTAAACGGCGGCGCTGATAGCGCTTAAGCACATCCAAAGACTCCCATGTCTCAATACACTCACGCGCTTGGTAAATGACCTTCAATAACACATCTACATCGCGATAACCGAGGTTCACCCCCTGACCCGCTAACGGATTGATAGTATGCGCCGCATCACCAATCAGCACCAAGCCATCCATCACATAGCGGCTTGCATGGTGACGTGTTAAAGGAAAGGCGCCCGATGCGATGGCTTTTACTGCACCAAGCCGCTCAGGGAACGCTTCCGAGATAGCACCTGTGAGCTGCTCCATAGACATGCTTTGCAAACGGCGAATTTTGGCGGGGCTGTCATACCACACGAGGGACGCCCAGTTATCATACAGCGGTAAAAATGCCCTTGGGCCTGATGGGAAAAACTGTTGCCATGTACGGTCTTGCTGCGGCGCATCCGTTTGGATAGTGATCAGCATACAAGATTGGCGATATTGCCAGCCACGGCTTCCAATACCCGCCATTTTACGCACTTGAGAATTAGCACCATCTGCGCCAACCACCAGTTTAGTTTCTAGAATGCGCCCATCTTCCAGCTCAACCATCCAGTGTTTTTGCCCATGAGGTTGATGTAAATTCACCAACGTGGCTGGGCAAACTAACTCTAGGTTGCTGTACTGTTCGCACTCTCGCCACAATGCCAACTGTAAAACACGGTTTTCCACCATAAAGCCAAGCTCTGGTAAGCCTAAACTTTTAGCATCAAAAATCACATTGCTGCCCGGCTCTTCCCAGGTTTCTAATTCACGATAAGGCGCGCTGCGCATCGCTTCTACATGTTTCCATGCCCCTAATTGCTTTAATAATTCAATCGAGGCACTGCTGATGGCAGAGATACGCACATCTGGCGTACTGCTCGCGTCAAACTCGGTCGGCTGGGCTTTCTCAAGTAAAGCCACTTTCATCCCTTCTTGGGCGAAGCCTAATGCTGCTGCAGCGCCGGTCATTCCCGCACCAACCACAACAACATCATAAAATTCAGTTAGTTTATTCATCATGATAGCTACTATTAACTGTTTGATTTATTTAGTATACCGAAAAATTCTTACCCCCGCAGGCAATATCTACGCTCGGGCTCTGGTCACTGATGCCTCAAATGAATACAATACTCGTCAATCTTTAAAACAATAGGCAAATAGCCTGCCCTTAAGTATTTGGTGATGATATTATTTTAGCATGTTATTACTGGGTGATTTTTGCATTTAATCCAATACAGAACGCTGTTCTTAATCAAAATGCGGTGAATTCCCCATCATCATAGGGTAGGACTTTGGATTTACAACGCGTTTCGAAGTCCCTATTTTAGACCTCGAAAACACCGGATACACGACATGTCAACAAATAAAAAGTTATATATGAAAACTTGGGGCTGCCAGATGAACGAATACGATTCATCTAAAATGGTCTCTTTACTGGAAAGCACCCACGGCTATCAACTGACTGAAATTGCTGAAGAAGCAGATCTGTTGTTATTAAACACTTGTTCGATCCGCGAAAAAGCCCAAGAAAAGGTGTTCCACCAGCTTGGTCGTTGGAAATTCTTCAAAGACAAAAATCCTGACATCATCATTGGTGTCGGTGGCTGTGTCGCATCACAAGAAGGTGATTTTATTCGCCAGCGTGCACCTTGCGTTGATATCGTTTTCGGCCCGCAAACTCTGCACCGTTTACCAGAAATGATTAACCAAATTCAAGGTAATCGTAGCCCAATTATTGATATCAGCTTCCCTGAAATTGAAAAATTCGACCGCTTACCTGAGCCACGTGCTGAAGGCCCAACCGCGTTCGTTTCTATCATGGAAGGCTGCAACAAATACTGTACGTTCTGCGTTGTGCCGTACACTCGCGGCGAAGAAGTTAGCCGCCCTTGTGATGACATTCTGTTTGAAATTGCACAATTAGCCGCTCAGGGCGTGCGTGAAGTTAACTTGCTGGGTCAAAACGTTAACGCCTACCGTGGCGAGACGTTCGACGGTGAAATCTGTTCATTCGCAGAATTATTACGTTTAGTGGCCTCTATCGATGGTATTGACCGCGTACGCTTCACCACCAGCCACCCAATCGAATTTACCGATGACATCATCGAAGTGTATCGCGATACACCTGAGCTAGTGAGTTTCCTACACTTACCAGTACAAAGTGGCTCTGACCGCGTACTCACCATGATGAAACGTGCGCATACCGCATTGGAATATAAGGCGATTATTCGTAAATTACGCGAAGCTCGCCCTGGCATTCTGATCAGCTCCGACTTTATTGTTGGCTTCCCAGGGGAAACCACCGATGATTTCGAAAAAACCATGAAGCTGATTGCTGATGTGAATTTTGATATGAGCTACAGCTTCGTCTACTCCGCTCGTCCGGGTACGCCAGCCGCTGATTTACCGGATGATGTTAGCGAAGACGAGAAAAAACAACGTCTGTATCTGCTGCAACAGCGCATTAATCAGCAAGCAATGAGCTTCAGCCGTGCCATGCTAGGAACAGTACAACGTATTTTAGTGGAAGGCACCTCACGTAAAAATGTGATGGAGCTTTCAGGTCGTACCGAAAATAACCGCGTAGTGAATTTTGAAGGCACTCCGGACATGATCGGTAAATTTGTTGATGTCGAAATCGTCGATGTTTATACCAACTCTTTACGCGGTAAAGTGATTCGTACCGAAGATCAAATGGATCTGCGTGTTCATGAATCCCCTGAATCCGTGATTGCACGTACCCGTAAAGAAGATGAACTTGGCGTTGGTAACTTCCAACCCTAAAGATAGGATACTCAGTGACCGATAACAAACCTTTGCAAATCGCAACACAAGAGATTTTTTTAGAGCCCGCAGATAATCAGCGTTTAATGAGCCTTTGCGGGCCATTTGACGACAATATTAAGCAATTAGAGCGTCGTCTTGGCATTGAAATCAATCGCCGAGACAATCGTTTTAAACTCTCGGGTAAAGCGCTTAATATCCAAGCGGCCAGTAAGATTTTACGCCAGTTGTACGTTGATACCGCGCCAATCCGCGGTGTGATCCCTGACATTGATCCTGAAAATATTCACCTTGCGATTGTCGATAGCCGAGTGCTTGAGCAATCCGCAGAAAGCGTGCCTGACTATGGTAAAGCCGTGAATATCAAGACCAAGCGCGGCGTGATCAAACCTCGTACCCCAAATCAGGCGCAATACATTGCCAATATCTTAGATCACGATATTACATTTGGAATTGGTCCTGCGGGAACTGGTAAAACTTACCTTGCTGTTGCAGCAGCCGTCGATGCATTAGAACGTCAAGAAGTACGCCGAATTCTGCTCACCCGCCCTGCGGTTGAAGCAGGCGAAAAACTGGGTTTCTTGCCGGGTGATTTAAGCCAGAAAGTAGATCCTTATTTACGCCCTCTGTACGACGCGCTGTTTGAAATGCTTGGTTTTGAAAAAGTTGAAAAACTGATTGAGCGTAATGTGATTGAAGTGGCTCCGCTGGCTTACATGCGCGGTCGCACACTGAACGATGCGTTTATCATTTTAGATGAGAGCCAAAACACCACCATCGAACAGATGAAAATGTTTTTAACCCGTATTGGTTTTAACTCTAAAGCTGTTGTCACTGGGGATATCACTCAGGTCGACTTACCAAGAGGCAGCAAATCCGGTTTAAGACACGCCATCGAAGTGTTGTCGAACGTGGATGATTTAAGCTTTAACTTCTTCCATAGCGAAGACGTGGTGCGTCACCCTGTCGTGGCGAAAGTTGTCATGGCTTATGAAGCATGGGAAGAGCAAGACAGCAAACGTCGCCAGCAATTGAAAGAAGAAAAAGAGCAACAACGTGAGCTTGAAAAGCAGGAAAATCACTAAATGAGCGATGTTATTCTCGATTTACAAATAGCGAGCGAAAATACCGACGGTTTACCCTCTGAAGCGATGTTCCAGCGCTGGGTCAATGCGGTATTACCCAAGTTTCAAGCTGAAAGTGAAGTCACTATTCGTATTGTTGATGAAGCCGAAAGCCATGAATTAAATCTAACTTATCGTGGAAAAGATAAGCCGACTAACGTGCTGTCATTTCCATTCGAAGCGCCACCAGAAGTGGAACTTCCGCTGTTAGGGGATTTAATTATTTGCCGCCAAGTGGTGGAGCAAGAAGCCGTCGAGCAGCAAAAAAGTGAAGAAGAGCATTGGGCACACATGGTAGTTCACGGTTGCCTGCATTTACTCGGTTATGATCATATTGAAGATGATGAAGCTGAAGAAATGGAAGGATTAGAAACCGAGATCCTCGCAGAAATGGGTTATGCCGATCCGTATCTTGCGGAAAAAGAGTGAGCTCACTATAATTTTTAACGTTAACAAGCATTTTTAGACGTAAAACGATGTCTGTTAACGTAAAGAATATGCTTCGACGCTAACCCATAAATTGTTTCGCTAAACAAAATGTTTTAAGCTAAACAATTCATACCTAACTCTATGGGTTAGCGATTTTTCTAATTAACTGAGGAATAATAAATTAAACGCCATGAGCGACGATAACTCTTCGAGTAGTGACACCCCTGGGCCTAAGAAAGGTTTTTTTGCATTGTTAAATCAACTTTTCCATGGTGAACCTAAAAACCGTGATGATTTGGTCGAATTAATTCGTGATTCTGAACAAAACGATTTAATTGACCCGGATACCCGTGAAATGCTGGAAGGCGTCATGGATATTGCCGATCAGCGGGTACGTGACATCATGATCCCTCGCTCTCAAATTGTTACCTTAAAACGTAACCAAAGCCTTGATGAGTGCCTCGATGTCATCATCGATTCTGCCCACTCTCGCTTCCCTGTTATCAGCGAAGATAAAGATCATATTGAAGGGCTATTAATGGCAAAAGATTTACTGCCATTTATGCGTACCGACGCAGAACCATTCAGTATTGATAAAGTGTTACGTCAGGCCGTTGTTGTTCCTGAAAGTAAACGAGTAGACCGCTTACTCAAAGAATTCCGTTCCCAGCGTTACCATATGGCCATCGTTATTGATGAGTTCGGCGGTGTCTCTGGTTTAGTGACTATTGAAGATATTTTAGAGCTGATCGTCGGTGAGATTGAAGACGAGTATGACGACCAAGATGATGTGGATATCCGCCAGCTGAGCCGCCATTCATACTCTGTTCGCGCCTTGACTCAAATCGAAGACTTTAATGACGCCTTTGGGACGCATTTTAGTGATGATGAGGTAGATACCGTTGGGGGCTTAGTGATGCAAGCCTTTGGTCACTTACCATCCCGTGGTGAAACCATTACCATCGATAACTACCAGTTTAAAGTTTCCATGGCGGATAGCCGTCGAATTATACTGCTTCAAGTAAAAATTCCTGACGATGCCCCAGTGCCTACTTTGGATGAAGAACAGAGTTAATGAACTTATCCTCTACTTATCAAAGCCAGTGGCTACGCCTGCTGCTGGCTTTACTATTCGGAGCCAGTGGTACACTGGCTTTTTCGCCTTTTGACTTCTGGCCCGCCGCTCTCCTTTCTATTTTCTTTCTCGAGCTATTAACCCTACACAGAACCGCCAAGCAAGCTTTTGCTATCGCGTTCGCATGGGGATTTGGCTTATTTGGCAGCGGCGTCAACTGGGTGTATGTCAGTATCGCCGATTTTGGTGGGATGCCGGATGCCGTTAACATATTTATCGTTATCTTGCTGGCTGCTTATCTGTCTCTGTACCCCGGTCTATTTGGTCTACTGCTCAATAAACTCACCCCCAACGCCAATATTTGGCGCTTAGTCTTGATGGCGCCCGCACTGTGGCAAGTGACTGAGTTTCTGCGCGGTTGGGTACTGACTGGCTTCCCATGGCTGCAATTTGGTTATAGCCAAATTGATGGGCCGATGAAATCATTAGCGCCAATTTTTGGCGTTGAGATGATAACCCTGCTGCTATTTAGCATCAGCGGCTTGCTCGTCCTAACAGTCATTCGCCGCAATCTTATCCCTCTAGCATGTGCGGCGGCGCTGTTGCTGGTTCCTCTGTTAGCCAAAAACGTCCAGTGGTTCACTCCTCTGAATGATAAAACCATGGAAGTGGCATTGGTGCAGGGCAATATCCCTCAATCAATGAAATGGGAAGCAGGCTTTTTGCAGCAAACCAAAGATCGCTATATCAAGCTTTCCAGCCCTTATATTGGCAAAGCCGATATGATTATTTGGCCTGAGTCAGCTATTCCTGTGGTGGAACTGGAAAATCAGCCGTGGCTTAAAGCGCTGGACACGTTGCTAAATGAAACCAAAACGCGGTTAATTACCGGAACTGTTGATGCCAAACCGGTCAATGGTGATTCGGTATTCTATAACTCCATCATTGTGCTAGGTGATAGAAAACCCTATCTCTACCCGACTAAGAATCGTTATAACAAGCATCACTTAGTCCCATTTGGTGAGTTCGTCCCGTTGGAAGATTTACTTCGCCCGCTTGCGCCATTCTTTAATTTACCAATGTCGGGCTTTAGCCGTGGAGATTATCAACAGGCTCAATTAGCAATTGGTAATATTCATCTAACAGCAACCATTTGCTATGAAATTATTCTGGGTACTCAAGTTAGAGATAACTTCAAACCTGACAGTGACTACTTACTGACAATTTCAAATGATGCTTGGTTTGGTGAATCGATTGGTCCTTGGCAGCATTTCCAGATGGCAAGAATGCGCTCATTAGAACTTGGTCGCCCGCTATTACGCGCCACCAACAATGGCGTAACGGCGGTCATCAGTGCGGATGGTTCCATTCAAGGTATTCTGCCACAGTTCCAAGATGCGGTACTGGCTGAAAAAGTCACACCAACAACGGGATTAACCCCTTATGCTCGTTGGAGTAACTGGCCGATGTGGGGTATGGTCGCCATATTCGGTATTGTTGGATTTACCCTTAACCGTCGTCAAAAACGTCACTAATTGACGCTTTAAACCGATTAATAATCCCCGACATCTCGATTGATGATTCGGGGATTTTTTTAACCTAACCAATTAATAATCCCTGCGTTTCTGCTATCCCAATTGAGGCAATACAGCCTGCGTTGAAATTCAAATAATCATCTTCAATACCATCGGAAAAAATTACGCCATTTTCAGGCATTAATGACTCTAATTGTAATGGCGTGGTTTGCTCAATGGTGCCAAACACTAATTCCGTTCCCGTCATTCGGCTGCGAAAAGGTTCCCTTACGCTGAACTGTAACCGTTTTTCATCCCAGCCAAACCCCTGTGATAATGGATGGGAGTGAGTCCCTGCTATCGCCTGAGCCCCCGCAATAATAGATTGAAACCATCCCGTTGACCCTAACCCTGTCGAGACAATAATTCCTGATGATGATTGAAATTCTTGCTGCCCTTGCCATTTCACTCGATAGCGTGCAGATGTATGGCTTTTAGGACCTATAAATAGGTCGTTAACGGCTAATAGCGTTTGTCCATCGTTGGTTGTAGCTTGCGCAAAAGTAACGGATTTTTGATTTACCTTTCCAGTTAGTGTACGCGTCACCACATCCGATAGCTGCCCAATTTCAAAGGGCAGCAATTTACCATCCCAACGCGTCGGTTCCGGATTTATAGCAATCACCGGCTGCCCATTAAGGTATTTAAGGGTATTTGCCACTAAACCATCTTGCCCTATGACCACCACGATATCTCGCGCTGAAAACTGGTAGCTCGGTAACAGTTTTCTTTCCAGTAATTGAAAGCGTCCCATCGTTTTAAGAATCGACTCAGCTTGGATTAACTGCCGCTGATACACATCATGTTCAAGTAGGTAATCACTCACTTCAACATCATTATGTTCAAGGTAAAATTTTGCTTGCGACCAGGTATTGAAACGCTCAATTAATTCCTGCATACGAGTTTTACGCATCACTAACACAAAGCGAACATCATCATACTGACTCATTGTTTAGCCCCTTTTTTCATTAGCTGACCAAATAAATCTGGTGAGAAATTAATTTCACCAATTTTGCCTGCGTTTTGAGCCAAGGATTCAAATGCCATCGCCATCAATTGCTCTGGGTTCATTTTCGCCAATGCCATCGCCTTCAAATTCTCCACTGGCAATTGGCTATACGCTTTCATTTTAGCTTCGATGGCATAAGCATCCGCTTCTGATTGAGTACGTTGGTTTTCAACACTTAGCGCCACCAGCTCATTACGCTTAGCTTCCAAATTAACCTGAGCTATTAACTCTTCTTGTTCAATTTCAGCACGCTCACGCAGCAATGTACGTTCATTATCCAACCGAGCTTCTTCAATTTGCTGCTGCTTGGCTTGTACTGATAAATCCGTTTCTAATTCCGCCTCTTTTATAGTTCTTTCCTGCTCAACGGAGAATTTGCGTCTCGCATAAATCGCATCGTCAGCCTCTTTCAAAATTGATTCCCGTGCTTGAGCTTCCAGCGCTTTGAGCGTTTCAGGAGACGGTGTAATAGCAGAAATTGCCACATCCAAAATTTCTATGCCTAACGATTCAAGTGCAGGATGCTCAGACAGTTGCTGAGAAACCAACAGCACCAATGGTTGCCCCATGAGTAATGCATCTCGCAAATCGGTACTTTGCGTTTTTGCTTGGATGACAGTTTGGGCACTACGAACCACCCTATCACTCAGCTTTAACGGGTCTTCTGACGCATAAGATTTACCATCTTGGGCAAGGTTAAAATTCAAGACATCCGCTGTTTTTTCTGGGTATTTCACTTGAAACGAAATTTGCCCTTGAATACGCAAGCTTTGGAAATCCGCTGTCTGTAGATTAAAAATAAATGGCGCTTCTTGGGCGTTCAAAGGTAATGCCGCAATGGACGTTTTATCCGCGTTATACCAAAAACTTAACCCTTTACCTTGCTTACGTACTGCACCATTAATGGATTGAATAATGAATGTCGATGAATCTGATTTGAAATATTTAAAATTTAACATGGTCTACCCCACTTAGTGTCTTTGTGAAATCAATTAGTGTCTTTATGACCTTAATTAATTATTGTCCTACAGACACAAATAAGTCAACACTTAAATGTCTTAATGACACTAAATAAATTTTCGCGTATGATTTAGCGCAAGACTAAATATGGGGGAAAGGATCTTAATCACATGACAGAAAAAGAGTTTTTATCTAATTATGATCGACGAGATTATTTAACTCCTTTGCTCACAGTGGATACCGTATTATTCACTTATCATGAAAACACCTTAAAAGTGCTGCTCGTGGAACGTGCTAATTACCCTCAGAAAGGGCAATGGGGATTACCGGGTGGGTTCGTTGATGAAAATTGTGATGCCACGTTAGACGATACGGTATATCGCAAGTTAAAAGAGAAAACGGGGGTTGTTCCTCCTTATATCGAGCAGTTATGTACCGTAGGAAATTCAGAGCGAGATCCTCGAGGCTGGTCAGTGACAGTCTGCTATACCGCACTCATTGCTCACCAAGCCTGCGAAGCGCACATTGAAAGTGTACATTCTGTTAAATGGGTCTCCATCGAAGAGATTGAAGACATGGCACTGGCTTTCGATCACTATCAGCTTTATTTACAAGCCCGTGAACGTTTACGCCAGAAATCCCTTTATTCCATTGTGCCGGGATTTGCGCTACCGGAAGTATTCACCTTAGCCGAGCTGCAACATGTTCATGAGGTTTTAATCGGAAAATCCATACAGAATAAATCTTTCCGTCGCCGTTTAGATCAAGCTGATTTATTGATTGATACAGGGGAGAAACGCCAAGAGCGCGGACGCCCAGCCAATCTTTATCGCTTAAAGTCCCAATCGGCTGACTATCGGTTTATTCGCAATCTCGAATTTTGATGAAAGAGTTTGAGATTAGAGTTTGATAAGAAAAATGCCCTTGATGCTGATACCAAGGGCATTTAATTAAAACGAAGCGAGCCATAAACGGCTTTTCAGCCCCAGATAACTCGTCCAGCCAGAAGTAAAACTCACCATTTCGCCTTTATCGATAATCATAAAGGTCGGTGTTGCTGTCACGCCAACCTGCGCAGCCAGTTGACCGTTGATATCATTCACTACAGGAAAATCTAATTCCTTTTTTTCCATTCCGGCTAACAGTCGAGAAGATTCCCCCGAACGCAGTGCTACCGTCACCACCGGAACTCCTGATTTTGCTAAATCAGAAACGGTTGGCGATGTGAAGCGGCAAACACCACACCATGTTGCCCAGAAATAGACTAATACAGGCTGTTTTTCGCTGAGTTCAGCAATAGAAACCACCTCACCCGTTGCAATGGTGAGTGGCTCTAATAACACGGGGGCAAGGCTTTGCGGTTTACGCCAAAAGTCCATCACCGTAAAAGCGATCACCAAAATAATCGCCAATACGAGAAGCTCTTTTGACCACTTTTTCAGTCCCCCCATCACGACATTATTTCGCTTTGCTGAGCTGTTCTTTCACGATGCGTTCAAATTCTTGTGCATCAACAGCGCCTGGGATCATTTCATCACCCACTAGCGTTGCAGGCGTACCATTCACGCCCAGCATATTAGCCAACTCAAGGTTTTTACGAATAGCTGCACGGCTCTTATCATTCGCTTTTAACTTATCATTGCCGGTTGCTTGCAGCGCTTCTTTGATGTTTGAATCAGATAACATCCCCTGTTTCGCCATCAGTTTTTGGTGCAGAGCTAAGAACGCTTTTGGATTTTCTTGCCATAAAGTCATCGCTAATTGCGAAGACTCCAGCGAGGTTTCCCCTTTAAATGGCAGGTACTTGATAACAACTGCAACATCTGGGTTTTTCTTCACAATATCTTCTAACAGTGGGTCAAAGCGTTTGCAGTATGGGCAGTTAAAGTCAGTAAAGTTCACCAAGACTAATTTCGCGTCTTTCGAGCCAATACGTGGGCTAGTCGGGTCATTAAACAGGGCATCATGCTGATCTTTTAATACCTGTTTCATTTGCGCTTGTTGTTTTTCACCTTGTTTCGCTTGTAAAGCCACAATCGCTTCTTCAAGGATCTCTGGATTCTCAACTAATGTATCGCGTACCAGCTTACGAACTTGTGCTTCTTGGTCGGCAGTCAGTGGCGCTGCATGTGCTGTGGCCCCTAATACTAGTGAGGAAAATAAAACAGCTAATATCGTCTTTTTCATTTTTCGGCTCCTTTGGCCTCAGTCATAATTGATAATACAGATTCACGATCAAGTATTGTTGACAGTATTTTCCCCTCTGTCAGATTAGGGCCATAAATCTGGTTAAACGGCACAGCCACTTGCCCTCGACGTTGCAAAAACGCCGAGATTTCAGGTGAAGGTTTTGTCCAATCACCCCGTAGCGCGACGACATCCGGTTCACTCAGTAAGTGCTGAATTTCGTCATTAAGTAGGACGTTATATTTATTCGCCTTACACGTCACACACCAGTCTGCAGTCACATCAATAAACACACGTTTATTATCTGCCAGCGCTCGCGTGATTGCGTCTTCAGACAGTGTTTGCCATTGAACCTTATCGGAAGCTAGCGTTTGGTGGCCTTGTTGTTGGTCTATCGCCATCCAAGCAAACCCAGCACCCAGTGCCGAGAATAATAGGAATGGGAAAATTGCCGCACGAACTCCTCGGTTCTTAAGAATAAATAACACTAAGATTAATAAAAATAGTACGGCGATAACGGTAGCGGTCATTGCACCAAAATGGGGAATTAATAAGCTGATTAACCATAAGCAGGAAACCAACATCATTAAGCCCAGTACTGCGCGCAATTTCAGCATCCATGTTCCTGGCTTTGGTAACGCTTTCGCAATCACAGGGAATGCCGCAATCAATAACCACGGAAGGCTCACCCCGATACCTAGTGCAGTGAAAATCAGCCACAGTTGCGACATCGGTGCCGCTAATGCGAAAGCGACCGCCGTGCCCAAAAAGGGTGCAGAACAAGGTGTCGCTAAGAGTGTCGCGAAAACCCCTTGCCAGAAATGCCCGCTATTACCCTGCCCACCTGCGGTGGCTAAACGCGTATTTGCTTTACTGCCTAGGTTAATTTCAAACAACCCAAATAAATTCGCAGTAAACAGCGCCGTAATCAGCACCATAAAGCCGATAAACCACGGGCTTTGGAACTGAATACCCCAACCAACAACTTCCTGTCCCCATCGCAAGAATGTCATCAATAAGGCTAATAACCAGAATGAGACCAGAATCCCCGATGAAGAGAGCAAGAATTGCCGACGAATGGTATTTTGTTCACCTTGAGGAACCAATAAGACAGAGCCGAGTTTCATTGCCAGTACAGGCAAAACACACGGCATTAAGTTCAGGATCAGACCGCCAAGTAGCGCAAATAGAACTATCTGCCATAAACCCAGCGCGTGTCCACTGTCATCCCCAGATACGGAACCAGTATAAGGCACGACATTGCCATGTATTTGTTGAGATAACTCACCGTCCGCCACAACAAATGAAACTGTTTTACCCACAAGATTAGGCGCTTCACCGCCCCAGTCATCGCTAACATCAATGGTAGCGGTTAACTTATTGCCAGAATATTTTAGGGATGGAACACCAAGGCTCGCGCCATCTACAACATCAGTAAACAGATGCGGGTCAATCCAGGTATTATCGGCGGCTTTTTGTAACTCTACCGTCAATTTATTGCCAGCAAAGCCAAATTGCGCCTGTTCAACAAGCCCACTAGCCGCAGGCACACTGCCTTTTGCTTGATTAAATGCCCAGCTAAAATCCGCAGGAGCCGGTTCAGTGAGATCCAATTCAAAAGGGTAGTCAGTTAAAATACAAACATTACTGCACGTTGATAATGTCAGTGTGCCTGACAATTTATCGAGATGCTCACTACTGGTGACTGTAATAGGGAAAACCACGTCTCCCATATAACCTTGTGTCGACACGCCAGCGACATCAAAGCGCCCCGGCGTTGGCCATAGCCACTCCACCGTTTTGACGGGTGAAGACCAACTTATTTCCGGTGCAACGCCCCCTTCTCCCGGTGAGCGCCAATAGGTCTTCCAGCCATCATCGAGTTTTACATCCAGTAAAATATCGACCTTGCCCTCATTTTGTGCAGAGCTCAGCAAGCGAACCTGTACATGGCTCGGTGTGTTTGCGGCCATAAACCCCGTGTTTGCAGGTTGTAACCAGCCTGTATCCGCAGCCTGTAAGCTGCTAGAAAATACAGTAAATAAAACAATTAACGCATTAATAAAAAAACGCATGATCCCTCCAGAATAAATAACAGCGACGAACAATAAGCCGCGGCTTTCTAATCCCGAAGATTACAGAATTGTAGATGACGCCGAACGCCAGGTGGGGAATGGCTCTCTTCACGGTTTGCTCTATATATAAATAGCCTAGTGCAAAAGATAGCGAATGCCGCTAAAGAAAGAAATATAAAAAAGAGAGGTTCTATCACAGCAGGAACAAGAGTAAGGAGTGATTTGGAACTTAATTCACACGTTGAAAGCTTCACGGGCTTGCTATTTTGTTCATTTATATCAGAAAGATAATGCTCTGAAGAAAGCTGGATTTGATTCGCTACCGCAGAAGTCTGTATTGAAGCTGATGTAAACATTGAGGCGAATAGACGCTCCCCGACGGCTCTTTGATTCATACAAATCAACACCATCAGACAGGCAAACAGCACTAATCCTTTACCTAACTTTATCGACCTCGTCATGTCTGTCTCAGATTATCTTCCTGAATTCACAATAATTAGCTAATTAAGTTAATAACAGGTTACATCTTACACAGGCAAATAAGCAACACAAGCACCATCATCTAACTTTACAAACAACTCTCATTTATAAAATTAACTATTTTTTGCACTTTATCCGAAAAGCGGCACGGAACTTGCTACTTACTTAATAAATGGCAAAACGAAACTATTTTGCACGATTTCGGTGCACGATAGTCGAGTTTCGGCAGTTTGTCTCTTTATTGGTGTCGCAGTTCACAACTGCCTAAATAATATGCGAGACAGCTCCCGAATTTAAAACAATTCGTTTTCAAAACTCATATTTTTTAATTACTTTTTAACAATAATAAAACATACAGCCGATGATCGTGTCATGATGAAAACCTCACGAAACATCTGCAAACACAACACCACAAAACCAAAATAAATCGAGTAATGTATCGTTAAAACACAAACCTCGAAATATGGCGGATTGACACCGATGTTCTAAAGGAGCTGTAATTATGCGTATTAGCAAGCTTGTTTTAACAATGATGCTTTTGGGTGCAACCTGCGCAGTTCAAGCAGAAGAATTAAACGGTACTCTGAAAAAAATCAAAGATAATGGTGTGATAGTCGTGGGTCACCGCGAATCATCAGTGCCATTCTCTTACTATGATAATAATCAGAAAGTTGTTGGCTACTCACAAGACTACTCCAACCTCATTGTTGATGCAGTGAAAAAGAAACTCAATATGCCTGA
This sequence comes from Providencia sp. wls1916, assembly GCF_009706585.1. Classification (NCBI taxonomy): domain Bacteria; kingdom Pseudomonadati; phylum Pseudomonadota; class Gammaproteobacteria; order Enterobacterales; family Morganellaceae; genus Providencia; species Providencia sp. wls1916. The sequence goes on from NZ_WLUL01000022.1 coordinate 94,868, forward strand.
TTTACAGGTGAAATTGATCCCTATCACCTCGCAAAACCGTATTCCATTACTGCAAAACGGCACATTTGATTTCGAATGTGGCTCCACAACGAATAACCTAGAGAGACAAAAACAAGCAGCCTTCTCTAATACCATTTTCGTGGTTGGTACTCGACTGCTGGCGAAAAAAGACGCCGGTATCAAAGACTTTGCTGATTTAGCTGGCAAAAATGTGGTTGTCACTTCAGGGACACGTCAGAAGTGATCCTGAATAAGTTAAATGATGAGAAAAACATGAAGATGCGCATTATCAGTGCTAAAGACCACGGGGACTCATTCCGTACTTTAGAATCTGGTCGTGCTGTTGCCTTTATGATGGACGATGCCCTATTAGCTGGTGAGCGCGCAAAAGCGAAACAACCGGATATCTGGGAAATCGTAGCAAAACCACAAACTGAAGAAGCTTACGGCTGTATGCTGCGTAAAGATGATCCACAATTCAAAGCTCTGGTCGATGAAACTATCTCAACTGCACAAAAATCTGGCGCAGCGGAAAAATCATTCGACCGCTGGTTTAATCAACCTATCCCACCGAAAAACCTGAATCTGAAGTTTACGTTATCTGATGAAATGAAGGCGCTGTTCAAATCACCAAACGATAAAGCATTAAACTAATAAAAAAGACAAACAGGGTGTTACTGAAGTAGGAGTCGCAAGGCGGTCGTTCCCGCCTTGCTTTCTCTTATTGCGGTATTCGGGACAATCAAATTGCCCACAGGAAGTCATATTATGTCAATTAATTGGAACTGGGGGATATTCCTTGAGAATGCCCCATTTGGGAATACCACCTATTTAGGGTGGTTAATATCTGGCTTAGAAGTCACTGTCACGCTATCCATCTGCGCTTGGATCATCGCTTTTCTGGTTGGCTCATTTTTCGGTATTTTACGCACAGTACCTAACCGCTTTTTAGCCTTTTTAGGGACTGCTTACGTTGAATTATTCCGTAACGTTCCGCTGATTGTTCAGTTCTTCACTTGGTATCTAGTGATCCCTGAACTGCTGCCACAATCTATCGGCGACTGGTTTAAAATGGAGTTAGATCCTAACTACCAGTTTTTCCTCTCTTCCATGTTATGCCTTGGCTTGTTCACTGCTGCGCGAATGACTGAGCAAGTTCGTGCTGCTATTCAATCCCTGCCTAGAGGGCAACGTAATGCAGCGCTCGCGATGGGGCTAACACTGCCACAAACCTATCGCTATGTACTGCTACCGAATGCTTATCGCGTCATTTTACCGCCAATGACCTCGGAAATGCTGAACTTAGTGAAAAACTCCGCTATCGCATCCACTATCGGGTTAGTGGATATGGCGGCACAAGCAGGAAAATTACTCGATTACTCCGCCCATGCTTGGGAATCTTTCACAGCAATCACACTGGCATATGTCGGTATCAACTTGATTATTATGCTACTAATGAGCTTGCTTGAGCGCAAAGTGCGCTTACCCGGCACACTAGGAGGACGCTAAGATGGCTTATCAATTTGATTGGAGCTCCATTGAGCCAAGCATCCCATTCTTAGTGGATGGTTTTATTATCACCGCCAAAATTACAGCAGCAGCCATTGTGGTTGGGATTTTATGGGGAACCGTACTCGCCGTTATGCGTTTATCCAGCATTAAGCCACTGCGCTGGCTGGCGGCCTTTTACGTCAACACCTTCCGCTCAGTTCCGCTAGTTATGGTACTGTTTTGGTTCTATTTAGTTGTGCCTAACATATTACAAAATGTTCTAGGCTTATCACCAAAAAATGATATTCGTTTAATATCCGCAGTGGTAGCCTTCTGTCTTTTTGAAGCGGCTTACTACTCTGAAATTATCCGTGCAGGTATTCAAAGCATCTCGAAAGGTCAGGCAAGCGCCTCCCTCGCTTTAGGTATGACCCAAATGCAAACCATGCGTTTAGTCGTATTACCGCAAGCGTTTAGAGCGATGGTGCCATTATTACTGACCCAAGGTATTGTATTATTCCAAGATACTTCATTAGTGTATGTTCTTGGGTTAACCGACTTCTTCAGAACCGCCACCAATATTGGTGAGCGTGACGGTACGCAAGTCGAAATGATACTCTTTGCGGGACTCATCTACTTTATTTTCAGTTTCGGCGCTTCAATGCTGGTGAATTATCTTAAGAAAAGGACTGTTTCATGATTACCCTGAAAAATGTATCGAAATGGTATGGCCAATTTCAGGTGCTCACAGATTGCACAACTGAAGTCAAAAAAGGCGAAGTTGTGGTTGTATGCGGGCCATCTGGTTCTGGTAAATCCACATTAATAAAAACAGTAAATGGGTTGGAGCCAATTCAACAGGGTGAAATTTTCGTTAACGATATCCAAGTTAATAGCAAAAAAACTGACCTTGCGAAGCTGCGCTCAAAAGTCGGTATGGTGTTCCAACACTTTGAACTGTTCCCTCACCTTTCCATTATTGAGAACCTAACATTAGCGCAAGTTAAAGTCTTAAACCGTGACAAGAAAGCCGCTGAAGCTAAAGGTTTAAAATTACTGGAGCGTGTGGGATTGGCGAGCCATGCTAATAAATTCCCTGCGCAGCTCTCTGGTGGTCAACAGCAACGTGTCGCCATCGCCCGCGCGCTATGTATGGACCCGATTGCCATGTTGTTTGATGAGCCAACTTCCGCCCTAGACCCAGAAATGATCAACGAAGTGCTGGATGTTATGGTGGAGTTAGCGAATGAAGGCATGACCATGATGGTGGTAACGCACGAAATGGGCTTTGCGAAAAAAGTGGCTAACCGCGTGATTTTCATGGATGAAGGTAAAATTATCGAAGACAGTAAAAAAGAGGATTTCTTCGCTAATCCGAAGTCAGACCGCGCGAAAGATTTTCTGGCAAAAATCTTACATTAATCTCGATTTAGGTTGCAGAAAGTCCGACAGGGCTTTTTGCAACTTTTCCCTCAACTTTTCTTACCCGCACAAAATTCACCTCGTTTTCTTGATTGTCACTTTTCTGCGCTTGAAATCTCTTAAAAAATTCTCTAACGTGTTCTAAGTTCAAATAAAATTGCGAACAAAGCAAATTCCCCCTGAAATAGTTCAAGTTTTAGGTAGTAAATTGAATTATGATAGGCGATACGCTTATTATTTTGTGCGCGTTCTTAGTTTCATCAACGTATGGCAATATCAACGTATCGCCAACCACTATGTAGCACAAAATATAACAAACAGCTGAAACAGCAAGACCAAGTCCCTGTAAATTCATCTAATCGACGATTCATCGTTTTTTACAGACACAATGGCTTTCGGCATTGTTGTTTTCATGTGTGATCCGCTATGCTATGCGGATCCATTTTATAGAAAAGACATTCACCTGCTACAGACTAAACTGTAGCGATTATTCACCATAGGATTATCGGTGCCATGCAAGAACAATATCGTCCAGAAGATATAGAGCCTAAAGTACAGCGTCACTGGGATGAACAACAAACGTTCAAAGTGACAGAAGACAACAGCAAAGAGAAATACTACTGCCTGTCCATGCTACCTTACCCTTCTGGTCGACTACACATGGGCCACGTTCGTAACTACACCATTGGTGACGTGATCTCCCGCTACCAGCGTATGCTGGGCAAAAACGTTCTGCAACCAATTGGTTGGGATGCGTTTGGTCTGCCAGCTGAAGGTGCCGCGGTTAAAAATAACACTGCGCCTGCACCATGGACTTACGCCAATATCGATTACATGAAAGGTCAGCTGAAAATGCTGGGCTTCGGTTACGATTGGAACCGCGAAGTGACTACCTGTACGCCAGAATATTACCGTTGGGAACAGTGGTTCTTCACTAAACTGTATGAAAAAGGCTTAGTCTACAAAAAAACCTCCGCCGTTAACTGGTGTCCACACGACTTAACCGTTCTAGCAAACGAACAAGTCATCGACGGCTGCTGCTGGCGCTGCGATAGCCAAGTTGAGCGTAAAGAGATCCCTCAGTGGTTTATCAAAATTACCGACTACGCTGAAGAGCTGCTCAATGACTTGGACAAACTGGAAGATTGGCCAGAACAAGTTAAAACCATGCAGCGCAACTGGATTGGTCGCTCTGAAGGTGTGGAAATCACTTTTGATGTTGCTGATCGCGCAGACAAATTAACTGTCTACACCACCCGCCCAGATACCTTTATGGGTGCGACATATGTGGCGGTTGCTGCAGGTCACCCATTAGCGCAAGAAGCTGCCAAAGCGAATAGCGAATTAGCCGACTTTATCGATGAGTGCCGTAATACCAAAACTGCGGAAGCGGATATGGCAACCATGGAGAAAAAAGGTCTGGCAACAGGTCTGTATGTCGTTCATCCATTAACCCAAGAAAAATTACCAATTTGGGTCGCGAACTTTGTTCTGATGGAATACGGTACAGGTGCAGTGATGGCAGTTCCAGCTCACGACCAACGTGACTGGGAATTTGCTCATAAATACAATCTGCCAATCAAAGCGGTGATTGCAGATGCTGAAGGCAACACGCCTGACTTATCTCAAGAAGCGATGACTGAGAAAAACACCCTGATCAACTCAGGTGAATTTACTGGTTTAAGCAACGAGGCTGGCTTCAACGCTATCGCTGACAAACTGGTTTCCCTTGGTGCAGGTCAACGCAAAGTCAATTATCGCTTACGTGACTGGGGTGTTTCCCGTCAACGTTACTGGGGTGCGCCAATTCCAATGGCAACCTTAGAAGATGGCACCGTGGTTCCTGTTCCTGAAGACCAGTTACCGGTTATTTTACCGGAAGATGTCACCATGAATGGCATCACAAGCCCAATTAAAGCGGATCCTGAGTGGGCAAAAACCACCATTAATGGTCAACCAGCGCTGCGTGAAACCGATACCTTCGATACCTTTATGGAATCATCTTGGTACTACGCTCGTTACACTTGCCCACAATACGACGATGGCATGTTGAACCCTGAAGCAGCAAACTACTGGCTGCCAGTGGATCAATACATCGGTGGTATTGAGCACGCCATCATGCATTTAATGTATTTCCGTTTCTTCCACAAATTAATGCGTGATGCCGGTCTGGTGAACTCTGATGAGCCAGCAAAACGTTTACTGTGCCAAGGTATGGTTCTGGCCGATGCCTTCTACTACACCGGTAGCGATGGTCAGCGTGTATGGGTTTCTCCTGCGGATGCAATTGTTGAACGTGATGACAAAAACCGTATTACTAAAGCGGTAGACAGCGAAGGTCATGAACTGGTTTATACTGGTATGAGCAAGATGTCTAAATCTAAGAACAACGGTATTGACCCACAATTAATGGTCGAAAAATACGGTGCTGATACCGTCCGTCTGTTCATGATGTTCGCTGCGCCACCAGAATTAACTCTGGAGTGGCAAGAGTCTAGCGTTGAAGGAGCTAACCGTTTCGTTCGCCGTGTATGGCGTTTAGTTCACGAACACGCACAAAAAGGCGCAACTCAGCCATTAGATATCAGCGCATTAACTGCAGAACAAAAAGATTTACGTCGCGACTTACATAAAACCATCGCGAAAGTGACTGACGATGTGGGTCGTCGTTACGCATTCAACACCGCTATCGCAGCAGTCATGGAATTTATGAACAAGTTAGTTCGCGCTCCGCAAGAAACTGAGCAAGACCGCGCTTTAGTTCAAGAATCTTTAGATGCTATCACGCTGATGTTATCACCAATCATTCCACACGCTTGTTTCGAAATGTGGAAAGCATTAGGTCACAATGACGATATCGATTTTGCAAGCTGGCCGGTGGCTGATGAACAAGCCATGATCGATGATACTAAATTGGTTGTTGTTCAAGTTAACGGTAAAGTCCGCGGTCGTATTACGGTCCCTGCTGATGCTAACCAAGAATTCGTTCTGGAAATGGCATCACAAGAAGGCAGCGTCGCGAAATACCTCGAAGGCGTTAGCATCCGTAAAGTCATTTACGTACCAGGTAAATTACTGAACTTAGTTGTTGGCTGATAAGGAGCCCAAGTGCGCTATCTGATAACTCTATTTCTCAGCCTGTCGGTGCTCGTCACCGCAGGTTGCGGTTTTCGCCTTCAAGGAACCACGCAACTTCCTGAAGAATTGAAAACATTACAGTTAAGTTCTGGCGACCCGTACAGTTACCAAACTCGTGCGGTCAGGGAACAGCTGCGACTCAATAACGTGACTCTGCTAGATTCTGGTCGCGCTGATGTGCCTATTTTGAAAATTGTAGGTTCAACAGAAAGCACCGATACCGTTTCGATTTATCAAGATGGTAAAGCTGCAGAGAAACAACTGACACTGGTCATGAAGGCGCAAGTGTTAATGCCGGATGGCGCTATTTATCCGCTGGAAACAAAAGTTGTGCGGACTTTCTTTGATAACCCGTTAGAAGCGCTCGCAAAAGATGCTGAGAACGAGATTGTGAAGCAAGAGATGCAACAACAAGCGGCACGTAACATCGTGCGCAAACTGCTTCTGGTTCACAGTGCTGAGTTAGAAAAGGCGAAAGCTCAAGCGGCTGAGAAACCTGTTGCCGAATAATGATACGCATTTATCCTGAACAGCTGGCCTCTTCGTTACAAGAGTCTCTAAGAGGCCGCTATCTCATTTGGGGCTCCGAGCCCCTTCTTATTCAAGAAAGCCAAGATGCTATTCGCCAAGTTGCACGTCAGCAAGGTTTTGAAGAGCATTTTACTTTCGCTTTAGAGCAAAATACGGATTGGGATGAAATTTTTAGTCTCTGCCAAGCGCTGAGTCTATTTGCCAGTCGCCAAATGCTCACCTTATTTTTGCCTGAAAATGGCCCTAATGCCGCGATGGCAGACAAGCTCACACAGCTAGCCGGTTTACTTCACCCCGACCTGCTATTAGTTCTACGCGGGCATAAACTCACTAAAGCGCAAGAAAACAGTGCTTGGTTCAAAGCCATCAGCCAAGATGGTATCTATGTCAGTTGCCTAACGCCTGAATATCAACGTTTGCCCCAGTGGGTCTCTAAGCGTGCTAGCCAAATGCGGCTTTCATTAGAAACTGAAGCAAACCAATTACTTTGCTATTGCTATGAAGGTAATTTATTGGGATTAGCGCAAGCGCTGGAAAGGCTTTCCTTGCTCTATCCGGATGGAAAGCTCACTTACCCTCGTGTCGAAAGTGCGGTGAATGATTCAGCCCATTTTACTCCCTACCATTGGGTTGATGCGATCCTAGCGGGTAAGCCTCGCCGTTCATGGCATATCCTTGAGCAGCTCAAGCAAGAAGATGTTGAACCTGTGATTTTACTACGGGCTATCCAACGAGAATTAATGTTGCTGATCACGTTAAAGCGTCAATCTGCGACCACCTCATTAAAAACGCTATTTGACCAACATAAAGTTTGGCAAAACCGTCGAGGATTGCTAGGCGAGGCGCTACAACGTTTGAGCTTACATCAATTACAATCGGCGTTGATGCTACTCACCCAAGCTGAAATTCACACTAAGCAGGATTTTTCCCACTCTTCATGGCCGGATTTGCAGTCTCTTTCCATGGTGTTATGTGGTAAAACCGATGCAGAACATTTTATTCTGCCACGATAATAACTGATAGCTAATCACCTAATATCAATGGTAATGAATGATGAACGCTAAACCACAAGGTCTACAAGCGCTATTTGGGGGGACTTTTGACCCTATTCATTATGGGCATCTACGCCCTGTTGAAGCATTAGCTAATCAGGTGGGGCTGCAAAAAGTGATTTTGCTGCCGAACCACGTTCCACCTCATCGACCTCAGCCGGAAGCTAGCCCTACCCAGCGATTAGAAATGGTAAAATTGGCCATTCAAAATAACCCACTGTTTACTGTTGATACCCGAGAACTCCAGCGAAATACGCCCTCTTTTACAATTGAAACGCTCAGTGAATTGCGCCAAGAACTTGGTCATGAACAACCTCTTGCGTTCATTATTGGTCAAGATTCCCTGTTATCCATTAATACATGGCATGGCTGGACTCAGCTATTAGATAAATGCCATCTGCTAGTCTGCGCGAGACCCGGTTACGCCACACATTTTACCGATCCTGATATGCAACAGTGGCTGCAACGGCATCAAGTACAAGATCCGCAAGTATTGAGCCAAACGCCCTGTGGTTCGATTTTTATTGGCAATACACCACTGGTTAATATTTCAGCGACTGAAATACGTGAACAACTCAGCGAAGGTCAGGCTTGTGAAGATTTACTCCCTCGCGCAGTTTATCACTATATTCAACAACAACATTTGTATCAAAAATAAGCAATTTTATTTCTATTAACCAAATAGGAATGTCAGCAAATAATTTATTCTCTTTTATTCACTTAATTTCGATTTAATTCGATTTAATTAATTGCACAACTCAGCGCTTATTCTAGAATATTGATACGTAAGAGATAGGGATATTTTATTTGTAAAGTTACGATAATTATCTTGCCCAATGGATAAGATATCCCTATAAATTGCCCACTTACGCCAATAAAAAATAATTTAGCCGATTTTTGTGAAAATCTGGGGTAAAATGGCGGCACTTTGCTAGGGGGATCCCCTAGAAAGCACAATGATGAATAGTCTTTAACAAGAATAGTGTTTAACAAGAGATTCTCTCAATTTGAATGAAAGGTGAACCTTTTGCAAGGAACTGAACTCCAACAATTTATTATCGATCAACTTGAAGATGCGAAAGCGGAAGATATCATTTCGATCGATGTCCATGGGAAATCAAGTGTTACTGACCAAATGATCATCTGCACAGGGACGTCAACTCGTCACCTGATGTCTGTGGCTGATCGTTTAATTGATGCGTGCCGTAAAAACGGTTTAATGCCTCTCGGTGTTGAAGGTCAAGGCATTTCAGACTGGATTGTTGTCGACCTTGGTGATGCCATCGTCCATATCATGCAAGATGAAAGCCGCCGCATGTACGAACTAGAAAAGCTCTGGAGCTGAGTTTGAAATTACAACTCATCGCTGTCGGAACTAAAATGCCGGACTGGGTACAGACCGGCTTTATGGATTACCTTCACCGTTTTCCCAAAGATATGCCTTTCGAATTAACCGAAATCCCCGCAGGAAAACGTGGAAAAAATGCAGACATCAAACGCATTCTCGAAAAAGAAGGTGAATTGATGCTTGCCGCTGTCGGCAAAGGCAACCGTATCGTCACGCTGGATATTCCAGGAGATCGTTGGGATACACCCAAATTAGCCGTGCAGTTAGACAAGTGGAAACAAGATGGTCGTAATGTCAGTCTGTTAATTGGTGGACCAGAAGGACTTGCTCCGGCGTGTAAAGATGCCGCAGAACAAAGTTGGTCTCTATCGCCACTAACACTACCCCATCCGCTAGTTCGAGTCCTTGTTGCCGAAAGTCTTTATCGGGCATGGAGTATTACGACTAATCACCCATATCATCGGGAATAGTTAGGAATTAATTTGTACACAATGGCAATGGGATGAAACAACAACGCACCCCTTTTCGCGACCATACCGCAGAATCAGTTTTGTTTATTCGCCGAGCATTAATTGCTTTCGGCGTCATTGTCATACTTACTTCAATCCTCGTGACCAATTTGTATCATCTACAAGTTGTTCGTCATGACGATTACCAAACACGCTCAAATGATAACCGCATTAAATTGGTGCCTATTGCGCCTAGCCGCGGCATTATTTATGACCGAAAAGGCACCCAGTTAGCTCTCAATAGCACGTTTTATCAGCTAGAAATTGTTCCTGAAAAAGTAGATAACTTACAGGAAACACTCGATAAGCTACGGGATGTTGTTGACCTTACTGACGAAGATATCACCAACTTTGAAAAAGAGCGTAAACGCTCTCGCCGCTTTACGTCTATCGCGCTGAAAACCCAGCTAAATGAAGTTCAAGTTGCCCGCTTTGCCGTTAATCAATATCGCTTTCCTGGCTTAGAAGTGAAAAGTTATCAGCGTCGCTCATACCCTTATGGCTCCGCATTAACCCATGTCATCGGCTACGTCGCAAAAATTAATGATAAAGACGTCGAACGCCTTGATAAAGAAGGTTTATTACCTAACTACGCCGCCAGCCATGATATCGGTAAATTAGGTATTGAACGTTACTATGAAGATGTCTTACATGGTAAAACGGGCTACGAAGAAGTTGAAGTGAATAGCCGTGGTCGAGTGATCCGCCAATTACACGAGCAGCCACCGCAAGCAGGTCGCGATGTCTATTTAACTATCGACCTTGAATTACAAACTTATATTGAGAAAATCCTCACGACAAGTCGTGCTGCTGTCGTCGTTACAGACCCGCGTAATGGTGAGATCCTCGCCTTGGTTTCCACACCAAGTTACGATTCAAACTTGTTTGTGAACGGAATTTCCAACAAAGATTACCAAGAGCTGTTAAATAACCCTAACAGGCCGTTGATCAACCGCGCTACTCAGGGCTTATATCCACCCGCATCGACGGTGAAACCTTTTATCTCTGTCGCAGCATTAAGCGAAAAAGTCATTACGCCAAACACCACAATCTACGATCCAGGCTGGTGGCAACTCCCTGGCTCAGAAAAACGCTATCGTGACTGGAAACGCTGGGGACACGGTAAGCTGAATGTGGTCAAGTCTATCATTGAATCTGCGGATACCTTCTTCTACCAAGTCGCTTATGACATGGGGATTGACCGTCTTTCCGAATGGATGACCCGATTTGGTTACGGTGAATATACAGGTATTGACCTTTCCGAAGAGCGCCAAGGGATCATGCCAACCCGCGAATGGAAACAAAAACGCTATAAAAAACCTTGGTACCAAGGGGACACCATCCCTGTCGGGATTGGTCAAGGTTATTGGACATCAACACCAATTCAAATGTCTAAGGCTTTGATGACGTTGATTAATGACGGAAAAGTCAAAACGCCTCATTTACTGTATGGAACCAAACTTGGCGATGCCATGGTACCTTATGAAGATAAAGAAACCCGACAAATTGGCGATATCCATTCTGGATATTGGGAACTGGCCAAAACCGGTATGTACGGCGTAGCCAATGCGCCAAATGGTACCGGTAAGCGTAGTTTCGTAGGAACACCTTATAAAGTGGCTGCAAAATCAGGAACGGCGCAGGTATTTAGTTATGAAACCTATAACGCCAGCAAATTAGCCGAGCATTTACGTGACCATAAACTAATGATTGCTTATGCACCTTATGATAACCCCACTATTTCCGTTGCTATTATTTTAGAAAACGGGGGAGCAGGCCCTGCAGTTGGTGATATTGTTCGCCAAATCTTTGACCATGTCCTGTTAGGTGATAACAAAACCCAAGTCGAAAGTACGGGTGCCAGTGCAGAGGAAGATCGTTAATCATGACTGACGATAAGAGAAAATTATCACTATCAACACGTCTGCACATTGATGTGCCTATGTTATTAATCATCATCGCCTTACTCGCTTATAGCGCCTTTATTATGTGGAGCGCTAGCGGGTTAGATCCCGAGATGATGGAACGAAAACTAGGACAAATTTTTTCTGGTTTTATCGTGATGATCGTGATGGCGCAAATTCCACCTCGCATGTATGAAAGCCTCGCGCCACACCTGTTTATTTTCTGCGTTATTCTCTTAGTCTTCGTTGATGTTTTTGGGCAAATCAGTAAAGGGGCTCAGCGCTGGCTAGATTTGGGCTTTGTACGGTTCCAGCCATCCGAAATTGCGAAAATCGCGGTACCGCTCATGGTCGCTCGTTTCATGAACCGTGACTCATGCCCGCCGTCATTTAAAAATACCTGTATTGCCCTCGTATTTATTTTTGTCCCAACATTGCTGGTCGCAGCTCAGCCAGACTTGGGGACCTCGATCCTCGTCGCCGCATCAGGGCTATTTGTCCTATTTTTAGCAGGAATGAGCTGGCGTTTAATTGCCGTTGCCGCCGTCGCGCTTGCCGCCTTTATTCCGATGCTCTGGTTCTTCTTAATGCATGACTACCAGAGAGCCCGAGTCATGATGCTACTTGACCCAGAAAGTGATCCTCTAGGTAAAGGCTATCACATCATCCAATCTAAAATTGCGATTGGTTCTGGCGGTTTAATGGGTAAAGGCTGGTTGGAAGGCACTCAGTCTCAACTAGAATTCTTACCTGAACGTCACACCGACTTTATTTTCGCTGTATTAGCTGAAGAACTTGGATTGATTGGTGTCTTGATCTTATTGGGTCTTTATATCCTATTGATTATTCGTGGGCTATACATTGCTGCAAATGCGCAAAACACCTTCGGGCGAGTGATGGTCGGCGGATTAATCCTAATCCTATTTGTGTATGTGTTTGTTAATATTGGTATGGTGAGTGGTATTCTACCTGTTGTGGGGGTTCCCCTCCCCTTAGTGAGTTATGGGGGCTCCGCCTTAATTGTTTTAATGGCTGGATTCGGTATTATCATGTCTATCCATACCCACAGAAAATTTTTATCTAAGAGTTTATAAAATGAGGCTTAGTATGCGTTTACAATGGATTATGCTCGCCATGGCAACCACATTACTCAGTGGGTGTATTAACGAAGACGTTAAGCAGCAGCCAACAGTTCCAACTAATGTCCCTACACAAGATGTGTTGGGTGCTGAGCCACATTATGAGCCTTATCATCCAACGGCAAATAATGATTACCAGCGTAATGGCAAGCAATACCAAATTGTCCGTGAACCCGCACAGTTCTCCCAAGTTGGCTATGCGTCAATTTATGGTCAAGAAGCTTCCGGTCAATTGACTGCCATTGGTGAACGCGCTAACCCAGTAGAGTTAACTGCAGCTCACCCTACATTACCTATTCCAAGTTATGCTCGTATTACCAACATGATGAACGGGCGCATGATGGTGGTTCGTATCAATGACCGTGGCCCTTATACTCCTGGCAAAAGTATTGCCGTATCCCGAGCAGTCGCTGATCGCTTAAATCTGATGACGACCACAAAAATTAAAATTGATGCAATCCAAGTTGCACCAGATGGAAGCTTATCAGGGCCAGGAACTGTTGGTTCAAACTTTGTTAAACAAAGTTATGCCCTGCCGGATCGTCCACAATTAGGTTCAGGTCCATTAGGTACACCGGTGATGCAAGAATCCCCAGCGCCAAGCAACGTATTACCAGTAAAACAGCCTGCGGAACCTATGCAACCAACGATGCCAGATATGAACATCAAGCAGCCAGAACCACAAGTTGCACCGAAAGCCACTGAAACAGAATCCGTTCCTGAACGTGGTTTCTTAGTTCAAGCTGGCGCTATCAGTAGCAAAGCAAACGCACAAAGTATGTTGGATAACTTAAAAAGTCAGTTTAACGTACCGGGTCGCCTACAGCCTTACAATGGCATCTACCGTGTTCAATTAGGACCTTTTGCAACGAGACAGCAAGCGGTAGAGATACAATCTCGTTTACAGTCTGAGCGCAATCAACAATCCATGGTTGTTGCCCCTTAATCACTCAATAACCGAATAATTTACGTTGCTGGGGGAAATTATTGATAGCTCCCCCTGCAACTTAAAGTACAACGGGTATAAACTAACGTAAATTTACCTGCACAGCGCAAGAGCTTCTTTTATCTGCCTTCGAACTTTTGCTAAACTGCGCTTTCTTGTGTTAACCGAATGTTGGATGTAATGATACAACCATGAAAAATGTCTCCTCATCACGCAATGTCTTTCTGCCACAAATCGTGCGTCAGACTGCGCTGGCTTCTGCACTGATCGTTTCTACTGTCACTTTTGCAAATGCGAATGAAGCTTTTCCAAATACTTCAGTTCCTGCTGCTCCAGCTATCGATGCTGAAGCGTATATCTTGATTGATTACAATTCAGGTAAAGTGCTTGCCGAAAGTAATGCAGATCAGCGCCGCGACCCTGCTAGCTTGACCAAAATGATGACGAGCTATGTCATCGGTCAAGCCATTAAATCAGGCAAAATTGGCGCGAATGACATGGTCACCGTGGGTGAAGATGCATGGGCGACAGGTAACCCAATTTTCAAAGGCTCTTCATTAATGTTCTTAAAACCCGGAGATCGCGTGAGTGTTTCTCAGCTAACCCGTGGTATTAACTTACAATCAGGTAATGATGCCTGTGTTGCTATGGCAGACTATGTCGCAGGTGATCAAGCTAACTTTGTTAACTTGATGAACACCTACGTGAATAAACTGGGTCTGCAAAATACGCACTTCCAAACAGTACATGGTCTCGATGCTGCGGGTCAGTACAGCTCTGCTCGTGATATGGCATTGATTGGTCAAGCGCTGATCCGTGATGTACCGGAAGAATACGAAATTTATAAAGAAAAAGAATTCACGTTTAACAATATCCGCCAAACTAACCGTAATGGTCTGTTATGGGATAAAAGCCTTGCAGTTGATGGGATCAAAACTGGTCACACTGATGCAGCAGGTTATAACTTAGTTGCCTCCGCAAAAGATGGCGATATGCGTCTTATTTCCGTCGTTATGGGTGGAAAAAGCAGTAAGGGGCGTGATGCAGAAAGCAAAAAATTGCTGACATACGGCTTCCGTTTCTATGAAACAGTGAAACCTCTGCAAGCTGGCGTTGAGTTTGCCACTGCCCCAGTTTGGTTTGGCGATGACAGCGAAATTAAGTTAGGCGTGGTTGAAGACCTGTACCTCACAATCCCTCGTGGTCGTTTAAAAGACTTAAAAGCAAGCTACGAATTAACCACCACTGAAATCGAAGCGCCGCTGAAAAAAGGCCAACAAGTGGGTACGATTAGCTTCCAATTAGACGGTAAAACCATCGAACAGCGTCCTTTAGCGGTATTAAAAGATGTTGAAGAAGGCGGATTCTTCAGCCGTTTAATCGACTACATCAAATTATTATTCCATCGTTGGTTTGGTTAATACTTGAAATTGAAATCAGTTAGCCCCATATAGTTTGTATCTGAAAGCCTGTAGTGAAATACAAACCCTGATGGGATAGTGAGTTGGCTGGCGAAATCTATTTTCTTCCAGCCAATTTTTATGCAGGCGCTAATCAATATTTTAGGAGTGCCCATGAAAACGAAATTAGGTGAACTGCTTGAGTTCCCATGTCCATTAACCTACAAAGTGATGGGCCTAGCGCAGCCAGAATTAGTTGACCAAGTCATTGAAGTGGTTCAACGCCATGCTCCAGGTGATTATGCACCAGATGTTAAACCGAGCAGCAAAGGCAACTACCATTCTGTATCTATTACTATTAACGCCACTCACATTGAGCAAGTTGAAACGCTCTACACTGAGTTAGGTGCATTAGAATTAGTCAAAGTTGTGCTGTAATTAGCAACAAGAAAACCGAGCCTCCGGCTCGGTAAGTTGATGACAAAGAGGGATAAAAACGTGGTTTTTCCCTCTTTGTGTTATCAGGCGAAAATCAATAAATTGATTTTCCTTGTTCGTTTTACAACCCAAAAGAGCCATTTCCAAACCTGATGGTTTTGTCAATGGTCTGGCCGAGCCTCCGGCTCGTTTTTTTTATTATCCGCAATATCAGCTGAAAAATAACAAGTTAATAACAAGACAAACTGGTGGTAACGCGTTCACAGCGTTATACTGCCATTCATCTTTACAGCCTGTGGACACCGAATTTTGTCGAAGAATAGCATCATCATCCGCGACTTAGGTCTGGCTCCCTACGAGAGCACATCTGAGGCAATGCACCAATTTACTGAATCCCGTACTCCTGATACCTGCGATGAAATTTGGCTGGTGCAACACCCTTCTGTGTTTACCCAAGGGCAAGCTGGCAAAGCCGAACACCTTCTCGCGCCGGGAAATATCCCCGTGATCCAAAGTGATCGTGGCGGACAAGTGACTTACCATGGTCCCGGCCAGCAAGTCATGTATGTGATGATAGATCTAAAACGCAGTCACATTGGTGTCCGTGAGCTTGTTAGCGCCCTAGAAACTTGCGTGGTCAATACCCTCGCCCATTTTAATATCAGTGCGTATCCGCGCCCTGATGCGCCCGGCGTTTATGTCAACGGAGACAAAATTTGCTCCCTTGGCTTACGTATTCGAAAAGGCTGTTCATTCCATGGATTGGCTCTGAATGTGGATATGGATCTCGAGCCTTTTAATCGCATTAACCCTTGTGGTTATAGTGAATTGAAAATGACACAAGTGAGAGCGCTGTCGCCAAACATTACATTAAACGATGTTCAGCCAGTGCTTATTAGTCAGTTCTGTGACACACTTGGATTTCATATTGTTCAATAATAATGCTATAATTTTTTAACATTTTTCAAAAAAATTTTAATGGCAAACAGATAACTGGAACCGGCACATTATGAGTAAACCAATTCAGATCGAGCGTGGAATTAAATACCGTGACGCCGATAAAATGGCACTGATCCCTGTTAAAAACGTGGTGACGGAACGTGAAGAAATTCTACGTAAACCTGACTGGATGAAAATCAGATTGCCAGCTGATTCTACGCGAATTCAAGGCATTAAAGCCGCAATGCGTAAAAATGGCCTGCACTCAGTCTGCGAAGAAGCTTCCTGCCCTAACCTCTCTGAATGTTTTAACCACGGAACTGCCACCTTTATGATCTTAGGTGCTATCTGTACTCGCCGTTGTCCATTCTGTGATGTTGCCCATGGTCGACCAAATGCTCCTGATGCGAATGAACCAGAAAAATTAGCGCAAACTATCAAAGATATGGCTCTGCGTTATGTGGTTATTACTTCCGTTGACCGTGATGATTTGCGTGATGGTGGTGCCCAGCACTTTGCTGATTGTATCAGTGCCATCCGTGAAAAAAGCCCGACCATTAAAATTGAAACTCTCGTGCCTGACTTCCGTGGACGTATGGATCGCGCATTAGAAATTCTCACCGCTACGCCACCGGATGTGTTTAACCACAACCTTGAAAACGTACCGCGTATTTACCGCCAAGTTCGCCCTGGTGCTAACTACGAATGGTCACTGAAATTACTGGAAAAATTCAAAGAAGCTCACCCTGAAATTCCAACAAAATCAGGCTTAATGGTAGGCTTAGGGGAAACCAACGAAGAGATCATTGAAGTGATGCGTGATCTGCGTCGTCATGGCGTTACCATGTTAACGTTGGGGCAATACTTGCAGCCAAGCCGCCACCACTTACCCGTTAAACGCTATGTGAGCCCTGCTGAGTTCGATGAAATGAAAGAGGCAGCGATGGATATGGGCTTCACTCACGCAGCCTGTGGACCGTTTGTGCGCTCTTCCTATCATGCCGACCTACAAGCAAAAGGCGAAGAAGTTAAATAATATTAATCTTTTCGTCTAAATAGTAATTAAAAGAAACCCCAATTGTGAATTACTACACATTGGGTTTTTTTATTAGTGACTTAATTTATCACCAATAAGAATGATCATTAGGTCAATTTTAGCGATAAAAAAACTCGCGCTAGCAAAGCTAGTGCGAGTTCAGTGCTGTTCGTTTCTAAGTATTTAATTACAAAGAGACAACGTTAGCAGCTGATGGACCTTTCGCGCCTTCAGTGATTTCAAATTCAACTTTTTGGCCTTCTGCTAAGGTTTTGAAACCGTCGCCAGAAATCGCAGAGAAGTGAACAAAAACATCTTTGCTACCATCTTCTGGAGTGATAAAACCAAAACCTTTGGACTCATTGAACCACTTAACGTTACCTTTAACTTTAGACATCAAATATTACCTTTAAAATAAAATAGACACACCATCTGTATCAAGCTCAGTACATCAAATATATAACTGACTTGTCTACAACCTAGATCACGAAAATTGATTTAAATGATAAAAAAATATTATTTATCCACCTATTTCGTCCAGAATACGGGGATAATTCTTAATAATAGTAATTAATACAAAGGTAAGTATTACTCATGGTTAATTTTTTAGCGTTTACTTCTCATGAATAAGTAACCAATCTTTAATATCCAATCCTCCTGTATAACCCACCAGCTTTCCGTCATGCCCTAAGACACGATGGCAAGGCACAATCAAAGATATCGGGTTACGAGAATTGGCCATACCGACGGCTCGACAGTAGTTAACCGAGCCCAGTTTTAAGGCGAGATCTTTATAACTCCAGCGCTCACCATAAGGAATTTCGCACAAATGCTTCCAGACTTTTTTCTGAAATTCAGTACCTTGCGGATTCAATGCAACCGAAAACACTTTCCGCTTATGATTAAAATACTCTTTTAGTTCTTTCGCACACTGCTTTGAGAATTCGTTTTTCGACTCTTTCTCCGTTTTTTCATCAACAAAATAGATACTCGTCACACCTTCATCATCAGCCGTAATATGGATCCACGGTTTCGGAAAGTTTTCTGGGGCTACTAAATATTGATGGTACATAACATCTCCTCAAAAGGATTCATTTACCTGATTGTATATACAGTTATAAGGTAAATTATTTCTACTTTGCAATGATATTTTTTCTCAGTGTAGCTAACTGAATCATCTCCCCCTGAATTTTTTTATTTCCAATGTTAATAACAGCATAGACAATAATTCGAATGATTATCATTCAAATAAAGAAATCACTATATATTGTATGGTTGAAACATTTTACATCTATATATAGGATCAACTCATCTTCAACACACCACCATTACGTAACTACCACGTTCTGAAAATGTTAAGGTGAAAAAAATGACTGAGATTACCATTTATAGTAAACCCAACTGCGTCCAGTGTAATGCAACCTACCAAGCGTTCGAGCGCAAGCAATTACCGTACACCATTATCGACCTTTCTGAAGATAACCAAGCCATTGATTTCATAAGAAAACTAGGCTATCAGCAGCTTCCTGTCGTCATTGTAGGAGAGCAGCATTGGTCAGGCTTCCGCCCCGATAAAATCAATGCACTGATTGAGTAAGAGAGGTTGAAATGACCACTCAACCGCTAATTTATTTCTCGAGTCACTCAGGTAATTGCCATCGATTCGTCGAAAAATTACAGCTGCCAGCCACTCGTATTCCCATTGGCCATCTACCTGAAAATGTACTTTTCGCCTCACAACCCTATGTGCTGTTGCTGCCGACCTATGGCGGTGGAACCGCTCATGGCGCTGTGCCTAAAGAAGTGGTGCACTTTCTCAATATCGAGGCAAACCGTGCGTTAATTCGCGGTGTCATCGCTGCGGGTAATACCAACTTTGGTGAGGCTTATGCCATTGCCGGCAACATTGTCGCTCAAAAATGCGCAATTCCCTTCCTCTACCGATTTGAATTATTAGGCACAGAGCGCGATGTGCAATCTGTAAAACATGGATTAAAAACATTCTGGGCTCACACAAAGGAGCAGATCAATGGATAACCCACAGCACAGTCACCTAAATAACAATCGCAATGCGGACTACCACGCGCTCAATGCGATGCTTAACCTTTATGATAGTGAAGGTCGCTTACAGCTGGATAAAGACAAACAAGCTGCTCATCTCTATTTCCGCCAGCATGTGAATCAAAACACGGTCTTTTTTCACGATTTAAAAGAAAAACTCGATTTCTTAGTTAATGAAAATTACTACGAAGAAGAGGTGCTCGCTCAATACGATTTCCCATTTATTAAACAGCTTTTTAAACAAGCCTACGCCCACAAATTTCGCTTCCAAACCTTTTTGGGCACCTTTAAGTATTACACCAGTTACACCCTAAAAACCTTCGATGGTGAGCGTTATCTTGAGCGTTATGAAGACCGGGTTTGTATGGTTGCACTGGCTTTGGCGCAGGGCTCAAAATCCCTTGCGACTCTCTTAGTGGACGAAATCATTAGCGGACGTTTTCAACCTGCCACTCCCACATTCCTGAACGGTGGTAAAAAACAACGAGGCGAGCTTATTTCCTGTTTTTTACTGCGCATAGAAGACAATATGGAGTCCATCGGGCGCTCCGTGAACTCAGCCCTGCAACTGTCCAAACGCGGAGGTGGTGTCGCTTTCTTGATGAGTAATTTGCGCGAACAAGGCGCACCGATTAAACAGATAGAAAACCAATCGTCAGGCGTGGTTCCTGTGATGAAAATGCTGGAGGATGCCTTTTCCTATGCCAATCAGCTAGGAGCAAGGCAAGGTGCAGGCGCTGTGTATCTTCATGCTCATCACCCTGACATCCTGCGATTTTTAGATACCAAACGAGAAAATGCGGATGAAAAAATTCGGATTAAAACGCTTTCACTTGGGGTTGTGATCCCCGATATCACCTTCCAACTCGCTAAAAATAATGAAGACATGTACCTGTTTTCTCCCTATGACATCCAAAAAGTCTATGGGGTACCGATGTCTGAAATCAGCGTGACAGAAAAGTATCATGAAATGGTAAATAACAAAGCCATCAAGAAATTCAAAATTAATGCGCGAGAGTTTTTCCAGACTATCGCCGAAATTCAATTTGAATCTGGCTATCCCTACATTTTGTTTGAGGATACGGCTAACCGCGCCAATCCGATTGCAGGTCGAATCAATATGAGTAACTTGTGCTCTGAGATTTTACAGGTAAACCAACCTAGCCTTTATGAAGAAGATTTAAGCTACCAACATATTGGTAAAGATATTAGCTGTAATTTAGGCTCCATGAACATCGCCAAAACCATGGATTCTCCTGATTTTGCACGCTCGATTGATACTGCCGTTCGCGCCTTAACTGCCGTTTCTGACATGAGCAATATTCGCTCAGTTCCATCCATAGCCAAAGGCAACCAAGAATCCCACGCTATTGGTTTAGGGCAAATGAATTTGCATGGTTTCTTAGCTCGTGAGCATATTCATTATGGTTCTGAAGAAGGGTTAGATTTTACCAATATCTACTTTTACACCGTGGCATACCATGCCTTAAAAACTTCGAACCAATTAGCAATCGAACGCCAACAAACGTTTGATGGCTTTGAAATATCCACCTACGCCAGTGGCGAGTATTTTGATAAATATATCAACAAAACATGGTCACCAAAGACCCAAACCGTGCAGGAATTATTCCGACGTTCGGGCATCGAAATACCAACACAAACGGACTGGCAGATATTAAAACAGTCCGTAATGGCACATGGAATTTATAATCAAAACTTGCAAGCTATTCCGCCTACGGGATCTATCTCTTATATCAATAATGCCACCTCCAGCATTCACCCCGTGGTCGCGCCTATCGAAATTCGTAAAGAAGGTAAGATTGGGCGTGTTTACTACCCAGCCCCTTTTATGACCAATGAGAATCTCAAATACTACCAAGATGCTTATCAGATTGGTCCTGAGAAAATTATTGATACCTATGCCGAAGCCACCCAACACGTCGACCAAGGTTTATCACTAACCCTATTTTTCGATGGCAATGCCACCACCCGTGATATCAATAAAGCCCAAATATACGCATGGCGAAAAGGGATCAAAACCTTGTATTACATTCGATTACGTCAGACAGCACTTGAAGGCACCGAAGTCGAAGGCTGCGTCTCCTGCTCACTGTAAAAGGAAAAAGATAATGACCACCAGCACGCTCAATCGCCCTGTTCAAGCAATAAACTGGAACCGTATTCAAGATGATAAGGATCTTGAAGTATGGAACCGATTAACCAGTAATTTTTGGTTGCCCGAAAAAATTCCCTTGTCCAACGACACGGTTTCTTGGAATACACTGACATCTGCCGAACAGCAACTCACTATCCGCGTTTTTACGGGATTAACCTTGCTAGATACCATCCAAAATACCGTTGGCGCACCGTGTTTGATGGGAGATGCTCAAACGCCTCACGAAGAAGCGGTTCTCTCCAATATCAGCTTTATGGAAGCGGTGCATGCACGCTCTTACAGCTCGATTTTTTCAACACTGTGTTCCACAGTCGATGTTGATGAAGCCTATCGTTGGAGTGAAGAAAACAGTGCATTGCAAAATAAAGCCAAAATTATTTTGTCTTACTACTGTGATGAACATCCACTGAAGAAAAAAGTCGCCAGCGTCTTTTTAGAATCATTTTTGTTTTACTCAGGTTTTTACTTACCAATGTACTGGTCAAGCCGAGGAAAACTCACCAATACCGCCGATTTAATTCGTCTGATCATCCGCGATGAAGCTATTCATGGTTACTATATTGGCTATAAATTTCAGAAAGCCCTTGTCCATTATTCTGAACAAGAACGCAATGAAATTAAGGATTTCACTTTTTCGCTCTTGTTTGATTTATATGAAAATGAAATCAAGTACACCCAAGAGCTGTATGATAGCGTTGGCTGGAGTGAAGATGTGAAAAGCTTCCTTCACTATAATGCGAATAAAGCCTTGATGAATTTGGGCTATGAAGCACTTTTCCCTGACTCAATAACCCAAGTTAGCCCAGAGATTTTATCGGCGCTCTCGCCTGATGCCAACGAAAATCATGACTTTTTCTCAGGTTCAGGTTCATCCTATGTGATTGGTAAAGCAGTCAGTACTGAAGATGATGATTGGCTTTTTTGAATAACATCAACAAAAATATCTCGCATCAATCTTTTGAAAAAAATAATAAAATCACTTAAATCATTAATACTATAAACGGTCATAGTGGGATAGGCTTGATGCCTACCCACAGATCATAAAATAACATTCATATCCGAAGCATAATGAGCATGAAAACACCACAAGCGGAACTGACTACGGGCTTAACGCTCTTAATGGCCATCGCCACTGGGCTGGTCGTTGCCAGTAATTATTACGCACAGCCCCTGCTAGACACTATCGCACTCCAATTCAACCTAACAACCAACATGGCGGGCTTTATTGTGACCGCCGCACAATTAGGTTACGCCGTTGGATTACTCTTCCTTGTTCCTCTTGGTGATCTTTTTGAACGTAAAAAATTGATCATCGTGATGACCACATTGTCAGCCAGTGGTTTATTAATCACCGCGCTTTCTGATAATATTTGGCAAATTCTTCTCGGTACCGCTCTCACAGGGCTATTCTCCGTTGTCGCCCAAGTTCTTGTTCCTATGGCAGCTTCTATTGCAAAGCCTCATCAACGGGGCAAAGCAGTGGGTACTATTATGAGCGGGCTACTTCTTGGGATCTTACTCGCTCGAACTATCTCCGGTGGCGTGGCAATGATAGGCGGTTGGCGAGCTATTTACTGGGTTGCCTTTGGATTAATGATGTTCCTGATCCTAATTTTGGCGCTTAAATTACCGCGTTATCACCAAAAAACGGATCTTAACTATTTTCAACTCATTGGCTCTATCGGACGTCTGTTTTTTACTACGCCAGTCTTAGCAACTCGCGCACTGCTTGGCGCCCTCACTTTCGCGAACTTTGCGCTATTATGGACTGCGATGGCATTCTTATTAGCCAGCCCGCCTTTTAATTATTCTGAGGGTACTATCGGGTTATTTGGTTTGGTTGGTGCAGCAGGTGCATTAATGGCAACCCAAGCAGGGCGCTTAGTGGATAAAGGTAAAGGCAAATTAGTCACTACCCTTGGGTTAATTCTATTATTGCTCTCATGGATCCCAATTGGTCTGGCAAAATATTCACTAATCGCTTTTATTATTGGCATCTTAGTGCTTGATCTTGCCATCCAAGGTGTTCATGTGACTAACCAAAGCACACTTTATCGTATTATGCCTGAAGCACGAAATCGCTTAACTGCCGGCTATATGACCAGTTATTTTATTGGCGGAGCACTAGGTTCATTACTTTCAGGTTATGCCTATGAACATGCAGGTTGGATGGGCGTAGCAATTTCAGGCGTTGTTATCACAGGTATCAGTTTAATCATTTGGGCAATTGGTGCTCGATTCGATCCAATTATTACCTCTGAACAGTAATCCCTTCATTCATTTATATCTATAGCAGTCATTTATTTGGCTGCTATAGATTTAATATCTGATCTATTATTCATATGCCCATTATTTAGCCTATTATTATATCTCTGTGATAATAATCATCATGTTAAATAGCTAACAATGATAAATAATTGGTTCAAGGTATAATTTACCTAGAAAAAGTTAATAAGTGACACAGTTAAGCAAAAAGTATATCTTTATCAGATGGTATACTTCTTACCCACAAAATATTAATTCGGTATTACTCAATACCCTAGGTGCCTTTTTAGGGTATTTA
The DNA here is from genome assembly GCF_009706585.1 of Providencia sp. wls1916. NCBI lineage: Bacteria > Pseudomonadati > Pseudomonadota > Gammaproteobacteria > Enterobacterales > Morganellaceae > Providencia > Providencia sp. wls1916. Next base: position 118,961 of record NZ_WLUL01000022.1, read on the forward strand.
CCTCAAAAAATAGAAAGATCCTTCTATCTTGTAATTATTGAGTAATAAAAAAAATGGTATTGAGTTAATGCGATGTGATTATATATTGTTTTATATGATTTTATTTGTCGTATAAAACGCAATTATATTTTCATCTATTTACCTACATGATAGTAAGAAAGCAGTGATTGTTAATTGAACTATACTAAATGCGTTAAAACACATTCATAAAATTTATGAATGATGTATCATTGTCAAAATAAAATGGATGAAATTAATTAAGTATAATTGCTAATTCTATCTTTTAATATACCATTCACATGGTTGATTACAGTTGAAATCTTACCAACTGAAACTAATAAGGTATCCAAATAATGGAAAATTCATTTACACCGACAGAAGAATTACTTAACGCTCGCGTCGCGCAACAAACTTCACAAGAAAATACTATCCCTTACCAAGAAATTTTATTGACGCGCTTGTGCATGCACGTTCATGGAAAACTGTTGGAATCACGTAATAACATGCTAAGAGCTCAAGGTGTCAATGAAACGCTATTTATGGCGCTCATGATCCTTGATACTAAAGATTCTCATAGCATTCAGCCATCTGAACTCAGTGCAGCATTGGGTTCTTCACGGACTAACGCAACACGTATTGCCGATGAATTAGAAAAAAATGGTTGGATTGAGCGTAAAGAAAGCCATAACGACCGTCGCTGCCTGCATTTGCACTTAACGGAAAAAGGCTCTGAGTTTCTCAGTGGATTATTACCGCCGCAGCATAAGGCATTGATCGATATTTGGTCTTCATTGGATACTGATGAAAAACAACTGCTCGACAAGCTGATGCGCAAATTATTAGCAAAACTCGATAGCATAAAAGAGTGATAATATTGACCACAGATATTTCATGGTTAATGTTTTTGAGGCATTCTGTGGCTTAAACTGAAAAAAAAACTTTTCACTCACATATATTTCATTATCCTTTCAGTTATATATTGCGATATCCCATCGAGCAACGAAATCATTTGTCGTCTTAGTTTCCAGTAGTTAACACTAACTGCTGGAAACAGTCGTTATTTTTATCCATTGAATATGGGGAACCACCAGTATGAGCGCACGCGAGGATCTGCCTGAAACGCAAACGCCGCCATTAAACAAAAAAAGACAGCGCAGAAATGCACTAATGTTCCTAACCGTTATTTTTATCGCGATAGGCATCGGTTGGACTGCGTACTGGTATCTCGTCTTACGCCATTACGAATCAACAGACAACGCTTACGTTGCTGGAAATCAAGTTCAAATCCAAGCGCAAATATCCGGTAGCGTCATGACAGTCAATGTCGATAACACCGATTTTGTGAAAAGTGGAACGGTACTGGTGGAGTTAGATCCTAGAGATGCCGAACTCGCTCTTGAAAAAGCCAAAACTGAACTTGCTAACAGCGTTCGACAATCCCAACAGCACATTATCAATAGCCGCCAATTTCAAGCAAATATTGATGTTAAACGCTCTGAATTATCCCGTTTACAAAATGATTTAAAACGCCGCGAAGTCTTGGGTAGCAGCAATTTAATCGGTAAAGAAGAGCTTCAACATGCGAGAGAAGCTGTCATCAGTGCGAAAGGTGCGCTTGATGTGGCGATTGAACAGTACAACGCCAACCAAGCCATCGTGCTCAATACCGCTTTAGAAAAGCAGCCGCTTGTTGAACAAGCTGCAACGCAAGTGCGAAATGCATGGCTTGCCCTGCAACGCACCAAAATTGTCAGCCCAGTGGACGGTTATGTTTCCCGCCGTAGTGTGCAAGTCGGTTCACAAATCACGCCAAATACCCCATTAATGGCAATTGTGCCATCTAGCGGAATGTGGATTGATGCCAACTTTAAAGAGACACAATTAGCGAGTATGCGCATTGGCCAACCTGCCAAAGTAACTACCGATTTCTATGGCAAAAATGTGGTATTCAACGGCACCGTGGTCGGGCTTGATATGGGGACGGGAAGCGCTTTCTCATTATTACCCGCTCAAAACGCGAGCGGCAACTGGATCAAAGTGGTTCAACGCCTTCCAGTACGTATCGCCCTCGATGAATCCCAACTTGATGAATACCCTCTACGTATTGGGCTCTCAACCGAAGTCGAAGTGGATACTGCCAATAAAGACGGCAAAGTGTTATCCAAAGGTCTGCGCGATACGCCCGCTTATCACACAACGGCTTTAGCGGTTGATATGTCTCCTGCTGACAAAATTGTTGCTGAGATTATTCAAAATAACTCTGGCAAATAAGTAAACGGAGACATTAACGTGACAAATGCACCGTTAACAGGCTCAAAACTGGCTTGGATGACCATTGCGTTATCTTTGGCGACTTTCATGCAAGTTTTGGATTCGACCATTGCTAACGTCGCTATCCCCACAATTGCGGGTAACTTGGGTGCATCTAACTCACAAGGCACATGGGTGATCACATCGTTTGGGGTAGCGAATGCTATCTCTATTCCGATCACTGGCTGGTTAGCTCGTCGTATTGGTGAAGTTCGCCTCTTTTTATGGTCTACCGGGCTTTTCGCCCTTACCTCATGGTTGTGTGGGATCTCCAACAGCTTAGAAATGCTGATTTTATTCCGCGTCCTACAAGGTTTGGTTGCAGGTCCACTCATTCCTTTGTCTCAGAGTCTCTTACTCAATAACTATCCACCAGCCAAACGTAGTATGGCTCTTGCACTGTGGTCAATGACCATTGTGGTTGCGCCGATTTGTGGGCCTATTCTTGGTGGCTATATTAGTGACAACTACCACTGGGGCTGGATTTTCTTTATCAACGTTCCTTTTAGTATCGCGATTATTTTTGCCATTATGCGAACGCTTAAAGGACGTGAAACTCAAATCGCGATCAAGCCAATTGATACCGTCGGGCTTGTCTTACTGGTTGTCGGGATTGGTGCATTGCAGATTATGCTCGACCAAGGGAAAGAGCTCGATTGGTTTAACTCTACGGAGATCATCGTTCTGACCGTTATCGCCGTTGTCGCGATAGCCTTCTTAATTGTTTGGGAACTGACTGATGAGCATCCCGTCATCGACCTTTCCCTCTTTAAAGAGCGTAATTTTACTATCGGTTGTTTGGCGCTCAGTTTGGCGTATATGCTCTATTTCGGTACCATTGTCCTATTGCCTCAGTTGCTGCAAGAAGTGTACGGCTATACCGCAACTTGGGCGGGGTTAGCCTCCGCACCCGTCGGTCTCTTGCCGCTGCTGATCACGCCGATTATTGGTCGCTTTGGTAACCGTATTGATATGCGTTATTTAGTGACATTCAGTTTTATTATGTATGCCGTCTGCTATTACTGGCGAGCTTACACCTTTGAGCCTGGTATGGGATTTGCCGCAGCAGCATGGCCTCAGTTCGTTCAAGGTTTAGCGATAGCCTGCTTCTTTATGCCACTCACGACCATTACATTATCAGGTTTACCACCAGAAAGAATGGCATCAGCGTCCAGCTTATCTAACTTCACGCGAACCTTAGCGGGTGCAATTGGTACCTCCATCACCACCACGTTGTGGACACAGCGTGAAGCAATGCACCATGAAAATTTGACAGAGTTTGTTAACCCGTATAATCCAAATGCTCAACATATGTACAGTGAGTTGGCGCAAATAGGAATGAATGAGCAGCAAAGTGCTGCATATATTGCGCGTTCAATTACTGAGCAAGGGCTAATTATTTCTGCTAATGAAATTTTCTGGATGTCCGCTGGCGTGTTTATTCTGTTAATGGTGATTGTATGGTTTGCCAAACCACCATTCGGTGCTGGTTCAAAAGATGGTGGCGGAGCTCACTAGCCGGTATGTAATCCAAATGAAAAAAAACCATACACATTTTTGTGTATGGTTTTTTTAGGATAGCTCAAGTCAGTAAGTCATTACTTAACTTTATTTTGTGACCACCACTGAGAAAGCATAATCCCTGTTGCTACAGAGACGTTCAGGCTTTCAACTTTACCTGTTCCGCCAATGTACAGGCTCATATCACCCTGATCCCATGTGCTGTCACTTAAACCATCACTCTCTTGACCTAACACCAACACCATTTTCTTCGGTAATTGAACCTTAGCAATGTCCTGACTACCTTTATGGCTTGATGTCGTGACGATGGTATAGCCCGCTTCACGGAATTTATTCAGTGTTGGGGTGAAACCATCCGCATCAATGGCTTTAATATGCTCCGCGCCGCCTTCAGCGGTACGAATTGCCGCACCTGATTCCAGCATTCCTGCATCTTGTAAAATCACACCTTTCACACCAAAGTGAGCGCAGCTACGCATGATCCCACCAAGGTTATGCGGGTTACCAACATCTTCCAGCGCTAAAACACAATCGGTATCGACCGCATTTTCTAAGTAGGTTTCTGCTGCCATACCACCGCGTTTTTTGATGATAAAGCACACACCGCCGTGGTGCTCAGTACCAGACGCTTTTGTTAACTCTTCTTCATCAACAACATGGTACGCTTTGCGGTTTGCTGCCATCCATTTTAATGCATCACGAAAACGTGGGGTGACTGACTGCAAGAACCACGCACGGACAATGCCATCTGGACGGTTTTTAAACATCGCTTGGCAAGCATTTTCGCCGTAAATACGTGTCTCTTCTTGGCGCTGTTTACGTAACTGCTCAGGATCAATTTGGCTTTTTCCTGAAATACCACCGTGGTCGTTTTCTAATTCATCACTGCCTGGTTTTGAAACTGTACGCCATGGAGATTGCTCTCCACGTGGTGCGCTATCGCGATTACTTGAGCGTCTGTCATTGTCAGAACGGCGTTCTGAGCGACCACCTTCTGGACGACCAGAGCGACCAGAACGGTCGTTGCGATCATTGCGGTCGTTACGCCCACCTGAACGCTTATCACCGCGTCTATCATCGCGCTTATCATCACGACCGCCACGGCGTTTATCATTACCTTTATTGTTGTCCTGCTCTTCGCTACGGACATACATCACTTTTACTTTGCCGTTTTTACCACTAAAATCATTCGTGTCGTTCATCGCTATCCCCTACTAAGCTATGGCGCGAAGATTACATGAAGTTGCAAAGCTACGCTACCGATCCGCGCTATTATCTCACCGAAAAGTTATTGAATATACTTCTATCGTAGACAAATCGTTTTGCGTACAATATGCCCCTTATTTTTGTCACAACGAAAAGTGCCCCATCAACCATGAGTCAGAACGCTGTCTATCACCTGCGTCAACAACGCTTAGCCCTTTCTACAAAACCTTTTAAAGCAAGAGGTTGCCGGGTGAAACGCTGTCAATATTGCTTACTCCCCGTGCCACAGTGTCTCTGTGAAGAAACGGTTTCTGCACAAGCAAAAAGCCAATTTTGTCTGATTATGTTTGATGGTGAAGTCTTTAAACCCAGCAACACCGGAAAACTCATTGCCGATGTGCTTCCTGATACTCAGGCATATCAATGGTCAAGAACAGATCCTAACAACCAGCTGTTAGCCGCTCTGCAAGATAAGAGTAGACAGCCTTATCTGATTTTCCCAGAAAGCTACGCGCAAACGGATCGCATTGTCGTCAATGAACCGACGCTTTCTGACAAACCTGCATTGTTTATTCTGTTAGATGGTACTTGGCCAGAAGCGCGTAAGATGTTCCGCAAAAGCCCTTATTTGGATCAAATTCCAATGTTGTCTATCAATACGAAAGCGAGAACCGACTACCTGCTGCGTACACCATCGCGGGAAGAGCAACACTGCACTGCTGAAGTCGCTGCTACCGTGCTAGAACAAGCTGGCGATATTGATGCATCCCAAGCGTTATTCACGCATTTCAATCTGTTTCGCCGTAAATACTTAGAGGGGAAACCGCATCATCCAACCGCTCAAATGCTTTTGTCTCAGCCCCAAGAATAACTCCTTATAGGCATTTTTTACGTTATTTATATGCCTCGCTTTCCAGCAATTTCTATTTTGAAAATCACCTTCACAGCAAAACGTGAAGGTGCTTGTAATATTCAATAAAATTCCCTCGATAAACTGGCGCTTCCCACAATATACGGCACAATATACGACATGGTATTCCAGCAACGTATCGTATAGCGTTGCTTACGAACTCAAAATCAATTGAGCGGGTTTTCGCTCACCACAAAAAGGTTTACCGCCATGGGGTTAGTGAGTCAGCTAGAGTCATTGTTTAGACCAAAATCTATCGTTGTCGTGGGCGCTTCAGAAGATCCTAGCCGAGCAGGATCTGTGATGATGAAAAACTTACTCAGCAGTGGTTTCAAAGGCCCTATTCTGCCCGTTAACCCGAACAGGAACTCCATTCTTGGCGTCCTTGCTTATCCCTCAATTGATAAACTCCCACTCAAGCCTGATCTTGCAGTGATCTGCACTCACTATTCTCGCAATGTTGAATGTCTCCGCCAGCTTGGTGAGGCAGGTTGTAATGTCGTCATTATCTTATCGTCCCCTTCTATTCAATTTAATGAACTGAAAAAGGTGGCTCAGCAATACCAAATTCGTTTATTAGGTCCGAATAGCTTAGGCTTCTTTGCACCATGGCAAGGGCTAAATGCCAGCTTTTCCCCAATCCCTATTTTGAAAGGTAAACTAGCATTTATTTCACAATCTGCCGCAGTCTCAAATACAGTCTTAGATTGGGCGCGCCATCGCGATATCGGTTTTTCCTATTTTATTGCCCTTGGCGATAGCATTGATATCGATATTGATGACCTACTGGACTATCTTGCTCGAGATAGCAAAACCAGCGCTATCTTGCTTTATTTAGAAAACATTAGTGATGCTAGACGCTTTTTATCATCTTCTCGTAGTGCATCCCGTAACAAACCGATCCTCGTTATCAAAAGCGGGCGAACACACAAAGCGCAAGAGCTTCTCGGTGAAAAACCAAGTTTAGATGCCGCTTATGATGCTGCGATTCAACGGGCTGGTTTACTGCGAGTCCAAGATACCCACGAAATGTTTTCTGCGGTAGAAACACTAAGTTATATGACTCCGCTACGAGGAGAACGTTTATCGATTATGAGCAACGGCTCAGCACCTGCCGCAATGGCACTCGATGAACTACTTCTACGTAATGGAAAACTTGCAAAACTCAGTGTAGAAACTGAAAACGAATTAAGTTCTCTATTACCATTAGATTTATCTACCCAAAACCCGATTGACCTCGGCGACGATGCCACTGTGGATAGGTATCTCAACGTATTAAACAAAATGCTCGATAGCCACGATCATGATGCGTTGCTTTTGATCCATACACCAAGTGCCATTACACAAAGTAAATCCATGGCAGAAAAAGTGATCAAAACCATTAAACAACATCCTCGGGGTAAATGGTTAACTATCCTCACAAACTGGTGCGGGGAATATTCTTCTCAAGAGGCAAGAAGGCTCTTCAGCGAAGCTGGGATCCCAACTTACCGAACGCCAGAAGGTGCAATCACCGCCTATATGCATATGGTGGAATATCGCCGTAACCAAAAACAATTAAAAGAAACCCCTGCGCTGCCTGTCGGGATAACCGCAAATACTCAGCAAGCACATACCTGTATCATGCAAGCCATTGAAAATAACAAGCTGCATTTAGATACCCATGAAGTTCAACCAATCTTAAAAGCTTATGGCTTAAACAGCTTACCGACATGGATTGCTCATTCCAGCGAACAGGCCGTTGAAATCGCAGAAAAGATTGGCTATCCCGTTGCACTAAAATTACGTTCTCCTGACATTGTGCATAAATCAGAAGTTCAGGGCGTTATGCTCTATTTAAGGAATGCCAAAGAAGTCTCTGAAGCTGCCAATGCCATCATTGAACGAGTCTCGACCAACTACCCACAAGCTCGAATTGAGGGCTTATTAGTACAAAGCATGGCGAATCGCGCAGGAGCTCAAGAGCTACGAATCGCTGTTGAGCTTGATCCTGTTTTTGGTTTATTAATCATGCTTGGCGAAGGGGGCATAGAGTGGCAACAAGAGAGTCAGGCTGCCGTAGCTCTTCCGCCACTAAACTTAGCGCTAGCTCGTTACTTGGTCATTAATGCAATCAAAGGACATAAAATTAAAGCCCGTAGTGCTCTAGAACCATTAGATATTCCGGGGCTAGCCAGCTTATTAGTTCGTGTCTCTAACTTAATCATTGATTGCCCTAACATCAGCCGATTAGATATACATCCACTACTTGCGGCTGGTGATGAATTCACATTACTTGATGTTTCAATGACATTGAACTCAGCAAGTAACATTCCAGATACTCGGCTTGCCATCCGTCCTTATCCTAATGAGCTTGAAGAGACCATTAACCTAAAAGATGACCTAACTTGCTTGCTAAGACCGATTCTTCCTGAAGATGAACCACTCTTAAAATCCTTTATTGAGCAAGTCACTAAAGAAGACCTTTATTACCGTTATTTCAGTGAAATCAGTGAATTCACTCATGATGATCTCGCGAATATGACACAAATCGATTACGACCGAGAAATGGCGTTTGTCGCTGTTAAAAATAGTGATACACAACCTGAAATTATCGGCGTAACTCGCGCAATGGCAGATCCTGATAACCAAGAAGCTGAGTTTGCCGTTTTAGTTCGTTCAGATATGAAAGGGCAAACGCTCGGTTATCAATTAATGCAAAAACTGCTTAACTACACCCGCGGACATGGCATTAAGAAGCTGACAGCGATCACCATGCCAGAGAATCGTAATATGATCAGCTTGGCAAAAAAATTAGGATTCCAAATTGATGTTCAATTTGAGGATGGTGTCGTAAATCTCACCCTGCATCTATAATTAGCGTTAGGAATAAACCGTAATCTGTATAGTAAGTAAACCAATGGTCAATTTATTCCTAATGAATGGTGTAAATATGATATCATCGACAGATCATTCGCTTAAATATTTGTATAAAGCGATTTGCTATTAGACTAACAAGAGAAAATTCACACTGTGATGTTGTCAAAACTAAAACAAGCAAAACATCAACAACACTTGGCAAGCATGCCTAAATTGTCTCAGTCGGTTGATGATGTTAAAACGCTCTATAAGACGGAAGATTTTCGTGGTGCTCTGCTTGAACAGATCTCGCAAGCTAAAAATACAGTCTACATTACGGCGCTGTATTTAGAAAAAGATGATGCGGGTAAAGACATCCTTCATGCTCTGTATGCCGCTAAACAAGCAAATCCTAATCTAGATATTAAAATTCTAGTTGATTGGCACCGAGCTCAGCGCGGCCGAATTGGCGCTGCTGCTAATCTGACTAATGCCGATTGGTATTATGAAGTTTCTCAGCAATACCCTGATGTTGAGATCCCTGTTTTCGGGATCCCCGTAAACACGCGTGAAGCATTAGGAGTACTGCATTTAAAAGGTTTCTTATTTGATGATACGCTTCTATATAGCGGGGCTAGCATCAATGATGTCTACCTGCATCGTCATGAAAAATACCGCTACGATAGATATCATCTCATCAAAAATAGTCAGCTCACTGCAACGATGAAAAAATTCATTGATGATTCTCTTTTATCATCGGATGCTATTCATCTACTCAATACGCCTAGCAGACCAAAAACAGCGGAATTTAAAGGGTTAATCAAGCAATTTCGTTTGTCATTAAGAGGCGTTAATTACCAATTTGCAGGTAATGCATCTAATGATGAACTCGCCGTTACTCCATTTGTTGGCCTAGGTAAAAAAAACGAGTTAAATCGTACTATCACCCATTTAATGAGCTCAACCGCTGAAAAGTTAACTATCTGTACACCATATTTTAATTTACCTGCTGTCTTAGTAAGAATTATCAGCAAGTTACTGCGTGATGGAAAGAAAGTTGAAATCATTATTGGTGATAAAACCGCTAACGACTTCTATATTCCACCTGAAGAGCCTTTTAAAATCATCGGTGCTTTGCCTTATCTCTATGAAATAAACTTACGTAAGTTTGTTAGCCGTTTGCAGCGTTTTATTGATAGTGAGCAACTGACAGTTCGTTTATGGAAAGATGGTGACAACACCTATCACCTGAAAGGAATGTGGGTTGATAATCAATGGCAGCTGATTACAGGTAATAACCTGAATCCACGGGCTTGGGGATTAGATTTGGAAAATGCGGTATTAATCCACGATCCAAAACAGCAGCTCCAAGAACAACGCCAACACGAGCTTGATTGCATCCGAGTCCATACTAAAGTTGTTCATCATTATCGCGAGCTGGATAGCATTCAAACCTACCCTGTTAAAGTGAAAAAACTGATCCGTCGATTACGACGTATCCGAGTTGATCGACTCATTAGTCGAATACTTTAATAATTGACTCTCTAAAGCGCCGCTCATGTGGCGCTTTTTATTATCTAGCGAACTCTAACTTATCAGTTGCTGTAGAGGGCCAAGATATATGCCAAATCTCTCTTATAAAACATTAGCTTTAAGTTGCTCCTTAATAGTAATGACTGGCTGTTCAGGCTTCCATTGGTCAAATGATAATTGGCAGGGAAAAGATAAGGCGCAGCACTTTGCCTTTTCTGCTGCAATGGCTGCTGCTGGTAATGCGTATGCGGATAGGCAGAACATGCAACATCGGCAAGCAGCACAATTCGGTATGTTATTTTCGATTTCGCTAGGTGCAGCGAAAGAACTTTATGATAGCCGACCAGCAGGTACTGGCTGGAGTTGGCATGATTTTGCTTATGATGTAGCGGGTTCAGTGGCAGGTTATACTCTATATCAAAACTTTAAGTAATATTTGTTCGCTCATAATAAACAAAAAAATCTAGAAGAGATCACTATAGCAGAGTGAGCTGTGTGAGGACAGGGAGAAAATATAGTTAGAAATTGCTGTATTACATGTATCGTAGAAAAACAAAAACCCCGTGATTTTCATCACGGGGCTTGCTATAAGTGGCGGAACGGACGGGACTCGAACCCGCGACCCCCTGCGTGACAGGCAGGTATTCTAACCAACTGAACTACCGCTCCACTTATTCTTTTTGCCTTTCAGCAACTTATTGCTTCGCAATAAGCTTTAATTTAATGTCTGGCAGTTCCCTACTCTCACATGGGGAGACCCCACACTACCATCGGCGCTACGGCGTTTCACTACTGAGTTCGGCATGGGGTCAGGTGGGACCACCGCGCTATTGCCGCCAGACAAATTCTGTTTATTCCCGTCTAAGTTTTCTCTTAAACCAGAATATCAATCCTGAACAAGCTGTGTGTCTACCTTTCGGCTTCTCACTTTCTTTGAAAATCAACTTAATCTCTCTTCTCGAAAACACCTTCGGTGTTGTCAGGTTAAGCCTCACGGTTCATTAGTATTGGTTAGCTCAACGTATCGCTACGCTTACACACCCAACCTATCAACGTCTTAGTCTTAAACGTTCCTTTAGGACCCTTAAAGAGTCAGGGAAGACTCATCTCAAGGCAAGTTTCCCGCTTAGATGCTTTCAGCGGTTATCTCTTCCGCACTTAGCTACCGGGCAATGCCATTGGCATGACAACCCGAACACCAGTGGTGCGTCCACTCCGGTCCTCTCGTACTAGGAGCAGCCCCTTTCAATCTTCCAACGCCCACGGCAGATAGGGACCGAACTGTCTCACGACGTTCTAAACCCAGCTCGCGTACCACTTTAAACGGCGAACAGCCGTACCCTTGGGACCTACTTCAGCCCCAGGATGTGATGAGCCGACATCGAGGTGCCAAACACCGCCGTCGATATGAACTCTTGGGCGGTATCAGCCTGTTATCCCCGGAGTACCTTTTATCCGTTGAGCGATGGCCCTTCCATACAGAACCACCGGATCACTAAGACCTACTTTCGTACCTGCTCGAGCCGTCACTCTCGCAGTCAAGCTGGCTTATGCCTTTGCACTAACCGCATGATGTCCGACCATGCTTAGCCAACCTTCGTGCTCCTCCGTTACTCTTTGGGAGGAGACCGCCCCAGTCAAACTACCCACCAGACACTGTCCGCACCCCGGATTACGGGGCTACGTTAGAACATCAAACATTAAAGGGTGGTATTTCAAGGTTGGCTCCACGCAGACTGGCGTCCACGCTTCAAAGCCTCCCACCTATCCTACACATCAAGGCTCAATGTTCAGTGTCAAGCTATAGTAAAGGTTCACGGGGTCTTTCCGTCTTGCCGCGGGTACACTGCATCTTCACAGCGAGTTCAATTTCACTGAGTCTCGGGTGGAGACAGCCTGGCCATCATTACGCCATTCGTGCAGGTCGGAACTTACCCGACAAGGAATTTCGCTACCTTAGGACCGTTATAGTTACGGCCGCCGTTTACTGGGGCTTCGATCAAGAGCTTCTCCTTACGGATAACCCCATCAATTAACCTTCCAGCACCGGGCAGGCGTCACACCGTATACGTCCACTTTCGTGTTTGCACAGTGCTGTGTTTTTAATAAACAGTTGCAGCCAGCTGGTATCTGCGACTGGCTTCAGCTCCATGAGTAAATCACTTCACCTAATGCCAGCGTGCCTTCTCCCGAAGTTACGGCACCATTTTGCCTAGTTCCTTCACCCGAGTTCTCTCAAGCGCCTGAGTATTCTCTACCTGACCACCTGTGTCGGTTTGGGGTACGATTAATGATAATCTAGAGCTTAGAGGCTTTTCCTGGAAGCGGGGTATAAGCTACTTCGCCACCGTAGTGACTCGTCATCAGACCTCAGCATATAGTGAACCGGATTTGCCTAATTCACCTGCCTACATCCTTAAACCGGGACAACCGTCGCCCGGCCAGCCTAACCTTCTCCGTCCCCCCATCGCAATTATCACCAGTACGGGAATATTAACCCGTTTCCCATCGACTACGCATTTCTGCCTCGCCTTAGGGGTCGACTCACCCTGCCCCGATTAACGTTGGACAGGAACCCTTGGTCTTCCGGCGTGCGGGTTTTTCACCCGCATTATCGTTACTTATGTCAGCATTCGCACTTCTGATACCTCCAGCATACCTCACAGTACACCTTCACAGGCTTACAGAACGCTCCCCTACCCAACAATATTTACATATCGCTGCCGCAGCTTCGGTGCATAGTTTAGCCCCGTTACATCTTCCGCGCAGGCCGACTCGACCAGTGAGCTATTACGCTTTCTTTAAATGATGGCTGCTTCTAAGCCAACATCCTGGCTGTCTGAGCCTTCCCACTTCGTTTCCCACTTAACTATGACTTTGGGACCTTAGCTGGCGGTCTGGGTTGTTTCCCTCTTCACGACGAACGTTAGCACCCGCCGTGTGTCTCCCGTGATAACATTCTTCGGTATTCGTAGTTTGCATCGAGTTGGTAAGTCGGGATGACCCCCTAGTCGAAACAGTGCTCTACCCCCGAAGATGAGTTCACGAGGCGCTACCTAAATAGCTTTCGGGGAGAACCAGCTATCTCCCGGTTTGATTGGCCTTTCACCCCCAGCCACAAGTCATCCGCTAATTTTTCAACATTAGTCGGTTCGGTCCTCCAGTTAGTGTTACCCAACCTTCAACCTGCCCATGGCTAGATCACCGGGTTTCGGGTCTATACCCTGCAACTCATTCGCCCAGTTAAGACTCGGTTTCCCTACGGCTCCCCTATACGGTTAACCTTGCTACAGAATATAAGTCGCTGACCCATTATACAAAAGGTACGCAGTCACACCACAAGGGTGCTCCCACTGCTTGTACGTACACGGTTTCAGGTTCTATTTCACTCCCCTCGCCGGGGTTCTTTTCGCCTTTCCCTCACGGTACTGGTTCACTATCGGTCAATCAGGAGTATTTAGCCTTGGAGGATGGTCCCCCCATATTCAGACAGGATAACACGTGTCCCGCCCTACTCGTCGAGTTCACAACACTAACACCTTCGGATACGGGGCTATCACCCTTTACTGCCGGCCTTTCCAGACCGTTCTCCTGATGCTAATGCTGATTAAGACTCTGGGCTGCTCCCCGTTCGCTCGCCGCTACTAGGGGAATCTCGGTTGATTTCTTTTCCTCGAGGTACTGAGATGTTTCAGTTCCCTCGGTTCGCTTCGTTTGACTATGTATTCATCAAACGATAGTGCAACGAATTGCACTGGGTTTCCCCATTCGGAAATCGTCGGTTGTAACGGTTCATATCACCTTACCGACGCTTATCGCAGATTAGCACGTCCTTCATCGCCTCTGATTGCCTAGGCATCCACCGTGTACGCTTAGTCGCTTAACCTCACAACCCGAAGGTGTCTTT